>CALXDZ010000055.1 GCA_944387205.1 uncultured Oscillospiraceae bacterium
TCTCCTCGGTGTTTTTCAGCAGCGTGGCGATATGGCCCATCTCCGTGTCCATACCGATGCCGGTGACCAGGAAGGCAGCCCGGCCGTAGGTGACAAAGCTGCCGGAAAAGACCATGTTCTTCCGGTCACCCAGAGGCACCTCGCCGGAGATGTCGTCCAGCTCCTTTTCCACCGGCAGACTCTCACCGGTGAGAGCGCTCTCGGCCACCTTCAGGCTGGCGCAGTCCAGCAGCCGGCCGTCAGCGCAGACAAAGTCGCCGGCCTCCAGCTGCACCACGTCGCCCACGGTGACCTCGCTGCCGGGGATCTCCACCACGGCGCCGTCCCGCAGCACCTTGGCAGTGGGAGCAGAGAGCTTTTTCAGGCTGTCCAGAGAGGCGGTGGCCTTCACCGTCTGGACCGTGCCCAAAATGGCATTCATGGTGATGACCGCCAGGATGACCACCATGCTCTCCACGTCGCCCAGGGCGGCGGAGACAATGGCGGCAATGATCAAAATGATGACCAGGAAATCCTTGAACTGCTCCAGGAAAATCGCAGGGATGCTCTTGCGCTTCCCAGCCTGGAGCTCATTGGGACCGTACTGCTCCTGACGGCGTCGGGCCTCCTCACTGGTAAGGCCTGCGTCGGAGACCTTCATGTCCCGGAACAGCTCCACTCTCGTTTTTTGATAGACCGGCTTTTCGTTTGGCATATCCATCGTTCCTTTCTCGGTGGCACGCAAAAAAGGCGAGCCCTTTTGCGTCAACACCCCAGCATTGATGCAAAAGTCTCGCCATTTCAATCCGCAGCGGGGCCAAAACCCGTATTGACGCCAACGGATACACAAGCAGTATGTGCCAGCTACTCCCTTTTCGTTTTGCTATCATATCCCGTTTTTCCCGCACTGTCAAGGAAAATTTTGTCGAGGAAACATTTTCCTTTCCATTTTACTAAAAAACCACTGAGAGGAAAAGAGAGAGGCGCATGTTTCCATGCGCCTTCCCTTCGATCTACAGCAACGCGATTTCTCCCCCTGCTTTACAGCACTACACCGATCTCCAGCCGGCCGGAAACCGTGTCGATGCGAACACCGGTGCCGTTGCCGTCAGAGGCAAAGTCCTGGGAAACCGCCGGCGGCTTGATGTCACACTGCAGCCCGCGCTTGACCAGCGCGGTGGCCGCATTGCCGCAGGAGATGTTGGTCAGCTCACACAGGGCGGACTGCACCAGCTCGTCCACCTCCGTCAGCTCCATGCCTGTCATGGTCTCAAGCAGGCGGAGAGCAAGCTCCTTGGAAAAGCCAAAGACCGCCTCCCCCTTCACATCACCTACCAGTTGGATTTTCACAAAGACATCCTCCTGGGGCGCATAGGGGCTTTCCGTCTGAAGCCGGGCACTTCCCTGGTCAAGGCCCGCCATGGTCTCCATCACATCCAGGGCACTGTGGGCAAACAGGTCCGCATACTGCTCAAACTGCTTCTCCTCACCAGTCATCTTTTCACCGGAGATGATCTTCTGATCGGTGTCCACCACATGGTAGATGAGCCAGGTAGTCACCGTACCGGCCAGATCCTTCATGGTTTTCTGATCAAACCCATTTCCCGTCAGGCGCTTTTCATAATCGAGCACCGTCTGGGTGAACTGCCTGTGCTCCTCCTTGTGAGCCGCCATGCCGTCGTAGTGGATGGAAGCTTGGTAGGCCTCCTCATCCCGGAAGTGGTACACCACATAGTCCTTCAAAAATCCCAAAGCCTTTTGATATTCCTCTACACCGGCTCCTGCTTTTACAGCATTCACCAAATCTTCCGTCATGCGGAACAATTCCATGTGCTGCTGGTCAATGCGCTCCACACCCAGCCGGTAGCTGTCTTTCCACATCATATGTTGTCAATCCCTCTTTTGCAGCAAAATTTGTATCATTTTACCACGTTAAGTTTCACAAAGCAAGAAACGGTTCATTTTTAGCAAAAATTTGTATCCATCGTTCTGTATTCCTTTCCTGCTTCGGATTCCTTTCTGTTTTGCGCATACATATCCAAAAAGGGTTAAGACAAAAATAAACCGCTGGAATCTTACGATTCCAGCGGTTTTCTGGTTGCGGAGACAGGACTTGAACCTGCGACCTCCGGGTTATGAGCCCGACGAGCTACCAACTGCTCTACTCCGCGATATACAGGACCGAAATGGTGCCGGTGACCGGGTTCGAACCGGTACGGTATCGCTACCGGGGGATTTTAAGTCCCCTGCGTCTGCCAATTCCGCCACACCGGCAGATATCGGCAACACATAGATTACCATACTTACCTTCTATTTGTCAACCCTTTACCAAAACTTTTTTTGATTTTTTCTTTTTTATGGGTGCCCTGTTTCGTGCAACTTTTCGCGTCTGCGCGCATATACTGGTTAGTCCTCCCCCAAATACGGGGGAGTGAAAACGAAAGGAGGCGCAGCCATGAAGTACGATACACTTTATCAGCAGGACGTGGATGATCTGATCTATCAGGAGGAATGGCAGGTCAGTCAGCGATGAGGGATGGGTAAGGATGCTGCACGGGGAAACCCGGCAGCATCTTTTGCTGTTCAGGGGCCTACGATGGTCCCGCCGCCAGCCACCATCTCCCCGTCGTAAAGCACCACCGCCTGACCCGCCGTGATGGCCCGCTGAGGCGCATCGAAGCGCACCCGGATGCGTCCGCCCTCCAGGGGCTCCACTGTGGCCTCCGCCTCCCGCTGGCTGTATCGGGTCTTGGCTGTGAAGCGCATGGGGCCCTCCAGAGCCGGGATGGAGATCCAGTTCACATCCTCCGCTGTCAGCGTAGAGGAAAAGAGGTCCCTGTCGTCCCCCAAGATCACCTGGTTGGTCTCCGCG
This sequence comes from uncultured Oscillospiraceae bacterium, assembly GCA_944387205.1. GTDB lineage: Bacteria > Bacillota > Clostridia > Oscillospirales > Oscillospiraceae > Oscillibacter. Next base: position 2,852 of record CALXDZ010000055.1, read on the forward strand.
TCCTTCTCCAGCACATACAGCGGCCGGTCCGCGCTGACGCCCAGACCCTTACGCTGGCCGGTGGTATAGCATACCAGTCCCCGGTGGCAGCCCAGCACACGGCCGGAGCGGTCCACAAAATCCCCCGGCTCCAGCTTGACGCCGCCGTACTCCTGGAGGAAGCGCACATAGTCTCCGTCGGGGATGAAGCAGATGTCCTGGCTGTCGGGCCGGTTGGCGCTGATAAGGCCCCGCTCTGCCGCCAGGGACCGGACAGCAGCCTTCTCATAGGTCCCAATGGGCAGCAGCAAATGGGCCAGCTGATGCTGGGTCAGCTGGTAGAGTACATAGCTTTGGTCCTTCCGCCGGTCCCGGCCCCGCAGCAGCAGATACCGCCCGGTCTCCTCATCCCGCCCCAGGCGGGCATAGTGGCCGGTGGCCAGGTAGTCCGCCCCCCGAGCAAGGGCATAATCCAGCAAGGCCCCGAACTTCACCCTCCGGTTGCACACCAGACAGGGATTGGGGGTCCGGCCCCGGCAGTACTCTCCCACGAAGGGATCCATGACCTGATGCCGGAAGAGCTCCTGGCAGTCCAGCACCTCATGGGGCACGCCCAGGGCCTGGGCCGCCCGGCGGGCGTCGTCAATGTCCCCCTCGGCGCCGGGCCGCAGCCGCAGCGTCACGCCGGTAACGTCATACCCCAGCTTCTGCAGCAGCAGCGCAGCGCCGGCGCTGTCCACGCCGCCGCTCATAGCCACATATACACGGGAATGCTCCATGGCTCCCGCCTCCTTTCTCACCGCAAAAAGTCCGCCGTCACGGCGGACTTTTTCCCATCGTTTAATCGGTCCTGCGCTGGAGGAACGCCTCCATGGGCAGCGCATCGGACAGCTCCAGCAGCACCCGGTCAAAGCCGCCGGCATAGTCAAAGGGCAGGTCTGAGATGACCAGGTGGTCGCTGCGCCGATCCGGCAGGGACAGCGTCATCTGGGTGCCCTTTCCCGGTGTGGACACAGCCATCATTTGGCCCCCGTGTGCCCGGGCGATGCCCTGGCAGATGGGAAGTCCCAGTCCTAATCCGTGGGGCGCCGGGTCCCGCCGCTCGGTGTGCAGGCATCGATCAAAGAGAGTAGGCAGCAGCTCCTCTGAAATGCCGCAGCCCGTGTCTGTCACTGTCAAAAGAATCCGCTCTCCCACTTTCTGCAGCCCCACCCGCACGGATCCGCCGGCAGGTGTGAACTTGAAGGCGTTGGACAGAAGATTGAGCAGCAAGCGCTCGATCCCCTCAGGATGCACCGCCACCAGATGGCCTTCAGACAGCTGGCTTTCAAACTCCAGGTGCAGCCCCCGCAGCTCTGCCATGGCCTCCGCCTTGCGGCACACATCTCCCACCAGCACCGTCAGATCCCGGTCCACCAGGTCCAGGGGCTTGTCGTCCAGCAGGTAGGGCGCGTCGGAAAAGTTGTTCACCAGCCGCAGCAAGCGGTAGTAGCTCTGATAAAGCAGCGCGGCGTTCCGGTCCATCTCCCGGTTGAAATCCCTGGCCTCCGGCGGAACGATCCGGGAAACGGCAAATTCGATATTGCTCAGCGCGCCCCGCAGCTGGGCGGCAGCGTTGGGAAACAGCTCCAGCAATAGCCGCAGCCGCTCCTGGTCCTTTTCGTCCATGGTAAGCTCCTTTGGTATGACTTTGCGGATAGGATTTGTCCCCGCTGACCGTTTCACCCATGGAAAAGCCTGTCAGCCCAGGAAGATCCCTGAAAAATCCGCTCTTACATTGGTCTCAGCATACCAAAATTCGACAAAAAACACAAGAATAAAATCAAATTCGACTATTTTTGACTTTTTCCTGCCGCTCACAGTCCCTCTCCGCTTCACCCAGCGTAATTTATGCAACATTGTGGAAAAACAATAATTTTCCTTTCGTAAATTCATGCGTAATTTTTACGCAAAATGCGAGACAAACAGAAAAAGTATGGTATAATGAAAATAACGAAGGCGGATGGCGCCGCCAAAAAATGAAAAGGGGACGATAATAATGGCGATTGCAGTCGGAATCAACGGCTTTGGCCGGATCGGCCGCGTGATCATGCGCATTCTGGCCAACCGGGAGGACTTCGAGGTCTGCGGGATCAACCTGCGCAAGGCGGACCTGGACTACATGGAGTACATGCTCAAATACGACACCGTGTTTCACGGCTTTCCCGGCACGGTGGAGCATGACGAGGAGCATCTGATCGTCAACGGGCACAAGATTCGTGTGTTCAGCGAGACCGATGCCGCCCAGATCCCTTGGAGCGAGTGCGGCGCCGAATACATCATTGAGTCCACCGGTGCCTTCAACACCCAGGAAAAGGGTGCGGCACACTTCGTGGGCGGGGCCAAGAAGGTCATCATCACCGCTCCCGCCAAGGACGACATCACCCCCACCTTCGTCATGGGCGTTAACCATGAGACCTACACCTCCGATATGAACGTGGTGTCCAACGCCTCCTGCACCACCAACTGCCTGGCCCCTCTGGCCAAGGTCATCCAGGATGCCTTCGGCATCGAGCAGGCCCTCATGTCCACCATCCACGCCTCCACCGCCAAGCAGAAGGCGGTGGCCTCCCGGGCGGGCCGGGACTGGCGCACAGGCCGCAGCGTCATGGGCAATATCATCCCCTCCTCTACCGGCGCGGCCAAGGCCGTGGGCATCGTGATCCCGGAGCTTAAGGGCAAGATGACCGGTATGTCCTTCCGGGTGCCCACCAACGACGCCTCTGTGGTGGACCTCACCGCCCGGCTGAAGGTGTCCACCACCTATGAGGAGATCTGCGCCGCCATCCGTGCCGCCGCCGACGGCCCCATGAAGGGCATCCTCAGCTACACCCGGGACCAGATCGTCTCCTCCGATATCATCGGCAATCCCCACACCAGCATTTTTGACGAGACCGCCGGCATCATGCTGGACGACAACTTCGTCAAGCTCATCTCCTGGTATGACAATGAGTGGGGCTACTCCAACAAGGTGCTGGACCTGATCCAGCACATGTACCAGGTGGACCATCCATAACGCTATCTTCTATTCCCCCTCCGCATTCGGGAGCAGGCACACCGCCTGCTCCCGATGCCATTTTTCAGGGAACATGCAGGGGGAGGAAGCACCGGTGACCGCGCTTCCTCCCCCTGTCTTTCTCTTCGGGGTTTTCCTATGGTGTGGGCCTCACGCCCAGGGGCCCTGCCCCCAGGCGGAAGTGCGATTGCGGGGCAGGCTCTGGAAGAACCTGCCGCTGCGCCACAGCAGTACCAGCTCGGCAATGGCACAGCCCAGCAAAACCAAGGCGCAGATCATGGCCCCCAGCAGCAGCATCATGGCCAGGGCCGGGGCATAAATGGCCCCCAGGGCCAGCACCAGCATCACCACCAAAGCGCCCATGGCCCCCAGGAGACACCGGCGCAGCTTCCGCCACTGACGGCCCAGGCTCCACTCCCCCACGGCGTCCAGCTCCCGGGCCAGGCCCTCGCAGAAGTAGTAGGGCACCAGGGCCTCCAGCACCGCCATGGGCACCAGCATCATCAGATACAGGTAGGGACTCTCCTCCACCGGCAAAACCACTTCCATCAAAAGGGTCACCGCCGACAGCACCACCCCTGCCACCTGCAGCCACCACACCAACCGCAGATGCCGGGACACCACCGAAAGCTTCCAGAATACATACAGCATAGCCACGCTGATGCCCAGCGTGATCCAGCTGGTCAGCTCCGCCGCTCTCTCCCCCAGGTTCTGTCCCAGGGATACCACTGTAGAGGCGATGAGCATCCAAAAGAGCACCGGCAGCCACTGGCCCAGGAGCTCTGTTTTGAAGGAGCTGCCGTGCTCCTCAGGCGGCGTCTCAGGCCCCGGCTGCCAGCTCTCCCTCTGCTCCCGCATTCGTTCCGCCAGGGCGCAGTCTCCCCGGTCCCGGCACTGAGCACAGCTCTCCAGTCCCTTGACGGAGCAGCAGCGGGCCACCCGGCAAGGGCCGTAAAAGGGATTCCCCTGGGTCTCCCGACAACCGCCGCAGCCGTGGGTATTCCGGTAGGTACAAAAGGTACAGTCCTGTCCGCAAAAGCCTGTCATGTGGCACTCCTTTCTCTCCACCTCTTCCAGGGAGGCGGTCTCTCTTTTCAGGAGGGACACCCTTCCCCCTCAGAACAGTCCCACCTGATTGGGCAGCAGGTCTCCGCCGATACTGCGCAGCTGGCGGCCGTTCTCCTCGCTCAGGGCGTCGCAGATGGCCATTTTGGTAATGATGTGCTTCACAGTCTGGTCCAGGCCGGTGCCCTCGCTGTAATCGGCGGGAAACATGAAGTCCACCCGTCCTTTGGACAGCAAGTCCTCCACCCCGGGGCGGTTGGCCTCCTGGTAGACGGCGATGGCCTGGCCGCCGTAGGCCCGCATCATCTTCATGCAGGGCACGTCGCTCAAGCCGTCGCCCATGTAGATCATGCTGGTAAAGGGCACCCGCTTGCTGTCGTCGGGCATGGAGTCGTTGAGGGTCTTGTCGTCGGACACATCCAGCACGCCCTTGTTGATGCGATAGACGAACTGGGTCTTGGCGGTGAAGTTTACCGCCAGCTTGGGCCACACCGGCCGACCGGTCTCGTCGTAATAGAACTCGCTGGCATAGATCTCCTTGAAGGCGCCGCTGATGGAGGAGCCCTCGATGATCTCCCGCAGGCCGGAGGAGATGACATAGTGCTCCACCTGGACCCCCTGGGTCAGGCCGAAGGCGTTGATGCGCCGGAACCAGTCCTCCACGCCGGGATAGAGCACAATGCTCCGTCCCTTCTCCACCAGGTCCTGCCGGGTGAAGGGCAGATCCCGCCGCCGGGCCTCCCGCAGCATGGTGTACATATAGGCCAAGATGCCGTCCATCCGCTGCTCCCGGCCGAAGTTGTTGGCCTCCTGCCAGAACTCCGCCGGAGTCATACCCAGGCTGGGGATGAAGGCGTAGTCCTGCATATCCGTGGTGCACAGTGTCTTGTCAAAATCATAGAGAATGGCCACAATAGGCGTCTTGCCCTCCATGGGCACCCCCTCCTCTCTCTGTATGAGCGGCAAAAAAGGGCGGCTTGTCAGCCGCCCTTTTCTCATTCTTCGCCGGTATAGTTGCGGCCGAATTTCAGGTCCTTGAGATTGATGGTCCGGGTTTTGGCAAAGAAGGGATCATCGTCCTCGTCCTCCTCGGTCCTGGAGGCGGGCTGCTGGGCAGCCTGAGATGCCTTCTCCTCCTGGGGCGCAGGCTCCTCCGCCTGCGCAGGGACGGCTGGCTCCGCCTTCACCGGCGCAAACAGGTCCTTGTCAAAGGAGGAGAGGATCTTCTCCTCGATCTCGTCCACAGCGCTGGCAGGCTGCTTCTCCTCCACCTCAGCGGGAGCCGCGGGCGTCTCCACCTCCATGGCCGGCAGCTGCTCTAGGAACTCCAGCTGCTTGCGGCACAGCTCCCGGGAGGTCTCCACAAAGTCACTGAGGCTCTTCTGTCCCTCGCTCAGGCGCTTTTGCTGGGCCAGGAGCTCGTTTTGCAGGTCACCGATCTTGACCCGGGCCTGCTTCTCCGCCTCCTCCAGCATCTCCGCCTTCTGCTTTTCCGCGTCCTCCACGATGGTGTTGGCCATCTTCTGGGCGGTCAGCAGGGCAGCCCGCATGGACTCCTCGGTGGCCCGATACTCCTCCACCTTGTCCACCAGCACCTTCAGCTTGGCCTTCAGGGCCGCATTTTCCTTGTACAAAGCGGTGTAGTCATCGGTGAGCTCGTCCAAAAATTCGTCCACCATGGCCATATTATAGCCGCCCACCATGGCCTTGGGGAAGGCCCGGTTGGATACCTCCTGGGGTGTCAGCATGCCAAAATCAACTTCCCTTCCCGCGCCGCACCCGGCGCACAGTCATTTCCGTTCTTTCTGTCCCCGCGCAATGCGCAGGACAACATAGCGCCGCCTCCCGGCGCCGCTTTCTCCCCGGAGGGAGGGCTGCTTTTCCTTAGAAATACAGCCCGTTGTTCTCCAGCTCGTCGATCAGATCCCCTTCGATGTCCACATGATAGGGGGTGATGATATAGGTGCTGGCAGCCACCTTCTTGATCTTGCCCTCGCCGGCATAGGCCACACCGGACAGGAAGTCGATGAGGCGGCGGGCAATGTCCTTGTTGGTGGACTCCAGGTTCAGCACCACGGTGCGCTTGTCCTTGAGATGATCTGCGATCTCAGAGGCGTTTTCGAACCGCTCCGGCTTCACCAGAACCACCTTCAGCTGGGTGGTAGCGTGGATATTGACCACCTTGTTCCGGCGGTCCTCCGCCCGGCTGCGCCGCTCCTCAAAGGGGGATTCCTTTCTCTGGATCTCGGGGAAATCATCCTCGTATTCCTCGTCCTCATCCTCATAGGGGTGGGTCCAGCGCTTGAATTCGTCGATAATGCTCATGGCGTAAAGCCTCCCGTGTTGTCAGTTTGTCTGTCCGTAGTTGCGAGCGCCGAAAATCGCCGTGCCCACCCGCACCATATTGGCGCCGCAGCGGATGGCGTCGGCAAAGTCGCCGCTCATGCCCATTGATAAGTATACGAATTCATTATTATACAACTTTTCATTTATGTCAACATAAAACCGGTACATTTTTTCAAAAAATGGAATACTTCCGTGCGCTTCGCTCTCCACCGGCGGAATGGCCATGAGGCCACGGACCCGGACATGGGGCAGCTCTTTGGCCGCCTGGGCCGCCTGGAAGAGATCGCCGGGCAGAAAGCCGCTCTTGGCCTCCTCCTCGCCGATGTTGACCTCCAGCAGCACGTCCTGGACCAGCTCCTTCTTGGCGGCGCACTTGTCGATCTCCGAGAGCAGCTCCAGAGAACCGGCGGATTGGATCAGATCCACATAGCCCACCACCTGCTTGACCTTGTTGCGCTGGAGGTGGCCGATGAAGTGCAGGGGCACGCCGTCATAGGCGTTCTGGGACAGCTTCTGCTGCATCTCCTGGACCCGGTTCTCCCCCAGCACATCGATGCCGGCGGCGATGGCCTCCCGGCAGGCAGCGGCGTCGTTCATCTTGCTGGCGCCTACCAGGGTGATCTCCTTCGGGTCCCGGCCCGCATCCCGGGCGGCCTGAGCGATCTCCTCCCGAATCTTGGCAATGTTCTGCGCAATTGACATAGAAAACGCTTCCTTTCTATTTCTCTCCGGTTACGCCACGACTTTGCCGTCGTAGAGCTCCTCCGCCGTCACGATGACCTGGTCCCCCGCTCGCAGCAGGGTCTTTTCCTTGTCGGAGGTGCCCTTCACCAGGCAGAAGCCGTCGCCGTTGTAAAGCACGTCCACAGGCTTGAAGAGGGCGTTGACGCCCACCAGGCAGTACACGCCGGTGACCTGGGTCTGGGTGGTCTCGCCGGTCTCCTCATCCTTGACCTCCTTCGTCACCACCCGCAGGGCATCCTGGGGCACCCGCAGACCGCTGTAGGTGCTGCGGATCACGTCCGCCGCCTGCCGCCGCAGCTGCGTCACCTCAGAGAGGTATTTGTTGCTGGAAAACACCACCACCTGCTCGCCGTCCTGGACCTGGCCCACGGACTCCACCTTTACCGGCAGCTCCCGCTCCAGGCCCTTGACGAAGCGCAACGTGGTGGAGGCGCCCACAGTGAATTCCGAAGCCGTCTCCTGATCCACCACGGCGGCATAGTACCAGGTGTCCCCGTAAATCATCTTCCCCAGATCAGAGGTCACGGAGGTGTCCGCCTGGACTGCCTTGAGCTGTTGTGGGGTGATGCTCTCCAGCATGTCCGGCGTCAGGGTATTTTCATACCCGTCCACCACGGCGGAATAGGTACCTGCCTTGGGGGCCTTCACCGTGGTGGCCCCGGAGGACACAGCGGACTTCAGGCTCTGGACCTGACTCTTGAGATCCTGGATCTGGGCCGTCAAGTCTGTAGAGTCCTGATAGGTATAGTCCCGCTTGAGCACCAGGGACCGCAGCTGAGAGATGTGCTCCTCAGCATCGGCCAGCTTGTCCGCAGACAGGTCTGCCTGCAGTGAGAGGATGCCCGCGGCGATCTCGTTGTCCAGCCGCAGCGAAGCCTCAGAATCTGCTGCTGCGGCCTGGGCATATTCCAGCTGCTCCAGCTGCGCCTCCAGAGCCTGCAGCTGGGACTGCCGGTCCTGGGAGGCCTGGTCCTGGTAGATCACCGCCAGCACCTTCCCGGCGCCCACCCGCTCCCCTTCGCTGCGCTCCAGGGAGGGGATGCCGCTGGCAGTGGAGGACAGAACCTCCTCATCCCGCACCACCACACCGTTGAGGGTCACGCTGTCCTCCACCTGATACTGGTAGACGGCATAGGTGGGATAGGGGTCCTGGAAATACCGGTAGATCTGTACGCCGAAATACCCCAGCACACATAAAACCAGCACCAGGGAAGCCACTCTCATCTTCCAGGAGGTCTGCTGGCGGACGCCTTTGCGGGGGCGCTGCTGTTCGTTGTCTCTTTCTTCTTTGGGCACTTTGTCTCCTCCGCTCTCATGCGCCCCGGCAAAAGGGACGCCGCTATGCCTCCTCCCGCAGCTCCACCGGACGGGCCGGCACCACTGTGGAGATGGCGTGCTTGTAGATCACCTGCTGTTTGCCCTCACTCTCCAGCACCACCACAAAGGGGTCAAACCCCGTCACGATGCCCCGGAGCTGAAAGCCGTTGACCAGAAACATAGTTACCGGCATCCGGTCTCTTCTCACCTGACGAAGGAAATTCTCCTGTAAATTGGGCTGCTTTTGCATGATGTATCGTCTCCATTCTTTTTCTATGTGCGGACGATCCGTCATTGCTCGCCCGCCCAGGACTTAGCATAAGCCATGGGCGCGGAGGATTTCCGTCGAAAGTCGGAGGGCGCGGTCAAAATCCCGCTCTTTTTCCCAATAAATCCAGTGAATCTCCTTGTCCCGGCGCAGCCAGGTCAGCTGCCGCTTGGCGTACTGCCGGGAGCGGAGCTTCACCTCCTCAATGGCCTGGTCCTGGGTGACGGTGCCGTCCAGGACCCCCAAAAACTCCTTGTAGCCGATGGCCTGGAGGGCGGTGGCGGTCCGGGGCAGGCCCCGGCGCAGCAGCGCCTGCACCTCCTCCAGAAGCCCCTCTTCCACCATCTTGTCCACCCGCTGGTCGATGAGGGCCTTCATATCCTCCCGGTCCTGAAAGGCCAGGCCGATCTTCACCGGGTCGTACCGCCGGGGCAGCGCCGCCGTCTCGGCGTTGTGGGCGGAGATGGTCCTGCCCGTCTCCCGGTACACCTCCAGGGCCCGGAGGATCCGCTTGGTGTCCGCCCTGTGGAGCTTTCCGGCGGACTCCGGGTCCACCTGCTCCAGCTCTGCCCAGAGGCCCTGGATGCCCTCCCTCTCGAACCGCTGCTCCAGCTCCCGGCGGATGGCGCCGCCGCTCTGGCCGGGGGCAAAGGTGCGGCCGCTGATGAGGGCGTCCAGCCACAAGCCCGTGCCGCCCACCAGCACCACCCGGCGGCCCCGGGCCAGGATGTCCTCCACGCAGGCGGCGGCCGCCCGGGTGTACCGGGCCACGGACCACTGCTCCTCCGGGTCCGCCACTGCCACCATGTGGTGGGGCACCCCGTCCATCTCCTCCGGTGTGGGGGCGGCGGTGCCGATGGTCATGCCACGGTAGATCTGCATGGAGTCCACCGACACCACCTCACCGTTCAGGGCCTTGGCCAGCTCCACTCCCAGTTTGGTCTTGCCGCAGGCGGTGGGGCCCACCACGCAGACCACCTTCTCCGCCATCTCAGTTCTCCTCCCCCAGGGTCCGGGCCAGGGCGCAGGCGCTCTCCAGAAGCACCGGAGCACCCGCCGGGTCCAGGTCCAGTCCCCCGGCAAAGACATAGTCGAACCGCTCGATGCCGAACATGGCGCACAGCTGCCGCCAGTAGAGGACCCCCAGGGAGTCCTCCCGCTCCACGTCGCCTCCGGAGGTGAGATACACCAGACGCTGCGCCCGGCAGTCTCCGTGGCAGCCGTCAGCCTCGTAGTGATAGGTCAGGCCGTTGGCGCTGATATACTCGATATAGGTCCGCAGCGCCGCAGGGAAGCTCAGATCCCAGAAGGGAGCGGCCACTGCCACCGCGTCGGCGGCGCGGAACTGGCGGGCCAGGGCAAAGACCGGCGCGTCCCAGGCCTGCACCGAGGCCAGGGCGTCCCGCTCGTCCAGGGCCGCCGGGTCAAAGGGGCGCAGAGCCAGCAGCGTCTGGGGAGAGACCGTCTCCACCTCCGCCTCCGGATGGGTCCGGCAGAAGGCCTCCTGGAAGGCTCTCAGCAGCTGCCGGGTGCGGGAGTCCTTCCCCCGCTGGCTGATGCAGCAGTCCACGATCAAAAGCTTCATGATGCTCACGCCTCCGTCACTGTGGTCACCACCGGCTTTCCCTCCCGGTCCAGCAGGGGCGTGAGGCCCCCGGCATAGCCGCTGGCATGGAACACATAGTTGACACCGGTCTTTCGGTCTACCCAGATCTCCGTGATATCGGCGATGCCCTGCTTGTAGGTCCTGACAAAGCGCTTTTCGTCCATCGGTGGTCTCCTTTCCGGGCCTCAGGCCCGCTTGAACAGTTTCTCCAGTTCGTATTGGCTCATCTTTACCGCCACCGGGCGGCCGTGGGGACAGTAGCGGATCTCTCCCCGCTGGACCCGGTCCACCAGCACCCGCAGCTCCGCCTCCGAGGAGATCATCCCCGCCTTGATGGCGGCCTTGCAGGCCATGGTATGCAGCAGTGCGTCCCGCCGCTCACCGCCGGTGCGTCCGGCCCGCAGATCCTCGGCAAAGGCCTCCAGGGTGGCGGTAGTGTCGGCAGCGTCGATGTCCGCGGGCACCTCCCGCACCAGCACCGTGTCGTCGCCGAAGTCCTCGCAGGTAAAGCCGAACTCCTCCAGCAGCGGCAGGTTCTCCAGCAGCAGCGCCCCGTCCTCCCGGGACAGCTCCGCCGCCAGGGGCACCAGCAGCGTCTGGCGCATGGGCGGCTCCTGCCGGGCCTTGAGCCGGTCAAAGAGCACCCGCTCATGGGCCGCGTGCTTGTCGATGAGCCACACGTTTTTCTCCTCGTCCTCGCAGATGATGTAGGTCCGCAGCACCTCCCCGGCGATGCGCCAGAGGGCCTGGTTCTGGTCTGCCCCCGCGCCGTCCACAGGCAGGGCCAGCTCCTCCTGGACCGTCTCCGCGGTCGCTTCCCGAATGGGCTCCGGAGGGCTGGAAAGGACCGGTTCAGCGGAATGGACGGTTTCCGGGGTGCTCTTGGAAGCGACAGGCTGGGCACTCTCCTTTTGCTCCGCCGGCATGGTCTCCGGCACTGCCGGAGCGGAGGGCCGGTGGGCTTCCCGCTGAGGCGCCGCCGGAGCAAAGGGCTCCTTTTTGGCCGCTGCGGCAGGGGGCTCCTGCCGTACGGTCACTTGGGACCGCTCCGCCCCGTGGGCGGAGGCGGCGTAGGCCGTGGAAGATGGTGCCGAAGATACCTGGGGCGCAGGCCGCTGAGGCCGGGTCTCATAGCGCATCGCCGTCTGGGGCAGGATGTCCGAGGCCTTCACCCGGCCCCCCATCTCCGTGTCCCAGCCCTTTTGGGGCGCCGCCTGACGGGCCGGAGCCGGACGGGAGGCAGATGCGGGGACCTTGCCCCCGCTCTCCCGGAAGGTCTTGGCGTCCATGGTCACATAGAAATCCCCCCGGGGATTGCGCACCTGCTCCACGGCCTTGGCCTGAGGCGCGGGCCTGCCGGCGCTGTCCAGGGTGTCCAGCACCGTGTGGAACACCGCGTCGAACACGTCGTGCTCCCGGGCGAACTTCACCTGGGTCTTGGCCGGGTGGACGTTCACGTCCACCGCCGTCACCGGCAGATCGATATACAGCACGCAGCCGGGAAACCGGCCCTTCATGATCTGGTTGCGGTAGCCCTCCTCCAGGGCGGCGGTGAGCAGCTGGGACTTGATGAAGCGGCCGTTGACGAAGAAGGACTGCATCCCCCGGGAGCCCCGGCCGCACAGAGGCTTGGTCACATAGCCCCGGACGGAGATGTCCCCGCTGCCGCCCTCCACCGGCTGCAGGCCCAGGGCAAAGTCCCGGCCCAGAGCGGCGTAGACGGCGGAGTCCATCTTCCCGTCGCCGGGGGTGTGGAGGGCCTCGGTGCCGTCCTTGATGAACTGGAAGGAGATCTCCGGGTGGGACAGCGCCAGGTGCTGCACCAGGCCCAGAGCCGCCGCGGTCTCGGCAGAGTCCTTGCGCATGAACTTGAGCCGGGCGGGGGTGTTGTAAAAGAGGTCACGGACCAGGATGGTGGTGCCCTCCGGGGCACCCACGGCGCAGACCTCCTCCGGCACCCCGCCCTCCAGGTGCAGCGAGGCGCCGGTGTCCGCCCCAGTGGGGCGGGAGAGGATGTCCAGCCGGGACACGGCGGCAATGGCCGCCAGAGCCTCGCCCCGGAAGCCCAGGGTGCCGATGCGCCCCAGGTCCTCACTTTGGCGGAGCTTGGAGGTGGCGTGGCGCAAAAAGGCGGTGGGCAGTTCCTCGGGGGCGATGCCGCAGCCGTTGTCGGTGACCCGGATGAGGCCCATGCCGCCCCGCTGGAGCTCCACCACCACGGCGGAGCTGTGGGCGTCAATGGCGTTTTCCACCAGCTCCTTGACCACGCTGGCCGGCCACTCCACCACCTCTCCGGCGGCGATCAGGTCGGCCACGTGGGAATCCAGTTGTTGAATATGGGGCATATGCTTCTCCTTTCGTGGAGCGGCCGGCCCGCCGCAGGTGCGGCGTCCAAGCATGGCGCCCCCGGGCGCCATCTTGCAAGCGGCCGAATTCACTTCGGACGATTGAAATCAAATGTAAGGGGTCCCCGGCAAAGCGCGCTTTGACAGGGTCCGCTCCACCACCTCTCCGGCGGCGATCAGGTCAGCCACGTGGGAATCCAGTTGTTGAATGTGTGGCATAGTCGTTTCCTTTCCAAATGCTCCCTTTTCAGAGGATCAGCGAGGCCACCAGGGGAATGGTGACCAGGGACACCACGGTGGTCAAAAAGGTGCCTTGGGCCATAGAGTCGGTGTCTCCACCGTACTGCATGGCCAGCAGCACGCCGTTGGCGGCCACCGGCAGTCCCATCTGGACCACGGCGATGTTCCGCACCAGCTCGTCCACCTGCAAAGCAGAGAGCACCGCGTACAAAAGGGCCGGCATGGCCAAAAGGCGCAGGGCCGTCAGCAGCCACATCTTAGGTGAGCCCAGCATCTGCCCCAGGGGCAGGGCCGCCAGAATGGAGCCAAGCAGCATCAGCGCCAGGGGGATGCTCATGTCCCCGATAAAGTCCAGGGACTCCACCACCGGCGCAGGAAAGCGCAGGTGGGTCAGGGCGACGATCAGCGCGGCCAGGGAGGCAAGCATACAGGGGGAGAACACGCCCTTCCAGCTGAGCTTGCCGCCCTTGCCGCCGGAGAGCATCACCGGCCCCAGGGTGTAGAGCAGCAGATTGAAGGGCAGGGCCAGCACCGCGGCGTAAAAGACACAGTCGGAGCCAAAGAGGGACCCCACCACGGGATAGCCTACAAAGCCGATGTTGGTGAAGGAGAGCACAAAGCGGTAGGAGCCGATCTCCTTTTTAGGCGGCCGCAAAACCAGAGGCAGCAAAAAAGCCGCCGCAAAGGCCAGCACATAGAACACCACCGCCACCAGCAATATGTTCAGAATATCCTGGAGACCCGGCAGGTTCTCGCTGGTGAGCACCGCCGAGACGATCATGCAGGGCAGTCCCAGATTCAAAAGCAGCTTGGTCAGCTTGGTGTTGAACTCCCCGCCCATATAGCCCAGCCGGTCGGCCACAAAGCCCAGGGCAATGGCGAAGAGGATCATCCACATATGGCTCAGCGCGTCCAGATAGCTCATGACGTTCTCTCTCCTCTTTTTCTCTTTCAGGTCAAAATGGCCCAGTAGGACAGTGCGTTGACGCCCGCGTGGAGCAGCATGGAGGTCCACAGCGTCCCGGAGCGGTCAAAGCACCAGGCCAGCACCAGCCCGGGCACCAGATACTGGATCATCAGCACCAGATAGGTGATGTCCTGGCTCACCAGAGCGTACTGCCACACATGGAGCAGGGCGAAGAGAGCACAGGAGAGGGCATAGGCCGCCAGGCGGCTTTTGCTCCGGAGCCCGCCGAATACCAGCCCCCGGAACAGCACCTCCTCCACGAAGGGCGCCAGGATCACCACGATCAAAAGGGTAGTTCGTGGCGCCGCGTCGATCTGGGCGGAGATAGTCATGTCGTTGAGGTTGGTGTGGTTGCCCACCACCAGCCTCGTCAGGCGGTAGGTCAGCTCATTGAGGCCGTAAAAGGCGATAAAGCCCACCGCCAGCACCTTGAGGCTTCCCACCGCGTTTTCCAGAAAGAGCGTGGTGGTGCGGCCGATGAAGCGGTGAAAGATGATGAGGGTCACGGCGAAGAGCACATAGTAGTAGATGGTGTTGCCCAGGGACTCACCGATGGTGACGCCCAGCAGCCGCCCCAGCAGGTCCAGGGCCGGACGGGTCACAAAGGGCAGCACCAGGAGATAGATGACGAAGAACACGGTGCCCGCGATCTTCTCCCCCTCGGTGAGATAAGCGCCGGAGGCCTTTCGTTTTGCCATAGGGTATGGTTCCTCCCACCAGATAGATTTTTCCCCTTCTGCCCGGGGAAGCGGGCGTCTTTCAGGGCTGGAGCTTCTGCCTCAGCTCATAGAGCAGCGTCATGGCCTCGATGGGGGTCAGGGTGTCGGGCTGGGTGCGGCGGAGCTTGTCCAGCACCTCCGCCTCCGCCAGGGACTCCATGGACATCTGTCCCCCCGCCTGTGCCGCCGGAGCGGCCGGGGCCGTGGCGGCGGTCTGGCCGCTCTCCAGCTCCTGAAGCACCGTCCGGGCCCGGCTGAGCACCTTGGACGGCAGTCCCGCCAGCTTGGCCACCTCGATGCCGTAGCTGCGGTCGGCGCCGCCGGGGACGATCTTGCGCAGGAAGATGATGTCGTCCCCCCGGGTCTTGACGGCGATGTTGTAGTTCACGGTGCCGGGCAGGGTGTTCTCCAGCTCGGTGAGCTCGTGGTAGTGGGTGGCGAAGAGGGTCTTGGCCCCCAGGGTCTTGGGGTCGGCGCAGTATTCCAGCACCGCCCGGGCGATGGACATGCCATCGAAGGTGGAGGTGCCCCGGCCGATCTCGTCCAGGATCAGCAGACTCTTGCCGGTGGCCCGGCGGAGGATCTCCGCCACCTCGGTCATCTCCACCATGAAGGTGGACTGACCAGCGCTGAGGTCGTCGCTGGCGCCGATGCGGGTGAAGATCCGGTCCACCACGCCGATGCGGGCAAAGGAGGCCGGAACGAAGGAGCCCATCTGGGCCATGAGCACGATGAGGGCCACCTGGCGCATATAGGTGGATTTGCCGGCCATGTTGGGGCCGGTGATGATGGACACCCGGTTCTCCTTCTCCCCCATAAAGGTATCGTTGGGCACGAAGAGGGACCCGGAAAGCATCCGCTCCACCACCGGATGGCGGCCGTCGCGGATCTCGATGGTGCCGGACAGGTCCACCTCCGGCCGGCAGTAGTTGTTGTGGACCGCCACGGCGGCAAAGGAGGCCAGGGCGTCGGCCTCGGCCACAGCGGCGGCGGAGGATTGGACCCGGTGGGCCTCATCGGCGATGGCCTGCCGCAGGGCGGTGAAGAGCTCATACTCCAGGGCCACCACCCGGTCCGAGGCGGTGAGGACGGTGTGCTCCAGATCCTTGAGCTCCTGGGTGATGAAGCGCTCGCAGTTGACCAGGGTCTGCTTGCGGATGTAGGTATCGGGCACCTGGTCCAGGAAGGACTTGGACACCTCGATGTAGTAGCCGAAGACCTTGTTATAGCCCACCTTCAGCGTGCGGATGCCGGTGCGCTCCTTCTCCTTGGCCTCCATCTCGGCGATGATGCCCTTGCCGCCGGAGAGGATGCCCCGCAATCGGTCCACCTCGGCGTTGTAGCCCTCCCGGATGAAGCCGCCCTCCCGGACGGAGAAGGGCGGGTCGTCGCAGATGGCCTGGGCCACCCTGTCCCCCAGGTCCTCCAGGGTGTCCAGCTCCCCGGCCAGGTCCTGGAGCCGCCGGTCCGGCAGGGCTGCAAGCTGCTCCTTCACGGCGGGCAGCTTTTCGATGGCGCTGCGGAGGGAGCAAAGATCCCGCCCACCGGCGGTGCCGTAGACGATGCGGCCGATGAGCCGCTCCAGATCGCCGATGCCGGTGAGGGCCCGGATCAGCTCCTCCCGGTGGATGGTGTCGTCCACCAGCGCGGCCACGGCGCCGCTGCGGCGGCGGATCTCCGTGGGGGAGAGCAGCGGCCGCTCCAGCCAGGACCGCAGCAGCCGTCCGCCCATGGCGGTGCGGGTCTTGTCCAGCACCCACAGCAGGCTCCCCTTCTTCTCCTTGCCCCGGAGGGTGGCCGTCAGCTCCAGATTCCGCCGGGCGGTCAGGTCCAGCTCCATGAACCGGCCCTGTTCGTAGTACTCCAGATCGTTGATGTGGCTCAGGTCCGTCTTTTGAGTCTCGTAGAGGTAGTGCAGAAGCCCTCCCAGGGCCAGAGCCGCCGCCGGATTCCCTGCGGGCAGCTGACCCCAGGCCTCCTCGCCGAACTGCTTTTTGATGTTTTTTTCGGCCTCCTCCAGATGGAAGCGCCCCCCGCCGTGCTCCACCCGGCAGGAAAACCGGTCCTCCAGGGCCTTTCGCAGGTCCTGACAGTCCCAGGCCCCGTCGCTGAGGACGGCCTCCACCGGGGAAAAGCGGCCCAGCTCGTTGAGCAGGTGCTCCACCCGCTCGTCGCCGGAAAAGGCGGTCAGGTGGGTCTTGCCGGTGGACATATCACAGAAGGCCACGCCGGCCCGGGTCTCGTCCAGGAAGATGCCGCACAGGAAGTTGCTCCGGCCGTCCTCCAGGCAGACCGCGTCGATGACCGTGCCGGGGGTGACCACCCGGATGATGTCCCGCTTCACCAACCCCTTGGCGGTGGCGGGGTCCTCCATCTGCTCACAGATGGCCACCTTGTAGCCCTTGGCGATGAGGCGGGCGATGTAGGCGTCGCTGGCGTGATAGGGGATGCCGCACATGGGGATCTTCTCCTCGGCGGACTTGGCCGGGTCCTTGTCCCGGCTGGTCAGCGTCAGGTCCAGCTCCCGGGAGGCCGTGCGGGCGTCCTCGTCAAACATCTCATAGAAGTCCCCCAGCCGGAAAAAGAGGATCGAGTCCTTGTTCTCCGCCTTGATCTTCATGTACTGCTTCATCATGGGGGTCATTTCCGCCATTTTTTCCACCTCATCCTCTTGCTTTGCCCGCTTTTCCCCGGGCCGGGGTCCGTTTTATTTCCTTGGAGCGGCTTACAGGGTGAACTCCGTGCCGCCGGCCATATAGGTGATCTGGTCCCCCAGCATCTCCTTGAGGATGGCATAGGGGCCCTGGCCGGTGCAGTGGCCGGTGTAGTAGTGGGTGGGCCGCCGGCGCAGCTCCTCCCCCACGGCCCGGATGAGCGCCTCCGGCTCGTCCGCGCCCAGGCCCGGATTGGTCAGATGGAAGCCGGAGAACACCGCGTCCGGCGCCCGGCCCAGCAGCTCCTCCGCCCGGCGCAGGATGTTGACGATGCCCCGGTGGGCGCAGCCCGCCACCAGCACCGCCTTGCCCTCGGCGGTGATGAGCAGGTCCTGCTCGTCCCTAAAATCCTGGGGCCGCAGCTCCTCCCCCACCTTCTCCCGCAGGGAGCCGTTGGCGCTGGTGGGGTAGTCGTGGGTAGCGATATCGGAGAACACCTGGAGCTCATCGTCGATCACCTGATGCCCCCGGCAAAAGACGAAGCGGTCGGAATACTTGCGGAAGGCCGGGTCGATGCCGATGTAGCGGACCTTCTTCTGCCCGTCCACGGCGTAGAAGGGGCCGAAGGCGTCGGCGTGGAGGTAGATCTTGGCATGGTCGTTGCGCTTGCAGAAGAGCTCCATGCCGCCGGCGTGGTCATAGTGGCCGTGGGATAAGAAGGCGATGTCCACGGCGGCGATGTCCACGCCCAGAGCCTGGGCGTTTTCCAGGAAGCCCGCGTTGGGGCCCATGTCGCAGAGGATCTTGTGTTCCGGGGTCTCCAGATAGAGGCTCAGACCGTGGGCCCGGCACAAGGTCTCCTTCCGGGCGGTATTTTCCAGCAGCGTGATGACTTTCATGGAACAGGCTCCTTTCTCATCTCTCCGGCAGGTGGGCGCCTCAGCGCTGCCGCCCCACCAGCTCGTCCAATGTCAGGTCGTAATAGTCCGCCAGGGCCACCAGAGTGGACAGTGTGGGTTCCCTCTGGCCCCGTTCGTAGGTCTGATAGGCCCGCAGGCCGATTCCCGCCTGCTGGGCCAGTTCCGCTTGCTTGAGCTTTCTCTCGGTCCGCAGACGAAGAAGGTTCTCCGCAAAGGTCATTTTCTCACCTTTCCTGTTGACAGACACGATTGTGTCTGTTATGATACTGCCATAGTGACACGATCGTGTCTATTTCAAAAATATGGAGGGAAGTATGGACCACTGTGATCCCATTGAGATCCTGCTGGACCGTCTGGAGGAGGACCTGGGTCTTCAGCTCCTGGCCCGGCGGGACTATCTTGACCAGCAGCGCCGGGCCCAGGAGGCCTTCGCGGCCCTCTCCCCCGACCTCCCGCCTCAGCAGCAGCGGCTGCTTCTTATCTGGGAGGAGGCCTCCAACGCCATGGCCGACATTGCCCAGCGGCACCTGGCCCGGGAGGCCATCTTACTGGCCCGCCGTCTCTGGGGCTGAGGCGGGCTCCTCCACCTCACCGAAGAGGGCCCAGGTGTTGCTGTCGGTGATCTTCACGTCGATAAACTGGCCGATATACTTCCGGTCCCCGGCCAGGTGGACCAGCCGCCCGCCGTTGGTGCGGGAGCTGAGGGGCCAGCGCTCGTCGCCGCTCTCCCCGTCCACCAGCACCCGGACCGTCCGGCCCACGTATCCGGCGTGGAGCCGGGCGGAAATCTCGTTCTGGGCCTCCAGCAGGCGGTCGAACCACACCTGCTTCTCCGCCCGGGTGTAGGGGTCCGGCATCTCCGCCGCCGGCGTGCCGGGCCGGGGGGAGTAGATGAAGGTGAAGAGGGCGTCAAAGCCCACCTCCTTCACCAGGGAAACGGTGTCCATGGCCTCCGCCTCCGTCTCGCCGGGGAAGCCGATGATAACGTCGGAGGTCAGCACCAGGTCCGGCATGACTTTCTTGGCGTAGGCGATCTCCTCCAGGTACTTTGCCCGGGTGTAGCGGCGGTTCATGGCCTGGAGCACCCGGTCGTTGCCGGACTGGAAGGGCAGGTGCAGCTGCTTGGCCACATGGGGGCAGCGGGCCATGGTATCAAAGAGCTTTTGCGTGGCGTCCTTGGGGTGGCTGGAGATGAAGCGAATGAGATACTCCCCGGGGATCTCCCGGTCGATGCGCTCCAGCAGATCGGCAAAGTCCACGCCCATATTCAGGTCCCGGCCGTAGGAGTTGACGTTCTGGCCCAGGAGGGTGATGTCCTTGTACCCCTCCGCCACCAGCTCCCGGACCTCCTCCAGGATCTTCTCCGGGTCCCGGCTCCGCTCCCGGCCCCGGACATAGGGCACGATGCAGTAGGAGCAGAAGTTGTTGCAGCCGTACATGATGGAGACCCAGGCTTTGACGCCCTTCTCCCGCACCACCGGCAGGCCCTCGGCCAGGCGGCCGTGCTCATCCTCCACGGAAAAGACCCGGCCGCGGCGGGTGTAGACCTGATACAGGAGCTCCGGGAAGCGCCACAGCACGTGGGGCCCGAACACCAGATCCACATGGCGGTAGCTCTCCCGAATCTTCTTGGCCACACGGGGCTCCTGGGCCATGCACCCGCAGACGCAGATGATCTGCCGGGGGTTGGCCTTCTTGGAATGGGTCAGGGCGCCCAGGTTGCCGAAGACCCGCTTTTCCGCGTGCTCCCGGACGGCGCAGGTGTTGAGGATCACCACATCCGCCTCTTTCGGCTCCTGGGTGAAATCAAAGCCCATCTCCTGCAGCATCCCCAGGATGCGCTCCCCGTCGGCCACGTTCTGCTGGCAGCCGAAGGTGTCCACGCAGGCCAGGGGCCGGCGGCCCTCCTCCTGCAAAAGGTCCCGTATCTTTCCGGTAAACTCCCGCTGGCGGGAAAGGTCCTCCTCCGAGACCAGTACGTCTTTACGTTCCAAATCCTCGTTCCTCCAAATTGGGTGAATTCGATACCTTAACTAAAGTATCATAGCATACAAGCCCGGAAAACACAAGGGCAAAGCCCCTGCCGCCTTGCCTTGGGAGGCGTTTCCTGCTATACTTGCCGGAGAAACGAAAGGAGCGATGGAGCGATGAAAAAAGTGGCGCTGGTGACCGGTTCCTCCCGGGGAATCGGCCGGGCGGTGGCCGCCCGTCTGGCCCGCAGCGGCTGGGCCGTGGGCATCAACTATGTCACCCACCGTCAGGCGGCGGAGGACTTGCGGGACACCCTGATAGGCGAGGGCTGCCAGGCGGCGGTCTATCAGGCGGACGTGGCCGACCGGGCGGCGGTGGAGCAGATGGTCCGGGCCGTGGAGCAGGACCTGGGGCCGGTGAGCCTGCTGGTCAATAATGCGGGCATCGCCGGGCAGATGCTCTTTCAGGACATCACCGAGGAGCAGTGGCGGCGGTACTTCGCCGTGAATCTGGACGGTGCCTTCCACACCATCCAGGCGGTGCTGCCCCATATGCTCCACGAAAAGAGCGGGTGCATCATCAACACCTCCTCCATCTGGGGCCAGCGGGGCGCCTCCTGCGAGGTGGCCTACTCCGCCACCAAGGCGGCGGTCATCGGCCTGACCCGGTCCCTGGCCATGGAGCTGGGCCCGTCCCACATCCGGGTCAACTGCGTGGCCCCCGGCGTCATCGACACGGATATGCTCTCGGTGCTGCCGGAGGAGACCCGCCGGGACCTGGCGGAGCAGACGCCGCTGGGCCGTCTGGGCACACCGGAGGACATCGCCGCCGCCGTGGCCTTTCTGGCCTCCGAGGAGGCCTCCTTCCTCACCGGGCAGGTCATTACGCCGGACGGGGGGTTCATCGTGTAAGACTTCAAAAAAATGCCGGCATTTTTTTGAGGGAGCAAGCAGGCCGCCGCAGCGCACTCGCTGCGCTCGCACGTTTGCGGCCTGAGCTGTGTTTTCTCCGAGGCGCATGTCCTCGGAGAAAACGGATCGGAATTGTTTCGCCGCCTGCGGGCGGCGAACTCTGCGAGGCGTGTCCTGCGGGGTGCGAAACCCCACGGGCGGCGAACTCTGCGAAGCAATATCCTGCGGGGTGCGAGGCCCTGCGGACGGCAAACTCTGCGAGGCGTGTCCTGCGGGGTGGGAAATTCTGCGGGGTGCAAAGCCCTGTGAGGCCCGTCCTGCGGGGCAGTAGCAGAGACGCACAAAGAGGCGGTCCCGGATATCCGGGACCGCCTCTTTTTTCCTTTATTCCTCCGGCAGGGGGAAGCCCCGGAGCATCACCCGCCCCAGGCACACCAGGCTCCGGCCGCTGCTCTCCGGCAGCACCACGTCCGCGTCGGCCCGGCTGCGATTGAGGGAAAAGAGATACACCGTGCCGCCCCGCTTGTGGTACTGCTTGCACACCATGGCCCCGTCCACGCAGAAGATGCCCACGTCCCCGTCGGCCAGGGGGTCACGGTTCACATACACCACCGACCCGTCGGGGATCCAGGGGCTCATGGAATCCCCCTGGATGCGCACGGCGAACTCCGCCCCCTGGGGCCGGTCCTCCGTCAGCACATGGAGCTCGTAGTCCTCCCCGAACACCGGCGCGGCATAGCCGGCGGCGGCCGGGCTGCGGTAGAACGGAATGACCTTGGGCTCCGGAGCCGGCTGCTCCGCCTCCATCTCCTCCTGATAGCTGCGCAGGGCCTCCGCCACAGACTGCAGCGTCCGCCGCCCCGCCGGAGACAGCCGCCGGTAGCGCTCCAACAGCGCCCGCTCCGGCCCGCTCAAGACCCTTTTCCCCCCCCGGTAGCTGTCCTGAAAAAGGATGTTGGGCTCTGTCTCCAGACAGTCGAACAGCCGCAGCAGATTCTCCCCGTTGGGAGAGCTGATGCCCGCCTCATAGTTGCCCACCGTAGACTGGGACACCCCCAGCCGCCGGGCCAGTTCCGCCTGGGACAGCCCCAGCTCCTCCCGACGCTCCCGGATCCTCTGCCCAATGCTCATGGCTGCGCTCCTTCCCGCCTGCTGTTTTTCTCGTTTTTCTCCTTTAGCATACCTGAAAGGCATGGTCCTGTCAACGTCAATAACAAGAATCTTGTTAAATTCTCTTGACATAATCGAACATATGTGCTATAACTCCAAACAAGGACTTTGATGAATTCTTTTCATGAATCCAATTTACTTGTTTCCCTCTCCGGCCCGGCCCCGGGAACGGCGGGAGAGACAAATAAAAAAATGCCCCGCCTATTGGCAGGACATTTTTGGTGGGGGAAGATGGATTCGAACCATCGAAGGCAAAGCCAGCAGATTTACAGTCTGTCCCCTTTGGCCACTCGGGAATTCCCCCATATGAAATTGTGGAGCTGGTGGACGGACTCGAACCCCCGACCTGCTGATTACAAATCAGCTGCTCTACCAACTGAGCTACACCAGCAGTTCCAACAGCAGAGAGAATTCTATCAAACATTCTTTGTTTTGTCAATATGAAATTTACACTTTTTTGATTTTTTCTGCAAAGAGGTGAGGCCGCTTGTCATATCCCCTTCGCCGGAGGACCGATTTCCTGTGCACGCTGTGCGCCCAGGCCCTGGCTCCAGGCGAGGAATACTGGTACATCAACGGCGCCGTGATCTGCGGCGCGTGCCTGGGGCGCTATGCCCGGCTGGAGCTGGCGCCCTTTCGGCATGTCTTGGGAGAGGAGAGAGAAGAAGGATGACACTACTGGAGATCTCATGGACCTATCAAAGCAGCGCGGCGGCCCTGAAGGAGCGCATCGTGCTGCTGCGGGAGGCCCGGAAGGAGAGTGCGGACCCGGAAGAGCGGCGGCGGCTGGAGCAGCGGGAGCGGGATCTGGCGCCTCTGCTGCGGGAGGCCCGGGAGCTGCAAAAGCTCACCGCTCACTACTACGACAGGAGGTATCAGCGCAGTGGCAAATACACCCTTTGATACCCGCGCCAGCGAGTTTGCCGGGGACCTGACGGTATGGCTCCGGGAAAACGCCGAGGACAACTCCGAGCAGATGGACCGGCTCAAGCGCAATCTGCGCCAAGCCCGGGTCCAGGAGCTGACTCCACGCCAGCGCCAGGTGCTGGCCATGTACTTCGACCAGGGCAAGAACATGGCCCAAATCGCCCGGGAGCTGGGGCTCAACCGCTCCACCGTCTCCCGGACCCTGGTCCGGGCAAAAAACCGCCTCTATCGCTGCCTGCGCTATGGATTTTAAGCTCTTCCACCGCCCCTCCGGCCGCCGGCCGGAGGGGCTTTTTTCCTTTTGGGGGAATTTCCTTGACTTTCTCCCGTCTCCCCTCTTATAATCCATCATATATGGAAGGGATCGCACCTGGAATATCATCATACAAAAGAGGGGGGGCTTGCCCTATGCTGTACAATACGCTGCACAACCGGTGGCTGCGGATTCTGATGGGCGTGGTGGGCTGCTTCATCAGCGCCCTGTCCCTGAACGTCTTTATCGTGCCCCAGGGGCTGTATACCGGCGGTCTGCTGGGCTTTTGCCAAGTGATCCGCACCCTGCTCTACACCCATTTCGGCATTGGCGGCGGCAGCTACGACCTGGCCGGTGTCCTCTATGCCATTTTTAACATCCCGCTGTTTCTGCTGGCCTACAAGGCTTTGGGCCGGGATCTTCTGCTCAAGACCGTCATCTGCACCGTGGCTTACTCCTTCTTTTACAGTGTCATCCCCATCCCCTCGGAGCCGGTGGTGGAGGATATGCTGACCTCCTGCCTTCTGGGCGGCATCTTCACCGGCATCGGCAGCGGCTTGATCCTCACCTGCGGCTGCTCCGGCGGCGGACTGGACGTGGTGGGTCTGTATCTGTCCAAAAAGGGCAGCAACTTCACCGTGGGCCGGTTCAATTTGGGCTTCAATGTGGTGCTCTACTCCCTGTGTTTGTTCCTCTTTGAGCCTGCGGGGGCCATCTACTCCGTCATCTACAACTTCTTCACCGTGCTGATCCTGGACCGGATGCACCAGCAGAACATCAATGTCCAGGCTCTGATCTTCACCCGGGAGCAGGCCGACGAGATGTCCCACTATATTATGGACACTCTTCACCGGGGCGTCACCTATTGGGACGGCGTGGGCGCCTACACGGGCACCGATGTGAAGGTGCTGTGTGTATGTTTGTCCAAGTATGAGATCGAGGAGCTGCGCCACGCGGTGCATCACATCAACGCCCATGCTTTCATTATTTTCCAGGAGGGCGTCCACATCGACGGAAATTTCCCCCGCAAGATCGGCGACGGGGACTGACCCCTTTCCCAGGCACCATCCCCTGCCCTCTCTCCAGGGCCCCTTCCCGGAGAGAGGGCAGGGGTCCTTTCTTCCCCCAGCTGCCCTGCTTGTCCACCAGGCATTGACTCTTGCATTTGCGGCGCGCCTTTGCTACACTAAAAAGGTGTCAACTGAGGGCCGGGGAGGCATCGGCCTCCTCCGGCCCCCTATCTGAAAAGCGGCTCCGCCGGGGCCGGGAGACGCGCCAGCTGCCGCGTGGCGGCGTTGCCGCCTGGTGTATCCTATGCGCCGTTCCCCGCCGCCGTCACCCCCGTGCCCGGCGGCATCACATAAGAAAAGAGGAAGCCTGCCATGATCAAAATTTCTCCCTCCATCCTCTCCGCGGATTTCGCCAATCTGGAGCGGGACATCCATCGGATCGAATCCGCCGATTATGTCCATGTGGACGTGATGGACGGCCTGTTCGTCCCCAACATCTCCATCGGCATTCCCGTGGTCCAGTGCATCCGCCCGGTGACGAGGCTGCCCCTGGACGTGCACCTGATGATCGACCGGCCTGTGCGGTATGTGGAGCAGTTCTGCGACGCCGGCGCCGACCTGGTCACCGTCCATGTGGAGGCGGACACGGAGGAGAATATCCACGCCGCCATCCGGGCCGTCCGGGCCAAGGGCAAGCGTCCCGGCGTGGTCATCAAGCCCAAGACCCCCGCTGAGGCGGTCCTCCCCTTCCTGGACGAGGTGGACCTGATTCTGGTGATGACCGTGGAGCCGGGCTTCGGCGGCCAGAAGTTCATGGCGGACATGATGCCCAAAGTCTCCGCCATCCGCCGCTGGATCGACCAGCGCCGCCCGGAGTGCGAGCTGGAGGTGGACGGCGGCGTGGACGCCGTGACCTGCAAGACCTGTATCGAGGCCGGCGCCAATGTGCTGGTGGCCGGCAGCGCCGTATACAAGGCCGACGACATCCCCGCCCGCATTGCCCAGCTGCGGGGCTGAGCCCTTTCCCTATCCCCGATTTTGGAGCGTGAATCAACATGGAGTATTTCCCCGCCCCGCTGGAACATCTGGTGGAACAGTTTGCCAAGCTGCCGGGCATCGGCGGCAAGTCGGCCCAGCGTCTGGCCTTTCATGTGCTCAGCCTGCCGGAGCAGGAGGCCCAGGCCTTTGCCGACGCCATTGTGGACGCCAAGAAAAACGTGACACTGTGCCCCGTGTGCCGAAACTTTACCGCCGGTGGCCTGTGCCCCATCTGTTCCTCCCCCAAGCGGGATGAGTCGCTGCTGTGCGTGGTGGCAGACCCCCGGGACGTGGCCGCTATCGAGCGCTCCCGGGAGTACAACGGCCGCTACCATGTGCTCCACGGCGTCCTCTCTCCCATGAACCATGTGGGACCCGACGATCTGGAGATCAAGTCCCTGGTGGACCGGGTGGCCAAGGGCGACGTGCAGGAGGTCATCATGGCCACCAACCCAGACACCGAGGGGGAGACCACCGCCATGTACATTGCCCGGCTCCTCAAGCCCTTTGACGTCCGAGTCACCCGTCTGGCCTACGGCATCCCCGTGGGCGGGCACCTGGAATTTGCCGACGATGCCACACTGATGCGGGCCCTGGCCGGCCGGCAGGAGATCTGAGCGGGAGGCGCATTTGCCTCCCGTTTCCGCCCCTGCCATTTCTTTGGCAAATTCACAAATTCTTCATAGATACCCCCTTTACAAACGGAATACTTTGCGCTATGATAACAGCGTTAGCACTCGAAGGAGTTGAGTGCTAACGCTGAATTTGTTTTTTCAAATTGAATTTCTATAAGGAGGCACTTTTCATGAAACTCACCCCGCTTGCTGATCGTGTGATCTTGAAAATGGTGGAGGTGGAGGAGACCACCAAGGGCGGCATCATCCTCACCGGCTCCGCCAAGGAGAAGCCCTCTGTGGCCGAAGTCATCTCCGTGGGCCCCGGCGGCGTTGTGGACGGCAAGACCGTTACCATGACCGTCAAGCCCGGCGACAAGGTCATCACCGATAAGTACGCCGGCACCAAGGTCACTCTGGAGGACGTGGAGTACGTGGTCGTCCGTCAGAACGACATCCTGGCCATCGTGGAGTAAATCCCGCGGCACTGATTCATTCGCCTCAGGCAAATGATTGACATTGTTTTTGGCGTCGGCGTGTACGTCGCCAAAAACACCTCGCAGGCCGCAAACGTGCGAGCGCAGCGAGTGCGCTGCAGCGGCCTGGTGGGGGATCTAAAGGGGGAGCCTGCTCCCCTTTTAACAAAAAGATTTGGAGGTTGTTTGTTATGTCTAAGCTGATTAAGCGCGGCGACGAAGCCCGTAAGGCTCTGGAAGCCGGCGTCAATTCCCTGGCCGATACCGTCAAGATCACTCTGGGCCCCAAGGGCCGCAACGTGGTTCTGGACAAGAAGTACGGCGCTCCCCTCATCACCAACGACGGCGTGACCATCGCCAAGGAGATCGAGCTGGATGATCCCTTCGAGAACATGGGCGCTCAGCTGGTGAAGGAAGTCTCCACCAAGACCAACGACGTGGCCGGCGACGGCACCACCACCGCTACTCTGCTGGCCCAGGCCATGATCCACGAGGGCCTGAAGAACCTGGCTGCCGGTGCCAACCCCATCGTGGTGCGCAAGGGCATGGCCAAGGCCGTGGAGGCTGCTGTGGCCGAGGTCAAGAAGCAGGCCAAGACTGTGGACGGCTCCAAGGACATCGCCCGCGTGGGCGCCGTGTCCAGCGGTGACGAGAAGATCGGCACCCTGATCGCCGAGGCCATGGAGAAGGTCAGCGCCGACGGCGTCATCACCATTGAGGAGTCCAAGACCGCTGAGACTTACAGCGAGGTCGTGGAAGGCATGATGTTCGACCGGGGCTATATCACCCCCTACATGGTCACCGACACCGAGAAGATGGAGGCCAACCTGGACGACCCCTATATCCTCATCACCGATAAGAAGATCTCCGTCATCACCGATCTGCTGCCCATCCTGGAGCAGCTGGTGCAGGCCGGCAAGAAGCTGCTGATCATCGCCGAGGATGTGGAGGGCGAGGCCCTGAACACCCTGATCGTCAACAAACTGCGCGGCACTCTGAACGCCGTGTGCGTCAAGGCCCCCGGCTTCGGTGACCGGCGCAAGGAGATGCTGCAGGATATCGCCATCCTCACCGGCGGCACCGTCATCAGCGAGGAAGTGGGCCTGGAGCTCAAGTCCGCTACGCTGGATATGCTGGGCCATGCCCGTCAGGTGAAGATCACCAAGGAGAACACCACCATCGTGGACGGCGCCGGCGACAGCCAGGCCATCCAGGATCGCATCGCCCAGATCCGCGCCCAGATCGCTGTCACCACCTCCGATTACGACAAGGAGAAGCTGCAGGAGCGTCTGGCCAAGCTGGCCGGCGGCGTGGCCGTCATCAAGGTCGGCGCTGCTACCGAGACCGAGATGAAGGAGAAGAAGCTGCGCATCGAGGACGCTCTGAACGCTACCCGCGCCGCTGTTGAGGAAGGCGTTGTGGCCGGCGGCGGCACCATCTTCGTCAACGTTATCCCCGCTGTGGAGGCTCTGCTGGACACCGTGGAAGGCGACGAGAAGACCGGCGTGCGCATCGTGGCCAAGGCCCTGGAGGCTCCCATTCGTCAGATCGCGGCCAATGCCGGCCTGGACGGCTCTGTGATCCTGGAGAAGGTCCGCTCCTCTGGCACGAACGGCTACGGCTTCGACGCCTATAAGGAGGAGTACTGTGACATGGTCTCCGCCGGCATTATCGATCCCGCCAAGGTGACCCGCAGTGCTCTGGAGAACGCCGCTTCCGTCAGCTCCATGGTGCTGACCACCGAGTCTCTGGTTGCCGACAAGCCCGAGCCTCCCGCACCCGCTCCCGCTGCTCCCGACATGGGCGGCATGTATTAAGTCCCAGCCCCAAAAAGCGATGAAAAGCCCCGGAGCCAATGGCTCCAGGGCTTTTTTCGGAAAAATTCCTTATTCCTGAATCATGCCGAACCCTTCCGTCAGCAGGGTAGCTGCATCGTTGAGGGCGGTGGTGTAATCCGTAACGGCGGTGTTGTAATCCTCCGTGGTCATCTCGCCGTCCAGCATCCCTTCGGCGCTGTCGCACAGGCCCTCCAGACCGTCCGCAAAGCCATTGCAGCCCTCGGCGATCTTGGCGTGAGCCTCCGCATAGGACTCAGGGGGATTGGTGATGGCGGCAAAGTCCCGGAAGGCGGACACCATGTCGCGAATGGACTGGATGCCAGCCCGGAAGGAGTCCTCATCCGTGGCAGACAGTCCGCTCATGGAGGACATGGCCGTGCCCACATCGGCGCTCAGGGTCTCCACCTCACTCTGGTACTCCTGGTCATGGGGGTGGCCGCCTCGCTTTGAGAGTCCGTGCTGCCCGTGGAGCCCTGGCCGCAGGCGGTCAGGCACAGGACCAGGCACAGGAGTGCCGCCAAAGATACGATACGCTGTTTCATTCTTCTATCTTCCTTCAACAAAAGATGCCCTCATTATGACACTGTGCCCACCAGTTGTCAATGACTGGAAGACATATTGCATTTTACCCCTCTCCTTTCTTGCTGCCGCGCCTTTCCTGTGTGTTGCAAAGCATTTTTGACCATGCTATATTCTGTACCAAGAGGCGCTGTCCCCGTTCCATTCCAATGGAATGCGCAGCTCCGCAACAAATCACAATATGAGGAGGCATCTGTGGATATGAAAAATCTGCTCCTGGAACATATGCGCTGGCCCGAGATCCGGGAGGCCATCGACAATGGCATGGATACTGTCATTCTTTATGCCGCGTCCATCGAACAACACGGCCCCCACCTCCCAGAAAACACCGATGTAGTGCTGGGCTATGCCGGAGCCGAAGATCTGGCCAGACGTCTGGGCAACGCACTGGTGGCCCCTGTCATCAGGCCCGGTCTTTCCCTTCACCATATGGCTTTGCCCGGTACAGTCACGCTTCGCCCAGAGGTCTTTGAAGGATTGGTAAAGGACCATGTGGCTGCCTATGTTCAGCACGGCTTCAAGCGGATCGTACTGAGTTCCTCCCACGGCGGCAATTTTGAGACCATGTCCAGATTGGCCGCCAGCGAGGGAGCGCACTATCGGGATCAGGGCATCACTATCGTGTCCGGCATCAGTCTGGATGATATGCTGGAGCTTCTGGCGGAGCTGGAAGTCAGGGAAGGCTTGGCACCAGGCACTCTGGGCGGACATTCCGATGCCTGGGAGACCTCAGAGATGCTGATGCTGGGCAATGAGAATGTGCGTCAAGATCTGGCGGAGCAGGGATATATGGGCGGCTTGCTGGGCGGAGACGCCGATCGCATGTTCCACGGTGGAGTGGTGGCACTGAGCCCCAACGGGATCGTCGGAGATGCCCGTCCGTCCGACCCCCAGCGCGGCGCCCGCATCTTTCAAGCCATGCAGGACGCTCAGGAAAAGGCTGTCCGGGAAAACTTTGCCCGGGCCGGCGCATCCCTTTAAGCATCCCTCCGCTTTTTCTGTATGGAAAGACCGCCCGATGCCTCGTAGGGCATCGGGCGGTCTTTCCATCTATTTTATGGCAGCGCTTCAGTCCCGTATCTGTTTCGTTTTCCGCAGATTCTCCTTCAGTGAGCGCATGGTCTCAGTAATAATCTTTCGTTCCCAGTGTGTGCAGTCCGACAGCAGTTCCGCAGCTTCCCTCTCAAAGACCCCGTCAGATTTGGCAAGGCTGTCGCACAGGAGATCATCTACACTCACCCCCAAGGCATTCGCTATATTGACAATGGTGGGTAGTCCCAGCTTGGTGGCCCCCCGCTCAATGTGCGAGATGTTAGAGGGCTCCTGCTTGGAGCGTTCGGCCAGCATTTGCTGCGTCAGTCCTCTTTCCTTTCTAAACCGGCGAATTCGTATTCCAATGGCCTGATAGTCGATCTCCATTTCATCACTTCCTCCCGGATAAATGTTATTTTATATCCGATTAGGATGCGATAAAACAATTTAAATATCCGAATAGGACGTTAAATAATTTTTGCATCCTACGGCCGGAGATTGTTTAGAAAGAGAGGCGATATGCCGTTGGATACACAAATGTCACTGTTGGATCGTCTGGCCTATTGTGCCGGATGTACGATGCTCTCAGAGCTGCGCCACATACCCCGGCAGACGTCTGGTCCGCGTTCTGGAACAAATGGCACCGGAGGACGCATCTTTGAAGGATTGGAACGATGCCTTGGTCTATCTTACCGGCGCGGCAGCAGAGCCCACGGCTTCTAGCGCTCGAGCGCAGCTAATAGAGTATCTCAGCCAAAAGCACACTTAAAAGCTTTCTATCAGCCTTTTTAAAGAGGCTTTATCACAGCTTTCCCCAATTAACGGAAGCGGCCCATTTCTCTCAAGAAATGGGCACGTTTTTTATCTCAGGCCCTGGTGTACCACGGTCTTCTCCTCATCTGCTAAAAACTTTTTTCTGCCACCTGCAGGCAAGATACAAAAACCACCCCGCGTCCTTTTGGGACGCGGGGTGATAGCAAAACAGCCTGCTCAGGTCTGGCACAGACCGTCCACAGAGAGGACCACGCCGGTGATATATCCAGCCAAATCGCTGGCCAGGAACAAAAACGCGTTGGCGATATCCTCCGGCTCACCGATCCGCTGGAGCGGAATGGTCTTGGCCAGGCGCTCGATGACTTCCCCGGGCACAGAGCGCATCATGTCCGTACTGATGACGCCGGGCGCCACCGCGCACACCCGGATCCCGAAGGGTGCCAGTTCCTTGGCCAGGGAGAGTGTGATGCCATTGACCGCAAATTTACTGGCCGGATAAGCTACGCCGGTCGCCTGTCCATAGCGGGAAACCATGCTGCTGGTATTCAGGATAACGCCGCCCCGCTCTTTCATGCCGCCGTTGACCACAGCCCGGGAGCAGTTGATCACAGCCCGGACATTGATATCCATCACATGGTCCAACTCCTCATCGGTATACTCTCCCAGCTTGGTGGAGGAGGTGACACCGGCATTGTTTACCAAAATATCCACAGGGCCCATCGTCTCCTGCACGGCGGCAAAGGCCTCCTCTACACTGGTCCGGTCAGAGAGCTTGGGGGTGATTGCCATAAACTTCTCTTCCGGATACCGTGTCCTGAGCTCCGCCAAAGCGGCGTCCGCCGTCTCCTGACGGGAGGCGCACAGGGCCACCCGGGCGCCGCTCTCCAAAAATGTCTTGACCGTGGTAAAGCCGATGCCACGGGACCCGCCGGTAACGATGGCTGTTTTTCCTGCTAATGAAATCATAACGGGGTTCCTTTCTTTTTCAATTTTTAATGAGAGGCTGCGATCCTGGCCTCACCACATGAAAAGAATAGCTTCTTTTCCGCAAACTGGTCAGAGCAGCTGGTCTTCCTCAGGCGTGCACGGAATTTTCCCGAAGGGCATCGCCCGCCTTCAGCGCCAGCACAGCAAAGATCGCTATAGCTGCAAAAACCGCAATATACACGATCCACGCAGCGGTATAGTTTCCGGTGAAAGTGCGGATAGAGGAAGAGAACATCGGACCGATCATGCATCCGCCCATAAATCCGAAGTTCACCAGGCCATAGATGGCGCCATAATCCTTGGTGCCGAACAGCTGCCCGGCGATCAGAGGCAGCGTCAATCCGCCCATGCCCGCGCCAAACGCCAGCAGGGCAGTGGAGACGGATGCCAAGACAGGCATGCCGGGTACCAGCAGCAGCGCTACCAAGGAAGCCGCCCCCAAAACAGAGTTGATCCACACGCCCTTTTTCAGTCCAAGCCTGTCGTATCCACCATGGTGATGTCCACATCGGCCACGGCTCTTTGCAGGATGGTCTCTGCAGTCTCGCAGGCCACCAGACCGCTGCCCAAAACGCAGACCTTGCCGCCGGGGATGGGGAACTTGCCCTCCAGGAAATCGTAGGCCGTCCGGATGGGGTGCTCCTGGGTGCCGGGGATGGGCGGGATCAGGGCGTTGGAGCCGGTGGCTACGATCACAGCGTCCGGCGCAAAGTCACGGACCGCCTCCACGGTGGCCTCCCGTTCAAACTCCACCTTGACCTGGTGCTTTTTCAGCTGAGTGTTCAGATATACCAGCCACTTGGCAAGATCCTGCTTGGTGGGCGGGACGCAGGCCAACAGCAGATGGCCGCCCAGCTCCTTGGAGCGCTCCCAGATGGTGACGTCATGCCCCCGGACCGCCGCCGTATAGGCTGCTTCCATGCCACCGATGCCGCCGCCGATGACCAAAACCTTCTTCTTAGGTCCCTCGGTGGGCACCATGGGGTACTCCAGCTCATGGAACAGCCGGGGATTGATGTGGCACTTGGGGCCGCTGAAGCCCTCGTCCGGATCGTAGGACACGCAGCCGCCGCAGCTGGCGCAGGGGGCGATGTCCTCGAAATTTCCGGCCTGGGCCTTGTTGACCAGATCGGGCTCGGCAAAGAAGGGCCGGCCCATGACGATGCCGTCCACCAGTCCCTTGTTCACCAGGTCGGCACCGTAGCGGATGTCATTGATCTTGCCCACCACGAACACCGGCACATCCACCACTTTCTTAATGGCAGTTGCCTCGGGGACATTGATGCCCACAGGGCAGCCATGGCAGGGGATGATGTCCCAGGGCTCCTCATAGTTGGCGCCGCCGGACACCTCGAAGGCGCTGGCACCGGCCGCCGCAAACTTGGGCGCCAGATACAGCATATCGCTCAGGGTGTTTCCTCCGGGATAGCGCTCATCGCCGGAAATGCGCATGATGATGGGGAAATCCGGACTCACGCAGCGGCGGACTTCTGCCAGGATCTCCAGCATCAGCCGGGCACGGTTGTCCAGACATCCGCCATACTCATCGGTGCGGTGATTGCGCAGAGGCGAGAGGAACGCGCCGGGCAGCATATAGGCATGGCCGCAGTGGAGCTGCACGCCGTCAAAGCCGGCCGCCTCGGCCCGTCTGCAGGCCTGGCCGAATTTCTTTACGATCTCGGGGATCTCCGCGGCATCGATGGCCCGGGTCATATTCCCCATATCGTTCATGTAAACAGAGGGGGCCGGCGGATTCTTCCCCATGAAGCCCATGAAGGACTCCGGTCCGGCGTGGACGATCTGGGCCAGGATCTTGCACCCATAGGCATGGATCTCATCGGTGACCTCCTTCATGGGAGCGATGTAGCGGTCGTCCCCCATGCTGGTGGTGGGGCCCCGGTAGGGCACCGCGCTGTCCACGGTGACGGCATCCATCTCGATGAAGCCGGCGCCGCCCGCCGCCCTGGTCTTGTAAAAATTCCGCTGGATCTCACTGACAAAGCCGTTGGGGTCCTCGCAGCTCAAGGTCATGGGCGCCAGTCCCACACGGTTTTTCAGTTCCATGGAGCCGATCTTCAGCGGGGCAAATACCTTGCTCTCACAAAATTCCATGTTGGTGCTCCTTTCCTCTCTTAAATCTTCAAAACAGCGTCATAGGCCTCATGGATCGCATTGAGTGCCAGCCGGGGCGCGACCAGAGCGTCACCCACCACATAGAAGGGGATCTCCCGCCGGCGGCAGGCCTACTGCAGATCCTCGGAGGGCCTGGGCTTGGAGCCGATGGCCAAAATGACCGCATCGGCTGCCAGGGTCTTTTCCCCCTCCTCGTTCTCCACCACGACCTGCTTTCCATCGATCCTCTTGCAGGTGGTATTGAGCATGACCGTGATGTCCTCCTGAGCCATGGACATCTGGGTGCTGATCTTGCGCAGCATGCCCATCTCGGTCAAAATCGCATCCTTCATCTCCACCACGGTCACATGGGACCCCTGATGGGCCAGGTGCTCAGCCACCTCCATACCCACCAGACCGCCGCCGATGATGACCACGCTGCCCACCGGGACCTGTGCTCCGGCCAGCGTCTCATGGGACCCAAAGACGCCGGGGCCATCGGCGCCGGGGATACGGGGCACAATGGGTTCAGAGCCAATGCTGATGAGGACTGCATCCGGTGCTTCCTTTTCGATAAGCTCCGGTGTCACAGCCGTGTTCAGGCGGATCTCCACGCCCTCTTCCTGGATATTCCGGATCGCCATCTCGCAGGCTCTGCGGAAGTCCCCCTTCCGGGGCGCCACGCCTGCCAGCAGGAACTGCCCGCCCAGATGATCGGAGGCCTCACAGAGGACGGGGTGGTGTCCCCGTTTGAACAGGGCGTCCGCCGCCTCGATGCCCGCGATGCCGCCGCCGGCGATGAGCACCTTCTTGGGCGTCTGGGTCGGGGTCAGGGAACGGGTGGCTTCCTCGCCCAGGGCAGGGTTTCTCATGCAGGTGATGTGCTCGTACTTGGGGTCGTTGAGACCGTAATAGAAGTAGTCATAGCAGCCCTGGTCGCAGCCGATGCAGTATTTGATGGAGGTCAACTTTCCAGCCTTGGCCTTGTTGCAGAATTCCGGGTCGGCCAGCTGGGCCCGGGCCATGACCACCAGGTCCGCCTGATCGTCCTCCAGGATCTGCTCCGCCAGCTCGGGTGTGTTGATGCGGCCGCAGGGCATGGTGAGCATACCGGTCTCCCGCCGGATGCGGGCAGCAGCCTCTACATTCAAGCCGTGAGGCAGATCCACAGGAGGCACCTCATAGATGGTCGCCGCAGAGAAGATATTGCCCCGGGAAACATTCAGCACATCCACGCCCAGCTTTCCGGCCTCCTTGCAGAAGGCAATGACATCCTCAGGCGTCAGCCCGTTTTCCACGAAGTCATCCTGATGGACGATCCGCATGAAAAGCGGCATGTCCTCAGGGATGTTGGCGCGGATGGCGCGGATGCACTCCAGGGGGAAACGCATCCGGTTTTCCAGACTGCCGCCCCACTCATCCTGCCGCTGGTTGAAGGCGGCGGAAAGGAAGGAGTGGGGGAGATAGTTGTGTCCGCAGTGAAACTCCACCGCATCAAATCCGGCTTCCGCCGCCCGGCGGGCGCCGTCGCCGAAGGCCTGGATCACTGTGCGGATCCGCTCTACGCTCATGCCGGGCAGGGTGAAGTTCTCCGCCAGCTTCCGGTCGGAGGGGACCAGCTTTTCAGCCTGAGGATCGGCAGACACTGCCAAAGAGCCCTGCCACAGCTGGACCGCAGCCAGGCCCCCTGCCTCATGAATGGCATCGGTGAGGCGGCGCAGCCCCGGAATATACCGGTCATCTGAGATGGAGAGAAATCCCCGGGGAGAGCTTGCAGCGTCCACCGCACAAACCTCCACCGTGTTCAGGCCGGAACCACCTTTAGCCCGAACCACATGATACTGGATCAGCTTGTCTGTCACCGAGCGCTTGTCCTCACTCTTTGCAGCAAACAGTGTTCCCATTGCCGACATGACCACCCGGTTGGGCAATTCCAGTCCGCGGATCTTAATAGGCGAAAACAGCTTGTCAAATGCCATAGAATTTTGTCCTCCTTTCGACATTTTTCATGATAGGGGAAAATGATTTGTCATGACGATTAGATTTTTCAAAAACGCTTGAGGAAAAAGGTCCAAAAGGGAGGCAAATCATTTGTCCTAATTTAGTATTTTTTGACAAGCAAATTGTGAATAAACGAACATATTTCAAAAAAACGCTTTCATTTGAATGATCAATTTCAAGCTCCAGCTTGTCAAAAAGGGGAAAAGCCCTTACAATAAAGTCCGTGAGAGAAATTGAAGAAATATATGTGTTCTGCCGGAAAATGCCCCAAACAGGAGGTGGAATGTTGTGGAAATCGCGAGATGCCCCGATCCGCTGTATACGACGCCGAAACCCTGCTATACCGCAGATTTCAACCATTATCTGACCCTGCACCGCAGCGTCCTGTCCTCCGAACAGGACTATCATTTGGAAGTGGAGTCCGTTCTGGTTTATGTGGAGAGCGGCCGTGGGTGGGTGACCATCAACGGCCTGATTTTTTCCATTGAGACAGGATGCGCATGTTTGCTGCAGACCTACCATACTTATCGCTTCTCCTCCGTTAAGGACGATGTCCTGCATCTTCGGGTATTGGTTTTGGACTATCCTCTTCTGGCCTCCATCGGCTACCGGGTGCCAGATCCCCAGCGGATCGGCGCCGCCATGGAGCAGATGCCCGTTGTCCATTGCTCTCCCTCTACCCAAAGCGAAATGCTCCATATTTTTCATAAATTTGAACAGGTTCAGGAACAAGCCAGCACCCATACCATTTTGATCAAGGTGGCCCTGTGCGGTCAGCTGAAGCTCCTGTATGCTCAGGAGGCTCTCCGGGCCAAGCCTCTGCCCTTTCCGGCGCCCGCGGGCTGGAACGCCTGGCCGTACATCACCAAGTTCTGTACCAAAAATCTTACCGCCGCAGACGTAGCTGCGGCGGTAGGTGTGACTGTGCCGCAGCTCAACCGGGAGCTGCGGTGGATCTCCGGGTACAGTTTTCATCGGCTGCTTACCCGAGCCAGAGTGGGCATCGCCGCTTCTGTCCTTCTTCTCAACGGCCTTTCCACCCAATATATCTCCCGAATCACCGGTTTTCCCTCGGAAAATATCATGTTCCGCGCCTTTCGGGAATGGCGCGGTATGACGCCTCAGGAGCCGCGGGAAAAGATGCTCTCTCCGGAAAATCGCTGCCCCCGATACATGATCTATGAAAAACCGTTTTTGATCCTCTCCTACATCTCCCATCACTACTGCGAGCAGATCTCTCTGAGCATGGTGGCCAAGAAGTTTTTTCTCAGTGAGGCCACCGTAAATCAAATCATCTCCAGCTATTTTGGAAGGCCCTTCCATAAAATCGTTACAGAATTTCGTATGCAGCACGCCAAGGGGCTGCTGCGCTGCACCGATCTTCCGGTCTGTGACATCTCTGTAACCTTGGGTTTCACCTCTCCTCACACCTTTTCCCGGCTTTTTAAGGAGTACTTTTGCATGACGCCCAGCGAATTTCGCAGAAGGGGGAGACGCGAGTGAGAGAATTCGACGACAGCTGCGTTATTTTTACCCATACCAATTACTCTTTTCTGGGCCATCAGGTCATTCCTCGGGTCGAAAAGGTGGGCCGCAAAAGCATTATTGAACGCCCCGCTGCCTTCCGCCAGATAAAATCTTCCACCCATGTATACGTCCATGACGGCTCCGGTCAGGTCAACGTCAACGGAAGCCTCTATCCCCTCTCCCGAGGCACCGTGATCGCGCTTATGAATTATCATCTCTACCAATACCTGCCGGACGCTCCCCTGGATATGAGCTACTGCCGTCTCCTCAATGGTTCAGGCTGCACATTTTACAACAATCCTTACTTTCCCCACTCGGCCTACAAGACCTTTTTGGATGAGACAACACCCGTTTGGAAGTTTTCCCCTCCTGCACTGGCCGAAGCCGAGTCACTGTGGGACAAGATCCTGCGTCTGCAGGACCGTCATGACGCCGACGCTGTGGAGCAGCATCTGTATCTGATGATGGAGTTTATCGGCCGTCTTTATCAGGCCAGTCCGGTTTTTGAGCTCTGAGAAAAGCAGGAAGTGCCCGGCAAAATGTTTTTGCCGGGCACTTCCTATCTCTGCTGCTTTCCATTTTTTCAATCTGCTGCAAAAATGAGCTTTCCTTCTCCTGCGCAGGAGCTGCAGCTGTTTTCTGCATAAAAAGGGCCTGACTTCCAAAGAAATCAGGCCCTTTTTCATGTGTTCAAATGGAACAAAATTTTTTATCACGAAGAGTCACTTACTCTCCGTCCTCTTTTTGGCTGAGCCTTTGGGCAAAGCGATTCTTCTGCCCCGCTGCCGGGATGGCGGTGGGATAGCCGCCGCCGAAGCAGGCGGTGCAAAAGCCCGTGTCTCCGGTGCCGGTGAGCTGCCGCACATGCTCCAGGGAGAGATAGCCCAGGGAGTCCACGCCGATGATCCGGGCGATCTCCTCCACCGTGTGCTGGTTGGCGATGAGATTTTCCGCGCTGTCGATGTCCGTGCCATAGTAGCAGGGAGCCACAAAGGGCGGCGCGCTGACCCGCATATGGATCTCCCGGGCTCCCGCCCGGCGCAGCATCTCAATGGTACGCCGGCAGGTGGTGCCCCGGACGATGGAGTCATCCACCAGCACCACCCGCTTCCCCTCCACCGCCGAACGGACCGGGTTGAGCTTGATGTTGACGCCGTCCTCCCGCATGGCCTGGGTAGGCGCAATGAAGGTGCGGCCCACATACTTGTTCTTGGTAAAGCCCAGGGCATAGGGGATACCGGAGGCCGCCGCATAGCCCAGCGCCGCGTCCAGTCCGGAATCCGGCACGCCCACCACCACATCCGCCTCTACCGGATGCTCCTGGGCCAGATATGCGCCGGCCCGCTGCCGGGCCTGGGTGACGCTGCAGCCGTCGATGACGGAGTCCGGCCGGGCGAAATAAATCAGTTCAAAGACACACAGCCGCCGGGGCGCGGTGCCGCAGTGGGAGGTGTCCGAGTGAATGCCGTCCCTGCCCACGGTGACCACCTCACCGGGCAGAAGATCCCGCTCAAAGGCAGCGCCCACCGCATCCAGGGAGCAGGATTCCGAGGCGAACACCACGCTGCCGTCCGGACGGCGGCCCATGCACAGCGGACGGAACCCGTGAGGATCCCGGGCGGCGATGAGCTTGGTGGGAGAGGAGATCACCAGGGAGTAGGCCCCCGCCAGATGGTCCATGGCCGAGCAGACCGCAGCCTCGATAGAGGGGGTATGGAGCCGCTCCCGGACAATGATATAGGCGATAACCTCCGAGTCGGTGGTGGTATGGAAAATGGAGCCCTGCTCCTCCAGCGCCCGGCGCAGCTCCATGGAGTTGGTCAGGTTGCCGTTGTGAGCCAGAGCCATGCGGCCTTTGCAGTGGTTGATGATCAGGGGCTGGGCATTGAGGGCTGCGTCCGAGCCGGTGGTGGCATAGCGGACATGGCCCACCGCAATGCGGCCCTTGCCCAGACTGCTGAGCCGGTCCCGGGGCAGCGCCTCGCTGACCAGTCCCACATCCCGCCAGGCGGAGAACACGCCGTCATCGTTGACTGCGATGCCCGCACTTTCCTGGCCCCGGTGCTGGAGCGCATACAGCCCGTAATAAGCCAGAGCGGCCACGTCCTCCGTCTTAGGGGTAAAGAGGCCGAACACGCCGCACTCCTCGTGGAGATGGCGCTGCATTCCCCGCCCCTCAGTCATCATGCTCCATGAGGCGCTTCATGACCTCAGCGTAGGCGTCCTCCACACCGCCCATATCCCGACGGAAGCGGTCCTTATCCAGCTTTTCCCCGGTCTTGGCGTCCCACAGGCGGCAGGTATCGGGGCTGATCTCATCGGCCAGAACGATGGTGCCGTCGCTCAGGCGGCCGAACTCCAACTTGAAGTCCACCAGCGTCACGCCGCAGCCGCTCCAGAATTCCCGCAGCAGCCCGTTGATCCGCAAGGCCATGGAGCGGATGGCAGCCAGCTCCTCCTCCGTGGCCAGCTTCAGCGCCAGAGCATGGCTGGTGTTGAGCAGCGGATCCCCCAGCGCATCGTTTTTATAGGAGAATTCAAAGGTGGGCTGGTCAAACACAACACCCTCCTCCACACCGTAGCGCTTGGAGAAGGAACCGGCGGCGATGTTGCGGATGATGACCTCCAGAGGCACGATGGATACCCG
Source organism: uncultured Oscillospiraceae bacterium (assembly GCA_944387205.1). Lineage (GTDB taxonomy): Bacteria > Bacillota > Clostridia > Oscillospirales > Oscillospiraceae > Oscillibacter. The sequence goes on from CALXDZ010000055.1 coordinate 42,944, forward strand.
CTTGACCAGCGTCTCCCGCTGGCTGAGTTCCTGGAGATAGTGGGTGGGAACGCCGTTTTTCTCCAGCCGCTGCATCAGGCGGTTGCTCATCTGGTTGTTGATGACGCCTTTGCCCACGATGGTGCCCTTTTTCTGGCCGTTGAAGGCGGTGGCGTCATCCTTATAGGAGACGATCAGCTTTTCCGGGTCCTCCGTGGCATAGACCCGCTTGGCCTTTCCTTCATAGAGCATCTCTTTCTTTTCCATAGTCCCTGCCTCCTGCATCCATAGGATTTCTTTCGTGTCCGCCTGTAGAAGTCGCTCTCCGCACTCTTTGCTTTTGTGCAAGGGATCTTGGACGGCGATCCGGCTTCCGCCCGGACAGGCACAAAGCAAAAAACGCCGATTTGCCAGCGCAAGTTCCTCCTGCGCGGCCTCATCGTCGTTTGATGATCCTTACTATACGCCGCCATCTCCGATTCCGTCAACGGCAGATTCCCCAAAAAGAAAAAGAGGCAAAAAGTAAATTTTTGTTAGGGGTTTAATTGACTTTTGTGGGATTTCGCAGTATTTTTATGTTGTATACGCTTGAGGTAAAAAGCTCTGTGCAAAAGGAAAACGCCTTTGTACGGAGTCTTTTTCTTTTAAGGCCGGAAGCCCTGCATATATGGTATGTTTTACAGCCTTGCCACTGCGTTCAGGGATAAGGGCGCCTCCTTTTTTGCTTGAATTCCTTAAGGATGCCATTTCTGATAGTAGATTGCAGTTTTTCTCATGCGGGCAATTCCAGTCAATTTCCCCTCTCCGTTTTGCTCCCATCCGCCTCTTCTGTTTACAGCCTATTCTGTGCAGCCAAATTGCAGTTCGTGGTTTATCGAAAGGTTTTCTTGCTTGGATACCTGCGGCTATGCCTTATACACATATGAGAAGCTAATGGTTGGAATTGTCCAAATAAGGAGGAAGCAACGGGCCCTTGTTAAAATAAAAAAAAGCTCCTGATTTCTTTCGAAATCAGGAGCTTTTTGGTGGAGACTGCTGGACTCGAACCAGTGACCTCCTGCGTGTGAAGCAGGCGCTCTAACCAGCTGAGCTAAGCCTCCATATGAAGTTGGGGACCCACAGGACACCGCTTTACACGGCGTCCTATGGGATGGTGACCCGTACGGGATTCGAACCCATGTTACAGCCGTGAAAGGGCCGTGTCTTAACCACTTGACCAACGGGCCAGGTCGGATACCCCAAGGGGGTTCCCGTGAGAGCTTTTCTCACGGGAAATGGTAGCGGCACCTGGATTTGAACCGGGGACACTGCGGGTATGAACCGCATGCTCTAGCCAACTGAGCTATGCCGCCATGTCTTTTCATCCCCGACAGGGCACGAATTACTATACCAGCAAACCCTCTATTTGTCAAGGCTTTTCCCGAAAAAAATCAAAAAGAGGAAAAATATTTTTAGGGGGTGCCAGACACACCTGGATTTTCCCCGTCTTTTTCGCCGGGAGCAGAGAGGGCCGGAGCCGCTTCCGGCCTCTCTCCCTCCCCCGCCGGGGAACTACTCTGGCAGATGAGTCTCCGGGATCTCCACCTCCGGCATCAGCTCCCGGCTGACAATGGTCAGCATCTCCTCCAGCTTGGCGCAGTCCTCCGGCGAGAACCGCCGGGTGATGCGATCCATGACCTCCACCATATAGGAGGTGGAGATGTTATAGTAGTCAATATACTTCTGGGTGACCTCCAGGTGATACTCCCGCTTGTCCTGCCGGGACTGCACCTTGCGGATGTAGCCCTTTTTGATGAGGCTGTTGACCTTATAGGCCGCGTTGGGCGGCGAGATCCGCATAAAGGAGGCAAACTCATTGATGGAGGGACGGCCCAGGGCCTGGATACTCTCCATGCAGAAGGTCTCCACGGTGGTGAGACTGGCCTCCCGGTCCTGGAAGCGGCGGAAGATCTCCTGATAAAAATGCAGTTTGAATTTGGTATACACGTTGAAAAATGCGTGCTTCAGCATGGCCGTTCGCTCTCTTTCCGCCATTAGTTTGTCCACTGGGATTCATTATATCAGACCGGCGGAAAAACAGCAACCGTCATCCGCCGATGGCGAAGGTCAGCTCCGCCGTGCAGACCACTTCTCCGTCCACCGTGGCCGTGGCCTCGCCGATGCCCACCGGCCCCCGGCGTTTGACCAGAGTGCAGGTCATCTCCATTCTGTCCCCAGGGATGACCTTCTTTTTGAACCGGGCATTCTTCACGCCGCCGAAATAGGCGGTCTTGCCCCGCATCTCCGGCAGGGACAGCACCGCCACGGCCCCCACCTGGGCCATGGCCTCCAAAATCAGCACGCCGGGCATGACATGCTCCTGGGGGAAGTGGCCGCAGAAGCAGGGCTCCCCCACGCTGACGCATTTGATGCCCTTGGCCCACTGGCCCGGCTCCCCGTCCACGATCCGGTCCACCAGGGCAAAGGGATAGCGGTGGGGCAGGATCTGGGCGATCTCGTTGGAATTATACTGCATGCCCATCTTTTACGCCTCCCACTTCTTCAGCAGGATGCTGCCGTTGTGGCCGCCGAAGCCCAGGGAGTTGGACAGTGCGCAGCGCAGGGCCTTCTCCCGGCCCTCGTTGGGCACCACATCCAGGTCGCACTCCGGGTCGGGCACCTGATAGTGGATGGTGGCGGGCACAAAGCCGTCATGGAGGGACAACGCGGTGAAGATGGCCTCCACCGCGCCGGCGGCGCCCAGCATATGGCCGGGCATGGACTTGGTGGAACTGATGGCCAAGGCATGGGCGTGGTCGCCGAACACCGCCTTCACAGCGGCGGTCTCTCCGGCGTCATTGAGGTGAGTGGAGGTGCCGTGGGCGTTGATATAGTCCACCTCCTCCGGGGCGATGCCGGCGTCGGAGAGGGCCATGGCCATGGCCTTGGCGCCGCCGGAGCCGTCGGGCCGGGGGGCGGTCATGTGATAGGCGTCGCAGGTGGCGCCGTAGCCCACGAACTCGGCGTAAATATGAGCGCCCCGGCTCAGGGCGTGCTGGAGTTCCTCCAGCACCAGGATGCCGGCGCCCTCGCCCAGGACGAAGCCGCTGCGCTCGGCGTCAAAGGGGATGGAGGCCCGAGCGGGGTCCGTGGCCTGGCTCAGGGCCTTCATGGAGGTGAAGCCGCCGATGGCCAGAGGGGTCACGGAGGCCTCGGTGCCGCCGCAGAGCATCACGTCGGCGTAACCGTCCCGAATGTAGTGGAAAGCGTCGCCCACTGCGTTGGTGCCGCCGGCACAGGCAGTCACCGGGCAGGAGCACATTCCCCGGAAGCCGGAGTCAATGGCGATCTGGCCCGCGGCCATGTTGCAGATGGCGGTGGGAATGTAGAAGGGAGAGACCCGGTCCCAGCCCTTCTGGGCGCCCTTGTCGTGCTCGGCCTCGGTGATGGACAGGCCCCCGATACCGCTGGAGACGATGACGCCGCAGCGGTCCAGGTCCTCCTGCTCCCTGTCCAGGCCGCTGTCCCGGAGGGCCTCCCGGGCGGAGGCCAGGGCAAACTGGGTGAAGCGGGCCATGTGCTTGGCCTCCTGACGGGTGAAGTGGGCCTCAGGGTCGAAGCCCTTGACCTCCGCCGCCAAGGAGACCTTCTGACCGGCGGGGTCAAACTGAGTGATGGGGGCGATGCCGCACACGCCGCTGCGCACGGCCTGCCAGCTCTCGGCAGCGGTCAGGCCCACGGGGGTCACGGCCCCCAGGCCGGTGATGACGACTCTGCGTCGTTCCATAGTGTACCTCCGAATTTGAATGCAAGCCGCTCCGCCCTGGGGCAAAGCGGGAAACACAAGTCATTTTTCTCCGTCGGATCTGCCTTCGACAAATCCAGAATTTCCAATCATTTTCGCCGCGACATGTGCGTGGCAAAAATGCATCGACTCAGCCGCCTTGGGCGGCGTTCATCAGTGACCGATGTCACTGGTGGTGGGAGAGGTCGAGGGGAAAGCAGCGAAACGCCGCCTGTGGCGGAAGAAGTGAGCTGCTTTCGAGGCAGCGGCACGATTGCCGGCCCCAACGGGGCTGGGAATCGCAATGCCGCAACGGTGCCAGTCTGCTCCCCCTCGCGGTTTTACATGGCCATGCCGCCGTCCACGGCCAGCACCTGGCCGGTGACATAGGCGGCCTCGTCGCTGGCCAGGAAGGCCACCGCCTTTGCCACGTCCTCCGGCGCGCCCATGCGGCCCATGGGGATGGAGGCCAGGGTGGCCTCCCGGGCGGCCTGGGGCATGGCGGCGGTCATATCCGTATCGATGAAACCGGGAGCCACGGCGTTGACGGTGACGCCCCGGGTGGCCAGCTCCTTGGCCAGGGACTTGGTCATGCCGATGACGCCGGCCTTGCTGGCGGCGTAGTTCACCTGGCCGGCATTGCCCCGGAGGCCCACCACGGAGCTCAGGTTCACGATGCGGCCCCAGCGCTGCTTCATCATCAGGCGGGACACCGCCTTCATGCACAAAAACGCGCCCTTGAGGTTGGCGTTGATGACCGCGTCGAAGTCATCCTCCTTCATCATCATCAGGAGGCCGTCCCGGGTGATGCCGGCGTTGTTGACCAGGATGTCGATCCGGCCGAAGGCCTGCACCGCCGCGTCCATCAGGGCCTTGACCTCGTCGGCCTTGGCCACGTCGCACCGGACGGCCAGGGCCTTGGCCCCCAGAGCCTCACAGGCGGCCACGGTCTCGCCGGCCGCGGCCTCGTTTCCGGCGTAGCACAGCACCACGTTGGCGCCGCCCTTGGCCAGCTCCAGGCAGACGGCCCGGCCCAGGCCGCGGCTGCCGCCGGTGACCACGGCGGTCTTTCCCGCAAAGTTCATCTTCTTACTCCTTTCCCAGTTCCGCCAGACGCTGCGGCAGGGCCGCCACGTCCGCCGCTGTCTCCATGGCGATGACCGGCAGCTCCGGCACGGTCTTTTTCACAAAGCCGCTGAGGACCTTGCCCGGGCCGATCTCCACCAGGGCGTCCAGGCCCATGGCGGCGAGGGTGCGGATGGTGTCCTCCATATAGACGCTGCTCTGGACCTGGCGCACCAGGAGCTCGGGGATGGTCTGGGTGTCGTCCTTCACATCTCCCAGGCAGTTGAACAGCACCGGGAGCTCCATGGGCCGGAAGTCCACGGTCTCAAAGCGCTTGGCCAGGGCCTCCCCGGCAGGGGCCATGAGAGGCGTATGGAAGGGGCCGCTGACCTTCAGCGGCATGCAGCGCCGGGCGCCCTTTTCCTTGGCCAGGGCGGCGGCCTTCTCCACGGCGGCCTTGTCGCCGCCGATGACCAGCTGGCCGGGGCAATTGTAGTTGGCGATGACCACGCAGCCCGCGTCGGAGGCCTCCTCACAGACCGCCTGGAGGGAGTCCCGATCCAGGTTCAAAACCGCCATCATGGCGCTCTCCCGGCCTGCGGCGGCGGTCTCCATGGCCTTGCCCCGGAAGGCCACCAGCTCAATGGCGGTCTCGGCGTCGAAGACGCCGGCGGCGTGGAGGGCGGAGTACTCGCCCAAGGAGAGGCCGGCAGCCACGGCGGGGCGGATGCCCTGCTGGGCCAGCACGGTGGTAAGGCCGGCGGCGAAGGCCACCATGCAGGGCTGGGTATAGCGGGTCTGGTTCAGGACTCCGGCGGCGTCGGTGAAGGAGACCTCCTTCAGGTCAAAGTCCACCTTGGCGTTGTCATAGACCGCCCGGAAGGCGGGGTAGGCCTCATAGAGGTCGGCGCCCATGCCCGGGTGCTGGGCACCCTGGCCGGCGTATAAAAATCCCAGTTTCACTGCTCGTCCCTCCATTCCTCTCCAGCGGCGGCCAGAACGGCCCGTCCGCCGTCATAGAGCCCCTGGAGGATCTCCGCCACGGGCCGGATCTCGTGGAGCATGCCGGCCACCTGGCCGCTCATGACACTGCCCATCTCCGTGTCGCCCTCCAGCACGGCCCGGCGCAGGCCGCCCAGGGTCACCTGCTCCAGCTCCTCCAACGTGGCGCCCCGCTTTTCCAGGGCCAGATACTCCCGGGCCATCTTATTCTTGAGCACCCGGACCGGGCCGCCGATGGAGCGGCCGGTGACCACGGTGTCGGAGTCCTTGGCCTTCAAAATGGCCTGCTTGTAGTTGTCATGGATGGGGCACTCGCTGCTTGCCAGCAAACAGGTGCCCACCTGGATGCCGCAGGCGCCCAGGGCGAAGGCGGCAGCCGCCTGACGGCCGTCGGCGATGCCGCCGGCAGCCACCACGGGCACGTCCACCGCGTCGATGACCTGGGGCACCAGGGCCATTGTGGTCATCTCGCCCACATGGCCGCCGGACTCGGTGCCCTCGGCAATGAAGGCGTCCACCTCATAGCGGCTCAGGCGCTTGGCCAGGGCCACCGCCGCCACCACGGGCAGCACCTTGATGCCCGCCTCCTTCCAGGCGGGGATGTACTTGCCGGGGTTGCCGGCGCCGGTGGTGACCACCTTGACGCCCTCCTCCAGGATGACCTGGGCAATGTCGTCGGCGTAGGGGCTCATGAGCATGAGATTGACGCCGAAGGGCTTGTCGGTGAGCTCCTTGGCCCGGCGGATCTCCTGGCGGAGCCTCTCGCCGTCCCAGCCGCCGGTGGCGATCATGCCCAGGGCCCCGGCGTTGGAGCAGGCGGCGGCGAACTCGCCGGTGGCGATGTTGGCCATGCCGCCCTGAATGATGGGGAGACGGGTCCCCAGGATCTCATTGAGTTTTTTCATATCTGCCCTCTCTTACGCGAATTCCACCAGGGCGCCGCCCCAGGTGAGGCCGCCGCCGAAGCCCACGATCAGCACCCGGGACCCATGGCCCACCTTGCCCTGCTCGTGGAGCTCGCTGAGGACCAGGGGGATGCTGGCGGCGGAGGTGTTGCCGTATTCGCCGATGTTTTTATAGTACTTCTCCGGGGGGATGCGGTACTTGCGCACCGCCAGGTCGATGATCCGGGCGTTGGCCTGGTGGAAGACGAAAAAGTCCACGTCCGCCACGGTCTTGCCCGTGCGCTGGAGGACCTGGTCGATGCACCAGGGCACCGCCTCCACGGCGAACTTGAATACCTTGGTGCCCTCCATGTACACCAGGCTGGGCACGCCCTTTTCCACGCCGGGCACCCGGAGCATCTCGTCGTTGCCGTGGCAGCCCAGCAGGGCGGAGATGGAGTCCCACTCCTCCCGGGCCTCCACCACCGCAGCGCTGGCGCCGTCGCCGAAGAGGATGCAGGTGCCCCGATCCTCCCAGTTGGTGATGCGGCTGAGGTTCTCCGCACCGATGACCAGGCCGTACTTCCGCTGCGAGGCGCCCAGCAGGCACTCCGCGGTGTGGAGGGCGTAGAGAAAGCCGGTGCAGGCGGCGTTGAGGTCGAAGCACACGGTGTCGTGGGGCAGGCCCAGCTCCCGCTGGAGGCAGCAGGCCGCCGAGGGCACCAGGGTGTCCGGCGTCAGGGTGGCCACGATGCAGACCGCCACGTCCTCCGCCGTGATGCCGGCGTTTTCCAGGGCCCGGCGGGCGGCCAGGACCGTCATGTCGGTGATGGTCTCCCCCTCCGCCAGGTGGTGGCGGGTGTGGATACCGGTGCGGGTGGTGATCCACTCGTCGCTGGTCTCCACGATCTTGGCCATGTCGGCGTTGGTGACCAGCTTGGAGGGGACGCCCCGGCCGGTTCCGATGATTTTGATGCCTTTCATGGGTTCTCCTTTCGGGACTCAGGCGTCCCCATTTTTCTGAATTTTTCATAGCGCTCCGCCGCCAGGGCCGTGCCCCGGACCCGCTCCAGCTCCGCAAGGCGCCGGCGCAGGCACCGGTCCAGCTCCCGGCAGGCGATGGCCGGGGCCAGATGGGCCCCGCCCTCGGGCTCGGGGACGATGTCGTCAATGACGCCCAGGGCCTTGAGCTCCGGGGCGGTCATCTTCATCAGCGCGCAGGCCTCCTCATGCCGGGCGGCGTCCTTCCACAAAATGGAGGCAAAGCCCTCGGGAGAGAGGATGGCGTAGACGGCGTTTTCCTGCATCAGCACCCGGTCGGCCACCGCCAGAGCCAGGGCGCCGCCGCTGTTGCCCTCGCCAGTGATGACGGCCAGAATGGGCACCGTCAGGCGGCTCATCTCAAAGAGGTTCCGGGCGATGGCCTCGCCCTGGCCGTGGGCCTCCGCCTCCAGGCCCGGGTAGGCCCCGGAGGTGTCGATGAAGGTGATGACGGGCCGGCGGAACTTCTCCGCCTGGCGCATAAGCCGCAGGGCCTTGCGGTAGCCCTCCGGATTGGGCATCCCGAAGTTGCACTGGAGGTTTTCTTCCAGCGACTTTCCCTTTCGGGTGCCGATGACGGTGACGGGGCGGCCGTGGAACAGGGCAACGCCCCCCAGAATGGCGGCGTCCTCGCCGCACAGCCGGTCCCCCCTGCACTGGAAAAAGTCGGTGAAGAGGGCGGAGATATAGTCGCTGACGTTGGGCCGGCCAGGGTTGCGGGCGATGGCCACCCGCTCCGCGGCAGTCAAAGTCTTACTCATGAGCGGCCTCCCTTCTCGTGGAGCCGGAGCAAGCGGGAGAGGGTCTCACGCATCTGCCCCCGGGGCACCACGGCGTCCACAAATCCGTGCTCCTCCAGGTACTCCGCCCGCTGGAACCCCTCGGGCAGCGTCTCGCCGATGGTCTGCTGGATCACCCGGGGACCGGCAAAGCCGATGAGGGCCCCGGGCTCCGCCAGGATGATGTCCCCCAGGGAGGCAAAGCTGGCGGTGACGCCGCCGGTGGTGGGGTCCGTCAGCACGGAGATGTACAAAAGCCCCTTTTCGGCGTACCGGGCCAGGGCGGCGCTGGTCTTGGCCATCTGCATCAGCGAGAGGATGCCCTCCTGCATCCGGGCGCCGCCGCTGGCGGCAAAGAGGATGAGGGGTAGGCGGCTTTTCCCGGCGTACTCGATGGCCAGGGTCAGCTTCTCCCCCACAGCGGCGCTCATGGAGCCCATGAGGAAGCGGCTGTCCAGCACCCCCACCACGCACTTGCGGCCGTCGATGGTGCCCAGGGCGGTGACCACGGCCTCGCTGAGGCCGGTCCTGCGCTGGGCCGCACTGAGCTTTTCCCGGTAGCCGGGGAAGGCCAGGGGGTCCGCAGCGCTCACCTTGGTGAAGAGCTCCCGGAAGGAGCCCGGGTCCAGCACAGAGCTCAGGCGGTAGTAGGCCCCCATGGGGAAGTGGTAGCCGCACTTGGGACACACGGACAGCCCCTGGGCCACCAGCCGCCGCTCGCTCTCCTGGCCGCACTTGGGACACTGGACCAGCTTATCGCCGGGCACATAGTTCTCCCGCATGGCCTTCATGGCCAGGAGACGGGCCCGGCGGCGGGCAAAGATGGATTCGCTCACGCCTGCGCCTCACTTTCCGAAAGCCGGCGGCTGAACTCCAGCAGCGACGGCAGATTCTCATCCAGGAAGGCTGTGGTGCAGCCGCCCCGGACAAAGGTGGGATGATACAGGATCTGATAGCTCAGCTCCGCGTTGGTGACAAAGCCCTCCAGGGCAAACTCCTCCAGGCACCGGCGCATCCGGCGGATGGCCTCCAGCCGGGTGGGGGCGTGGACCAGGAGCTTGGCCGCCAGGGAGTCGTAGTAGGGGGAGAGGGTGCAGCCGTTATACAGGGCCGAATCCACCCGCACCCCGGCGCCGCCGGGGAAATGGAGAAAGTCCACCTTGCCCGGGCAGGGCCGGAAGTCCTGCTGGGGGTCCTCGGCGTTGATGCGGCACTCGATGGCGTGGCCGGTGAGGGCCACCTGGTCCTGGGTCAGGGACAGGGGCAGCCCGGAGGCAATCCGCAGCTGCTCCCGCACCAGGTCCACGCCGGTGATGAGCTCGGTGACGCCGTGCTCCACCTGGATGCGGGTGTTCATCTCCATGAAGTAGAAATGCTCCCCGTCGGCGTCCAGCAGGAATTGCACGGTGCCGGCGCCCGCATAGCCCACGGCCCGGGCCGCCCGGACGGCGGCCTGGCCCATCTGCTCCCGCAGCTCCGGCGTCAGGCACCGGGCGGGGGCCTCCTCGATGAGCTTTTGGTTCCGGCGCTGAATGGAGCAGTCCCGGTCCCCCAGGTGGATCACGTTCCCCCGGCGGTCCGCCAGGATCTGGAACTCGATGTGGCGGGGCCGCAGCACCAGCTTTTCCAGGTACATCTCCCCGTCGCCAAAGCAGGCCTGGGCCTCCGCCTGGGCCGCCTCAAAGGCGCCGGGCAGGTCCTGGGGCCC
>CALXDZ010000056.1 GCA_944387205.1 uncultured Oscillospiraceae bacterium
GGGCCCGGTGCCGAAGAGCTTGATGTGGTCGGTGATGAGCATGAGCTCTCCGGCGTGGTAGTCGGTGTTGACGGCGCCGGCGGCGTTGGTGACCACCAGCCGCTTGGCCCCCAGCAGCCGTGCCACCCGGACAGCCAGGGAGACCTGCTCCATGGAGTAGCCCTCGTAGGTGTGGAGCCGGCCCTGCATCACGGCCACCTGCCGGTCCGCCAGGGCGCCGAACACCAGACGGCCCTTGTGGCCGGGGGCGGTGGAGGTGCCGAAGTGAGGGATCTGGGCGTAGGGGATGGCCATGGAGTCCCGGACCTCGTCGGCCAGGAAGCCCAGGCCGGAGCCCAGGATCAGCAGCACCTCCGGCTGGAAGTTCCCCAGACGGCGGCGCAGGGCCCGGGCGCTTTCCTCATACTGGGCAAAAGTCAGCTCACTCATGGCTCCAGCTCCTCTCCGCAGTGGCGGCAGAACCGGTCGCCGGGCTGGGCCACGGCGCCGCAGCCGGGGCACACGGTGACCTCCCGGCCCTGGGCCTCCACTGTCTCGTCCCGCTCCTGGGCAGCGCACTGGCGCTGGAGCTCGGCGATGCGGGCATTGATCCGGTCGATCTCCTCCAGCTTGGCAAAGAGCACATCGGAGTCAGTGGGGGTGCCGGTGTGGGTGTTGTAGACGATCTGGCCGATCTCCTTGAGGCGCACGTTCACCTCTGTCCGCAGGTCCAGGATCCGGACCCGGGCCCGTCCGTTCTGGACCCATTCGTTGGCCCGTTTTCCAGCGGCGCAGGCCGCGTCCCCCAGGTCCGCGGCCGCCTTCTGTACAGCATAAAGCAGCTCTTGCAGCTTCTCATCCATGGGGTAAATGCCTCCTTTCAAATCCCACCTTTCCCAGATCTAAGCGCCCAGGAAAGGACATTTGGCTCAGTACTGGTATCCACTGCCTCCAATGAACTCCCGCACCAGGGAGTTGGGGGCTATGCAGCGCTCCTCCATGGGCTCGATGCGCTCATAGGCCGCCAGGATGTCGTCCACCACCTGGTACTGCCCCCGTGGGATGGCCTCCAGCAGGGGCACCACAAAGGGCTTGAGCACGGAGAACTCACAGGCCAGGGAGGAGTCGAACATCAGATCGGCGTTTTCCTTGTAGGGGGAGATGTAGAGCTTTTCCCCCCGGCGGACGTTGGGCCACATTTTCAGAGTGAAGGTGGCGTCGCTGCCCCGGAACTTGAAGTCCCGGACGATGCGCCGGCACAGCCGCAGCCAGGAGTGGTCAAAGACCACAGTGCCGTCCTCGTCCACCACGTTGGACCGGGCGGCGATATAGAGCTTGAAAGCCTTGAGGTTCTTGCCCACGATCACGTCGTTGAGGGCGTGGATGCCCTCGAAGATGGCCAGCTCGTCGGCTCCCAGCTGCAGGGGCTGGGAGAGGATGTCCGAGCGCATCTGGCGGGAGAACTCATACTTGGGGATGTGGATGGTCTCCCCCCGGTCCAGCATGGAGAAGTGCCGGTTCAAAAGGTCGATGTCCAGGCAGAAGGGGGACTCGTAGTCGATCTGTCCCTCCCGGTTCCGGGGGGCCGTGTCCGGGTCGATGGTGTTGAAGTAGTTGTCCATGGAGATGGTGTGGGTCTCGATGCCGGCGTTGTCCAGCACCTCCTCGATCTTCATGGCGGTGGTGGTTTTGCCGGAGCCGGAGGGGCCGGAGAGCAGAATGATCCGGGACTCCTTCCGGTGGTCGGCGATCTTCTTGGCGGCCATCTCCACTTTCTCGTTGAAAGCCTGGTCACAGGCCTGGGCAAAGCCCTGGGGATCGGAGCGGACGGCCTCGTTGATCTCTTTGAGGGAATAGGACATGAAACGGTCTCCTTTCACAGGCTCCGATAGAACTCGGCAAAGGCCTGCTGGTTGGCGGCGATCTTCTCCGGCCGCTGGGTATATTCCAGGGGGTATTTCAGGTTGAACACCCGCTCGATGCGCTCCCGGCCCGGGTCCACCATCTTGGTGGAGCCTCCCGCGCCCAGGGAGAGGATGGAGCACAGCTCCTCCATGATATAGATATTATACAGGTTTTCCTGCCCCGGCATGCACCAGCCGGTGTTTTCAAAGCTGCCGGACATGTACTTTTGCCGGTAGAGGTAGTAGGGGGCAAAGCCCGCCGCGCGCAAGGTGGGGTCGGCGTAGTCCAGCATCTCCCCCACCTCCTCCGGCCCGGGCAGGCGGGTGCCCTCCAGGGTGATGCGGCTGCCCTTTTTCAGGCTCAGGGTGTGGATGGTGATGTTGTCCGCCCCCAGCTCCAGGCACTCGTCCAGGGACCGGCGGAACCCCGCCGGGGTATCCTCCGGCAGTCCGGCGATCAGGTCCATGTTGACGCTCTCAAACTGGGCAGCGCGGACCTGGGCCATGGCCCGGCGGATGTCGTCGGCGCTGTGGCGCCGGCCGATGGCCTGGAGGACGGTGTCCTCCATGGTCTGGGGGTTGATGGACACCCGGGTGATCTGGTGGGCCTTCAAGACCCCCAGCTTCTCCGGGTCGATGGTGTCGGGCCGGCCGGCCTCCACCGTCCGCTCCCGGCACGCCGAGAGGTCAAAGGCGGCCTCAAAGGCCGTCAGCAGCCGGTCCATCTGCTCGGCCTTCAGGGTGGTGGGGGTGCCGCCGCCCATGTAGAAGGCCCGGACCCGCAGGCCCAGCTCCCGGACCATGGCGCCGGCGGAGGCCACCTCCGCCAGCAAGGCCTGGAGATAGGGCTCCACCAGATGGAAGGACTTTTCCACACTGTTGGAGACAAAGGAGCAGTAGGCGCACCGGGTGGGGCAGAAGGGGATGCCGATGTAGACGGCGATGTCCCTGGGGCCCAGGTCCCGCTGGGCGGCAAGGCCCGCCTTGGCGGTCTCCAGGCACATCCGCCGCCGCTGCCGGGAAACGCAGTAGACCTCCGAGAGCTCTCGCTCCGTCTCTTCCTCGGTCTTGCCGGCCTCCAACAGCCGGGCGGCCAGCTTCCCCGGGCGGATGCCCGTCAGGGCGCCCCAGGGTGGCGTCACCCCGGTGAGGGCCCGGGCGGCGTGGAAGAAGCTGAGCTTGACAGCCTTTTGCTTCTCCCGCTCGGCCTCATAGGGGTCCGTGCCCGCCGGGACGGTCACCGAGGCCTCACCCCGGGCCCGGCCGCCGCGGCACAGCTCGGTCACGGCGGTCCAGGTCTCCCCCCGGCAGGCAAGGTCCACCTGGGCCCAGTCCTCCCCCTGGTCCCCATCGTAGACGGGGCGCTCCTGGGGGAAGAAGGCCAGCAGGCTCTGCTCCACCGCGTATCGATAGTCATGTCCGTGAAATACCAGTTTCATCGTTGCTCTGTTTCCTTCCGGAGCCCCAGGTCGGGAGATCAGCCCCGCATGGCCTGGCGCAGATAGGGATTGGTCTGGCGCTCGCACTCCAGGTCCGAGGGGTCCATGTGGCCCGGCAGCACCTGGAAGTTGCGCTGGATATTGCCCAGGCGGCGCAGGGAGGCCATCATCTCCTCCCAGCTGCCGCCGTAGAGGTCCGTGCGGCCGCAGGAGCCGGCAAAGAGCGTGTCGCCGGAGAACATCACATCCTCCGCCACCAGCGTCACGGAGCCGGCGGTGTGGCCGGGGGTAGCCAGAACGTGGACGTTGATCTGGCCCACCTTCACATCGCTGCCCTCACCGTAGGAGCGCACGTCCCCCTTCAGAGCCGGGAACAGCCGGGCGGCCTTCCGGTCCTCCGCCGGGAAGACGTCCTTTTCGCTGATATAGATGGGCAGCTCCGGCCAGTGCTCGGTGAGGCCGGCCACGCCGCCGGTGTGGTCATAGTGACCGTGGGTCAGGAGGATGCACTCCGGGGTCAGCCCGGCCTCCTCCACAGCGGCGATGATGCGTGCGGGCTCTCCGCCGGGATCGATGATGCCGCAGTGATCGGTTTTGTCGTCACAGAGCAGATAGCAGTTGGTGCCGATGGGGCTGACGGAAATGGTCATCACTTTCATATGTTTCTCCCTCGTTTTCTCTCGTTTTCTCCGGCCTGTTCCCAGGCCCTTACAGGGTGTCGGTGTCCAGCAGAAGGGTCAGGGGGCCGTCGTTGACGGATTCCACCTGCATATCCGCGCCGAAGCGCCCGGTCTGGACCGGGAAGCCCTTGGCGGCGCACAGCTGAATGAATTTCTCATACAGGGGGATGGCCGTCTCCGGCCGGGCGGCGGCCAGGAAGTCGGGCCGGCGGCCCTTTTTGCAGCTGCCGTACAGGGTGAACTGGGAGACGATCAGCAGCTGACCGTCCACCTCCTCCAGCCCCCGGTTGAGCTTGCCGTTTTCGTCCTCAAAGACCCGCAGGGAGCAGATCTTGTCCGCCAGCTTCACGGCCTGGGCCTCCGTGTCCTCGTGGGTGACGCCCAGAAGGATCAAAAAGCCCTGGGGGATGCTGCCTACGACCTCTCCTCCGATGGTGACGGAGGCGCTTTTGACTCGGGTGACGACTGCGCGCATAGTATTCTCTCCTTATACCTCATATCAAAGGGTCTTTGGTGGATATTCTGTAAATTGTACGCCCAAAGGCGGAAATCTTCTCAGCCCGCCGGGCGGTTGACCTGGAGCACGCCGGAGATCTGGTTGATCTTGCGCATGAGGGACTGGAGCTGCTGGCTGTCCTTGACGTCGATCTCCAGGTTGATGACGGCGAATTTGTCCTCGGTGGTACGGACGTTCAAAGAGGACACCCTTGTCTGGGTGGCGGACAGCGCCGCCGAGATATCCAGCACCAGATTGTTGCGGTCCTTGCAGATGATCTCCAGGGAGGTGGAATAGCTGTCCTTGGTGTCGGCGCCCCAGCTGACCTTGATCCACCGGTCCGCCTGGTCCGGCCGCCGCCGCTCCGGGGAAGCGTTGGGGCAGTCCGCCCGATGGACGGACACGCCGTAGCCCCGGGTGATGAAGCCCACGATGTCGTCGCCGGGCACAGGGGTGCAGCACTTGGAGAACTTCACCAGGCAGTTGTCCAGGCCCTCCACGATGATGCCCTGTTCGCTGCGGGAGCGCTTGGGCACCGCCGGACGGGTGACGCCGGGGGCCACGGTCTCCGTGGCCTGCTTTTCCGCCTGGTGCTGCTTCTGGATGCGCATGAGCTCATCCCGCATGCGGTTGACCGCCTTCTGGGCGGTGAAGCCGCCGTAGCCGATGGCGGCGTACATCTCATCCAAAGAGCCGAAGGACACCCGCTTCAAAAGGCCCGGCAGGTTTTCCGGCGCGGTGACGTCCTTCATGGGGATGCCGCAGTGCTTCATCTCCGCCTCGAAGGAGGCCCGGCCCCGGACGATGTTCTCCTCCCGCTTCTCCTTCTTGAACCACTGGCGGATCTTGCTGCGGGCCTCGCTGGACTTGGCGATCTGCATCCAGTCCCGGCTGGGGCCCTTGGCGGACTTGGAGGTCTGGATCTCCACGATGTCGCCGTTTTTCAGCACGTGGTCAAAGGTGACGATGCGGCCGTTGACCTTGGCGCCCACCATGTGGTTGCCCACGGCGGAGTGGATGGCGTAGGCAAAGTCGATGGGGGTGGCGCCGGCGGGCAGGTTCTGCACGTCGCCGTTGGGGGTGAAGACAAAGACCTCGTCGGCGAACATATCCACCTTCAGCGAGTGGATATAGTCCTCGGCGTCGGCGCCCTCCTGGTTCTCCAGCAGCCGCCGGACCCACTCGTAGCGGCCCTCGGTGCCGGCGCCCTGGCCGCCCTGCTTGTACTTCCAGTGAGCGGCCACGCCGTACTCGGCGATCTCGTGCATCTCCTGGGTACGGATCTGGACCTCGAAGGGGATGCCCGCCTCGGAGATGACCGTGGTGTGCAGCGACTGATAGCCGTTGGGCTTGGGGGTGCCGATATAGTCCTTGAACCGGCCCAGGATGGGCTTATAGATGTCATGGACCACGCCCAGGACGTTGTAGCAGTCGGTGGTGGTGTCCACGATGACCCGGAAGGCGAACAGGTCGAAGATCTCATTGATCTGCTTGTTCTGGTTATACATCTTCCGGTAGATGCTGTAGGGGTGCTTGATCCGTCCATAGACCTTGTGGTGGATGCCCAGCTCCTCCAGCCGGGCCCCCAGCTGCTCCTGGGTCTTTTTCATGAAGGCATCGTACTCACTCTGCTTTTCCGCCAGGGTGGAGACGATCTCATTGTAGGCCACCGGGTCCAGATATTTCAGCGACAGGTCCTCCAGCTCCCACTTGATCCGCTGCATGCCCAGCCGATGGGCGATGGGGGCGTAGATCTCCATGGTCTCCAGGGACTTCTGCTTCTGCTTGGGGGCGGACTGGTACTCCATGGTGCGCATGTTGTGGAGCCGGTCGGCGATCTTGATGAGGATGACCCGGATGTCCTTGCTCATGGCGATGAGCATTTTCCGGAGATTCTCCATCTGTTCATCCTCTTTGGTGGCGTACTGGATGCGGGTCAGCTTGCTGACGCCCTCCACCAGGTTGGCCACCGTGGGAGAGAAGAGCTTGGCGATCTGCTCATGGGTGGCCCGGGTGTCCTCGATGCAGTCGTGGAGCAGGGCGCCGATGATGGACTCGGAGTCCAGGTGCAGCTCCTCGGCGATGATCTGGGCCACCGCCAGGGGGTGGATGATATAGGGCTCGCCGCTCTTGCGCTTCTGGCCCTGATGGGCCTGCTCGGCGAAGTCGAAGGCCGCCCGGATCTGATCCAGATCCGCGCCGGGATTGTATTGGCGCACGGTGCGCTCGAGCTGTTCATATTGTTCAAATACCGTCATGGCACTCACCTCGGTTTTTCTGTTGACACTCCTGGGACAATCGTTGGAGCAGCGGGCAGGTCGTCAGGTCCGCCTTTTTCCCTCCGGCGCACAGCCGCAGGTGCAAAAGGCCCTCCTCCCGCCGGCACTCCATGAGCCCTCGGTCGGCGAACACCGCCAGACCCAGGGCGCAGCGCAAAAACACCTCGCCGCCACCCAAGGCCCCGGCCAAAAACCAAAAAAAGGGCAGGGCCGGCACGGCGATCTCCTCCCCTCCGGTCCGGCGGGCCAGCGCCCGCCAGAGCCTGCCCAGGGCCTCCCGGCTGGTGCGCAGGCGAGCGCGCTCCTGGGCGGTGAGGGGTGCGTCCTCTTTCAGCCGCTCCAGCAGGGCCAGAGCCTCCTCCTCGCTCTTGCTGGGGGTCAGAGAGGGGCGGATATCCAGCATCTGGAGCTGGAT
>CALXDZ010000057.1 GCA_944387205.1 uncultured Oscillospiraceae bacterium
TTGGAGCAGGAGCAGACCTCGAAGTACTTCTGCTGACGGGGGCTCCAGGCCTCGATGTCGCAGGACTTGACCTTCAGGTCGGCCAGGTCGCCGGAGCAGCACTCCAGCTGACGGACGGGGATGTCCATGGACCGGAACAGCTCCACGGAGTACTGCCACAGCTTGTCATACCACTCCTTGGATTCCTCGGGCTTGCAGACCACGATCATCTCCTGCTTTTCGAACTGGTGGATGCGGTAGACGCCCCGCTCCTCAATGCCGTGGGCGCCCTTCTCCTTGCGGAAGCAGGGGGAGTAGGAGGTCAGGGTCTGGGGCAGCTTTTCCTCGGGGATGATCTGGTCGATGAAGCGGCCGATCATGGAGTGCTCGGAGGTGCCGATGAGGTACAGGTCCTCGCCCTCGATCTTGTACATCATACCGTCCATGTCGGTCTGGGACATGACGCCCTCCACCACGTTGCCGTGGATCATGAAGGGGGGGATGCAGTAGGTGAAGCCCTTGCCGATCATGAAGTCACGGCCGTAGGCCAGCACTGCCTCGTGGAGCCGGGCGATGTCGCCCAGCAGATAGTAGAAGCCGTTGCCGGAGACGCGGCCGGCGGCGTCCAGATCGATGCCGTCGAAGGACTCCATCAGGTCCACATGGTAGGGGATGGGGAAGTCGGGCACCTTGGGCTCACCAAAGCGCTGGACCTCCACGTTGCAGGAGTCATCGGGACCCAGAGGCACGGACTCGTCGATGATCTGGGGGATCACCAGCATGCGCTTGTGGATCTCCTTCTGGAGCTCCTCTTCCTTGGCCTCCAGCTCCTTGAGCCGGTCGGCGTTGGCGGTGACCTGGGCCTTGACGGCCTCGGCCTCCTGGAGCTTGGAGGGGTCCTTCTTGGCCTGGCCCATGAGCACGCCCACCTGCTTGGACAGGGTGTTGCGGGCGGCGCGGAGGTCACTGGCCTCGGTGACGGCAGCCCGGTATTCGCTGTCCAGCGCGATGACCTCGTCCACCAGGGGCAGCTTCTCGTCCTGGAACTTCTTCTTGATGTTTTCTTTCACCACATCGGGGTTTTCGCGGACAAATTTAATATCCAGCATGGTGTTCACCTCATCGTTAGTTTTGGATTTTGCGGGGGACTATCTCTCATGTTTCACGTGAAACAATGGGTACCAATTAAGAATTGCTGTCGCTCAGCTGGGCCTCCACGGCCTCCTTGATCTGCTGATAGCGGCGGGCGGGGGAGACCACGTTATAGCTCAGGTCGTCGCCGGGCAGGGCTGCCGCCAGGTCGCCGTCCAGCTTCTGGAGGGTCTTTTGGCAGGCCTCCAGGTCCTGGGAGGCGTACTCCTGCTGCAGCTGATAGAGGAGAAGGAGGGCCTGGGACTGCTGGTCCAGAGCCTGGGTCTCCTCCTGGGTTTCGTCCAGCTGCTCCTGGAGCTTCTGGGCCTCCTCCTGGGTGTCGCTGAGTTCCTTTTTCAGCTCCAGGTTCTCATCCATGGTGTCCTGGAGCTCCTCCAGGGCGTTGACGTTGTCCTTCAGCTCGCCCAGCACCTGCTGATTGCTGCGCTGGTGCATGACAAAGGAGAGGAGGATCAGGGCAAAGGCCACCGTGAAGAGAATAAGGATATAGATGAAAACCGGCTTTTGCTTGCCGGCGCGGGACTCCTGAGGGACTTCCTCGGCGCCGCCACCTTCGCTGCGCTTTTCAAATTTCATAGGTCTTGGGGTTCCTTTCTGGTTTTCAGGGTGGCCAGGGCCTCCAGCAGGTCGTTCAGGTCATCCAGACCGTAGTATTCCAGCTCGATGCGGCCCTTTTTTCTGCCGTTGACGATGCGGCAGCCCCGTCCCAGCCGGGAGGAGAGCTCCTTCTGGGCCTCCTCGGTGTAGTTGACGGTGACGCCGGTTTTGGGCGCAGGGGCTTCCTTTTTCTCCTCGGTGAGTTTTTTCACGAGATGTTCCGTCTGCCGCACGGACAGATCGCCCTCCACCACCAGCGTGGCGGCCTTCTCCTGGGCCTGGCCGCTGAGGCCCAGCAGGGCCCGGGCGTGGCCGCTGGAGAGCTTGCCCTGGCGCACCAGTTCAGCGGCGGCAGGGGAGAGGGACAGCAGGCGCAGAGAGTTGGCCACGGCGCTGCGGGATTTGCCCACCCGCTGGGCGGCCTCCTCCTGGGTCATGTGGTGGGTCTGGATCAGGGATTGGAACCCGGCGGCCTCCTCCATGGGGTTCAGGTCCTCCCGCTGGAGGTTTTCGATCATCGCCAGTTCGGCGGCCTTCCGGTCGTCGGCCTCAATGACGATGGCGGGCACCTCGCTGAGGCCCGCGATGCGGGCGGCACGCCAGCGGCGCTCACCGGCGATGATCTGGTAGTAGCCGGATTGGAGCCGGCGGACCGTCAGGGGCTGGATGATGCCGTGCTGACGGATGGAGTCGGCCAGATCGTTGAGACTGTCCTCGTCAAAGGCCTTTCGGGGCTGGGAGGAGCAGCTTTCCACTTGTGAGATGGGCAGATACAGGCTCCCGTCGCTTTCGGGCTTCAGCGCTTCCTCGCCCAGCAGGGCACTGAGGCCCCGGCCCAGGCCCTTGGATTGCTTGGATGCCATGAAAAGAGTCTCCTTTCCAAAAGGATGTGCGTTCAGGCAGAGTGTCCGCTCTGCTTCTTGAGAAATTCCGCCGCCAGGGCCGTGTAGGCCTCGGCGCCCCGGGAGGTGCGGTCGTAGGAGGTGATGGGCTTGCCGTGACTGGGAGCCTCACTGAGGCGCACGTTCCGGGGGATGACGGTGGCGTAGACCCGGCCGGGGAAGAAGCGCTTGACCTCCTCCGCCACCTGCAGCGCCAGATTGGTCCGGCCGTCGAACATGGTCAGCAGCACGCCTTCCAGCTCCAGCCGGGGGTTCAGGGAGCGGCGGACGATGCGGATGGTGTTCATCAGGTCGCTGAGCCCCTCCAGGGCGAAGTACTCTCCCTGCACCGGCACCAGCACTGTTTGAGCGGCGCACAATGCGTTGAGGGTCAACAGCTCCAGGGAAGGGGGGCAGTCGATGAAGATGAAGTCGTAGTCGGGGGAGAGCTGGTCCAGCACCCGCTTGAGCAGGATCTCCCGCTGGTCCATGCCGATGAGCTCGATGCCCGCGCCGGCCAGGGCCTTGTTGGAGGGCAGCACGTCTCCGTATCGGGTGGTGACCACCGCGTCCCGGGGCTCCGCCTCGCCGATGAGGGCCTGATAGACACCCTGGGATACGGACTTGTCCACGCCCATGCCGGAGGTGGCGTTTGCCTGGGGGTCGAAGTCGCACAGCAGCACCCGCTGCCCAGCCTCGTGGAGAGCGGCGGTAAGATTCACGCAGGTGGTGGTCTTGCCCACGCCGCCCTTCTGATTGACGATTGCTATGATTTTAGCCACAAATACACCTCTCCATGCATTGGGGTCCAGCAAAAATATGCTGGTGGATTGTATCGTTACAATTATATCAAATGCAATATGGGATTTCAACAGGCTCCCCTCACAATACCAGCCAAAAATCGGCACAAAAAGTTGTCAGGTGTGTTTCACGTGAAACAAAAGGGAAAAAGAAAAAACGCGGGATGTTTCACGTGAAACATCCCGCGTCATGGATGGTGAAGGGCTCAGCTCAGCAGCACGCCGTCCAGAGGCGGCAGTACCAGGGACACCTTCCCCTCCTGGTTCAAGAACCGCTGCCCCGTCAGCAGATCCTCTGCCACTGCGCCCTCCCAGGGCAGCTCCAGAGCCATAGGCTGGTCCCCGGCATTGACGGCGGTGACAGTCCGCTCCCCGGCTTCCTGCCGGGCCCAGATGAGGCAGTGGCCCTGGGCCCGGAGATATTCGATGTGGCCCCGCAGCAGGGAGGGGCGCTCCTGCCGGATGCAGCCCAGGAGCCGATACCACTCGGTGAGGGTCCGATCCTCCCGGCCCCAGGGGAAGGTGCCGCGGTTGAAGGGGTCTTCGAAGCCCTCCATGCCCGCCTCGTCGCCGTAGAAGATGGTGGGGGAGCCGGGGAAGGTGTAGAGCAGCCGGGCGGCCAGACGCAGCAGCGCCGTGCCCCGCTGGCGCTCGGTATCGCTCAGGCGGTACTCTGATCTGGAGTCCTTGCCCTCCGGCACCGTCTCCGCCCCCAGCACGGTGAGGATGCGGCCGGTGTCGTGGGTGCCCAGGAAGTTCATCAGGGAGTAGAAGGCGGCAGGGGGATAGTTCTCCCGGATGGTCTCCATGGACTCCCGGAAATCGGCGGCGTCGCCGCCCCGAAGGAAGGCCAGCACCGCATTGCGGAAGGGGTAGTTCATGAGCCCGTGGGTCTCATGGCCCAGGAGGTACTTCCGGCGCCGGGAGTAGGCGATCTTGTTGGAGCCGTCCTCCCACACCTCGCCGATGAGGATGCTGTCGGCCTTGGTCTCCTCGCAGGCGGTGCGGATGCGGGCAATGAACTCGTCGGGCAGCTCGTCGGCCACGTCCAGCCGCCAGCCGGAGGCACCGCAGCGGAGCCAGCGGCGGATGACAGAGTCTGGGCTGTCGATGATGAAGTCCCCATAGCCAGGGTCCGACTCGTTGACGGCCGGCAGGGTGGTGATGCCCCACCAGGCGTCATATTGATCCGGCCAGTGAGTGAAGTGGTACCAGCTGTAGTAGGGGGAGTCCTGGCTCTGGGCGGCGCCCAAAGCGGAGAAACTCCCGGCTGCGTTGAAATATACGCTGTCAGAGCCGGTGTGATTGAACACGCCGTCCAAAATCACCCGCATGCCCCGCTTTTCCGCTTCCCGGCACAGCGTCCGAAAGTCCTCCTCCGTGCCCAGCATGGGGTCGATCTGCAGGTAGTCGGCGGTGTTGTAGCGGTGGTTGGAGGCGGAGAGGAAGATGGGGCACAGGTACAGCGTGGTCACGGACAGGGATTGGAGATAGTCAAGCCGAGAGGTGATGCCCGCCAGGGACCCGCCGAAGAAGTCCCGGTTGCGGACCTCCCCGTGCTCGTCGGGCCGCCACTCCGGGGCCTCGCCCCAGTCCTGGTGCACCACCCGGTCGCCCACCATGCCCCGGGGGTCGGGGATGGACAGGCGGCAGAAACGGTCTGGGAAAATTTGGTATGTGATACCCTCCCCAAACCACGCCGGGGTGGGATGGGAGGCATCGTAGACCGTCAGCTGCCAGCTCACGGGCTGGTGGTCCGCCGCCTGCCAGCCGCTGCGGTCCAGGAGTCGGCAGGTGCCGTCGGAGCGGTAGAAGAGAAAGTGATACCAGATCAGGTCCGGCTCCCGGGGAGCGGAAAAGGACAGGGAAAAGACTGCCCGGTCCTCTTGGCTGGAGCACC
The DNA here is from genome assembly GCA_944387205.1 of uncultured Oscillospiraceae bacterium. GTDB lineage: Bacteria > Bacillota > Clostridia > Oscillospirales > Oscillospiraceae > Oscillibacter. The sequence goes on from CALXDZ010000057.1 coordinate 5,310, forward strand.
GGGTCAGCTCCAATTCCTCCCGCCGGCCGGAAAAGTCGTGGTAGAGCACCAGCAGGCAGCGGACGAAGTCCTCCGCCAGAGGAGGGCGCAGGGTCAAACGCAGGGTCTGGCCGCATTTCACTGCGCCGAAGGGAAATTTATATGCACTGTTGCGGGGATCAAAGACAGGCAGATCACACATACCGAAGGGTTCCTTTCATGGATAGGGATGAACGCCGGGGAGACGGGAAAACCGCCCGCCCTTCAGGGCGGGCGGAAAAAGGTCATTCAAGGAGCTGGCCCTCGCCCAGGATGACGGTGCCGATCTCCTCCTTGGTGAAGTAAGCGTTGAGGATCTCCACGGCGGTGGAGGCCAGGGCCGCGCCGGAGCCGCCCTGCTCGATGACCACGGCCAGGGCGATCTGGGGGTCCTCGTAGGGGGCGAAGCACACGAACACGCCGTTGTTGGTGATGCCGCTGCCCAGCTGAGCGGTACCGGTCTTGGCGCCGGCGGTGACCACGCAGTTTTTGAAGTAGCTGGACACGCTGCCCTCCGCCGCCAGCTCCCGCATGCCCTCCAGCACCGCTTCCAGGTTGTCGGGATCGATGTCCAGAGTGCTCAGAGGCTCCTGCTCCTCCTCGGAGTAGATCACCTGGGAGTTGTCATAGGTCTTGACGGACTTGAGCAGGTGGGCGGGGTACCGGGTGCCGCCGTCCACCAGGGTGGCGATATAGTTGGCCAGCTGCAAGGGGGTGTAGAGCTGGTTGCCCTGGCCGTAGCCGGCCCAGGGGGCCTGGTCCTCGCCCTCAGGGTTTTCGGGCAGAAGGCCGGTGCTCTCAGAGATCTCGATGCCGGTGGACTGGCCCAGGCCGAAGGCGGAGAAATACTCCCGCAGGGTGGTCATGCCCAGGCGGTAGCCCATGTCGGCAAAGAAGAAGGTGCAGGACTCCCGGATGGCGCTGGTGATGGTCAAAAGGCCGCAGCCGCTGTGGCGCCAGCACCAAGTGCCGTACTTGCCGTAGGTGGTGTTGGGGTATTCCCAGTAGCCGTCGCAGTAGAGGGTCTCGTGAAGGCCCACCTTGCCCTCCTCCAGGGCGGCGATGGCGGTGGCGGGCTTGAGGGTGGAGCCGGGGGGATAGGTGCCGCTGGTGGCCCGGTTCCACATGGGCTTGCTCTCATCGGTGGAGAGCTGGCTAATCTCCTGGCGGAAGGTGGCCAGGTTGTAGGTGGGGTAGGAGGCCAGGGCCAGCACGTCGCCGGTGCCGATCTCCACCGCTGCCGCCGCGGCGCCCCGGGTGGTATGGCCGTCCTGCCGGTTCATGGAGGAGACGGTCTTGGCCAGAGCCTCCTCCACAGATTGCTGAAAGTCGATGTCGATGGTCAGCGCCACAGTGTTGCCCGGCTGGGGGTCGGTGGAATAGATCTCGCTGGTGACCTTGCCGTCGGCGTTGGTGAAAATGGTGCGGCGGCCGTCAGTGCCCTTGAGGTAGGACTCAAAGGCCTGCTCCACGCCGGCCTTGCCCACCCAGTCGTCCATGTCGTAGCCCTGGTCCTTGAGCTCCTGGTAGTCCTCGCTGTCCAGCCGCTGGACATAGCCCAGGATATGGGCGGCGTAGTCGGTGTTGTACTCCCGGAGATTGGAGGAGCTGACCTTGGCGCCGGCGTAATTGCCGTCGGCGATCATAGAGATCATCTCCGTGGTGATGTCCTCGGCCATGATATAGGAGGTGTTGGTGATCTCCTTTTTCCGCAGCTCCAGTTCGTAGCGTACGCCGATGACCATGCGGGCCTCGTCGTCGGACAGGTCCCCGTCCAAAGCGTAATGGTCCTCATCCCGCAGCAGCTCCACCAGCTTTTGGGCGGTGAGGCCCTGGGCCTCCAGATTTTCAGCGGTGAGATCCTCCAGCTCCCAGCTCTTGGGCACCAGGGTCTCGCCATCCTGCTTGGTCTGCTGCAGGAAGAGGAGGAAGCGCTTGCCCATGGTGTCGCTGAGGCCGTCCAGCTCATAGGTGAAGGGGGCGGCGGAGGAGATGGGGAAATTGTCGCTCCAGGTGACACCCTGCTGCCGGCACAGCTGCAGAAGCCGCAGGATGCAGGTGTTCTGGTCATCCTCCTTGGAGAGGAGGGAGGTATCGAAGGTCAGCGTATAGGTCTGCCGGTTGGACACCAGCACCTTGCCGTTGCGGTCGGTGATGATGCCCCGGGAGGCCTCCACCTTCTCGCTGCGGGTGATGGTCCGCACGGACTGGGAGAGGTACTCGGCGCCGTTGATCTTCTGGGTATAGAACAAAAGCCCGGCAAAGAGCAGCAGGCACACCCCAAGAAAGCCTCCGATCAGATCGATCCGCAGGAGGGTGTGCTTTTTTTCACTTTCGTTGCGCAGTTCATTGAAATCCATAGCGTGTCCTTTCTCAGGGGAGGGGGAAAGCTAGTCGTCTACGTGACACTTTTTGTACACGGCGGAGTAGAGCAGAAACACCAGCGGGGAAAAAAGCAGGCCCACGCAGGTCTCCCGCAGGGTCAGATATCCCACAGCGGCCCAGGCATCCTGGCCCCGGGCCCAGAGAATGAGGGCGTAAAACAGGTCCGTCACCAGAAAGCCGGCGGCGGAGCAGGCCAGGGAGCACACGGGACCGGCGGAGATGACGCTGCCGGCGATGGCGGCAGCGGCCAGCCCCACCACGGGGAAGATCAGGGTGTAGAAGCAGGGAATGGCGGCGGTGACCGTCAGGTCGCAGCACACCCCCAGCACCAGGCCGAACACGGTGCCCGGCAGAGGCCCCTCGTAGGAGGCCAGAATGGCCACCTCCACGGGAAAGAGGAAGGGGAACACCCCCCACAGCTCGATTCGCTGGAGCACCAGCCCCTGCAGCAGGAAAAGGGCCAGTGTGGCGGCGCCGTAGAGGGACCATTTGAAGATCGTTTCGTTGCGGGCCAGCAAGAGGCGCGCACCTCCTCAGTGAGATGATGGGCGGCGGGGGATCACTCCACCACCGTGAAGTCCTTGATGACGAACACCTCCGTCAGGGCGTCAAAGTCCGCCGAGGGGGAGAGCACCGCGTACTGGGTGGAGCCGGAGTCGTCCAGCTTGACCTCCTCCACGGAGCCGATGACCAGGCCCGAGGGCAGATAGCCGCCCAGACCGGAGGTGACGATGAGATCGCCGTTGAGCAGCTGGGCCTCGGGGGAGAGGTAGCTGAGCTTGAGCTGTCCCTCGTCCATGAGCTGGAAGTCGCCCTCGGCCACGCCGATCTCATCGGTGCGGAACACCAGGGCGCCCAGGGAGGTGTCGGTGTCGGTGATGCACAGCACGGTGCACCAGTTGGTGCCCACCTTCGACACGGTACCAACCAGGAAGCCCTCGGAGGTGATGACCGCGTCGTGGACGGCAATGCCGCAGTCGGTGCCCTTGCTGAGGGTGAAGGACCGGGTCCAGTTGGAGGAGCTGCGCTCGAGAATGGTGGCGGATTCCAGCTCCCACTTCTCCTCCTGGGGCCGCAGGTTCAAAAGCTCCCGCAGCCGCTTGTTTTCGGCGCTGTCGGCCTCGGCCTGACGCACAGAGCGCTCCATTTTGGCGATTTGGTCGCGAAGCTCCTGATTCTCCTCCTCCAGGGCCTTGTAGTCGGCGTAGTAGGCCTGCTTGTCATTGAACCAGTCGGCCACGGCGGTGAAGGCGGTGCGGAAGGGGGAGGTGATGACCTGGGCCGCGTTGGCCAGGGGAGAGGACGTGGTGGTGAAAAAGGACATGACCGCCAGGGATACGGCGATGACGGCCACGGCAAAGAGCACCCACAGTCCGTTTCGTTTGAGAAAATCTTTCAAGGGAATGTCTCCTTTTGTTCCCTGCTGCCTCAGGCCAGCAGGTGCACGCCGAAATGGGCCAGCATCCGGCTCAGCCGCACCAGGGGCAGGCCCATGACGTTGTAGTAGTCGCCCCGGATGCCCTCCACCAAAAGGGCGCCCAGGCCCTGGACACCGTAGGCGCCGGCCTTGTCCATGGGCTCGCCCGTGCGGATATAGGCCCGGAGCTCCGCCTCGCTTGCGCTGCGGAAGATGACCTCCGTCTCCTCCGCCTCCGTCAGGCTCTCGCCGCCGCGGCGGACGGTGACGCCGGTGCACACGGTGTGGTGCCGGCCCTGAAGGGCGGCGAGCATCTCCAGTGCGTCCGCCTCATCCCGGGGCTTGCCCAGGCGGCGGGTGTCCAGAAAGACCATGGTGTCGGCGGTGATGACGATGTCGCCGGGGTCGCAGGGAACGGCGTCCGCCTTCTCCCGGGAGATATAGCGGACGATCTCCGCCGGGCTGAGCTCCGGGGGATACCACTCCTCCACGTCCGGCACCCGGACGATAAAATCCTCGATCCCGATCCGCCGCAGCAGCTCCTGGCGGCGGGGGGAACCGGAACCTAAAATGATGCGTGCCATGGGGCAAGCGCCTCGCTCTCTGAAAAGAAATTTATATAAATAGGTAGAAAGGCCCGCGCCTCCCGGCAGGGAGGTGCTCCTTCATCCTACGGCTCCGCCGCTGGATTATGCCCGGTTTCCCGGCAAAAAAGACGCAAAATCCCCGGCGGGCGGCCGCTTCCCGCTATTCTACCACAGCGCGGCGGGGGAAATCAATGCGGATTTGTAAACACTCAGGCGCCGTCGCCGTGGAGGGAGCGGTGGAGCTCCCGGGTGTAGGCAATGGAGTCCTGCACCGACTGCTCCAAAAGGGCCACGAAGTACTCCGCCTGGGGCGTCAGGCGGGTGTCCCTGGCCTGGATCCAGCCCAGGCGGATGGCCCCCTGGCCCGCCAGGGGCACCGTCACCACCCGGGGGTCCGCCAGCCCCCGCACCAGAAGGCCGCTGCCGGTGGTAAAGGCATCGGTGGCGGCCAGCAGGTTCATGGCGGTGGTGCGGTTGTTGACGCTGATGCACCGGGCGGGCTTTTTGAAGGCCCAGAGCTGGTACTCCTCGGAGAAGTCCACCGCCGCCCCCTGGTCATGCTCAAAGGACAGATAGGGGAAGCCTGCCAGATCCGCCACCGTCACCGTCTCCAGGCCCGTCAGGGGATGGCCCTTGCGGACGTAGAGGCAGGGGGGCACGGAGGCCAGCTGGTGGAACTCCACCTCGTGGGCGTCCAGCATCCGGCGGATGATCTTTTCCGTCAGGTCCGTCAGGAAGATGACCCCCAGGTCCACCTGGTGCTCGTACACGTCCTGGATCACCATGTCCATCCCCGCCTCCTTGATGGAGAAGCGGAAGGTGTCCTCGTCGCAGGTCTGCTGGACCATGCGCAAAAAGGCGTCCTCCGTAAAGGGGTAGCGCTGGGTGGACACGGAAAAGCGGGCCGGGGCGATGGCTCCGTGGTCGCTGTAGAGGCTCTCGATGCGCTGCTTTTGCTCCAGGAGGGACACGGCGTAGCTGAGGAACTCCTTGCCCTCGGGGGTGAACTCCACGCCCCGGTTGCTGCGGCGGAAAAAGCAGATGCCCAGCTCGTTTTCCAGCTCCCGAATGGAGGAGGAAATGCCCGACTGGGACAAAAAGAGCTTGTGGGCCGCCTTGTTGATGGACCCGCACCGGGACACCTCCACCAGATAGGTCAGCTGCTGAAATGTCATTGCCGTCTCTTCCTTTCTCTGCCGTGTTTTCTGCCTCATTATAGGCCAGAGGCACGGGGAGTGTCAATTCTGTTATCAAAAAAAGTGTGAACAAACCAGAAAAAACCTGTGCTAACCATCGGGACAGAAATGTGCTATGATAATTAAGAAGAGTTTACAAAAAAACTGCGCACATCAAAAATAAAACTGGTACATATGACGTAAATCCTCTGGGGAAACTCGGAAAAGAACAGAAGGAAAAGGAAACATGGCCCGAGGATGGGTGCCTGCGGCTATTTCGATAGCCCCCGGCTCTGCCGACGGACCACCGGTCAAGGAAAGGAAGGTATTTTATGAATCCCAACAAGAAGTACGGCTTTGCTACCCGCCAGATCCACACCGGCAAGGTGGAGAACTCCGCCGGTTCCCTGTGCGCCCCCATCTATCAGACCTCCACCTTTGAATTCTCCACTGTGGAGCAGGGCGGCGCCCGCTTCGCCGGCCAGGAGAGCGGCTACATCTACACCCGTCTGGGCAACCCCACCGTGGCTCAGGTGGAGGCCAAGATGGCTGAGCTGGAGGGCGGCGAGGATGCTCTGTGCGCTGCCTCCGGCATGGGCGCCATCTCCACCGCCTTCTGGAGCAGTGTGGAGGCCGGCGATGAGATCGTGGCCTGCGACACCCTCTATGGCTGCACCTACGCTCTGCTCAACCACGGCATCTGCAAGTTCGGCGTGAAGGTCCACTTCATCGACATGGCCGATCTGGATGCCCTGAAGGCCGTCCTCAATGACAAGACCAAGGTGGTCTATCTGGAGAGCCCCTGCAACCCCACGCTGAAGATCGTGGACATTGCCGCGGTGGCTGAGATTGCCCACGCCAAGAACCCCGACATCAAGGTCATCGTGGACAACACCTTCTGCACCCCCTATCTGCAGCGTCCTCTGGAGCTGGGCGCCGACGTGGTGGTCCACAGCGCCACCAAGTACCTCAACGGCCACGGCGACGTCATCGCCGGCGTGGTGGTGGGCAAGAAGGACTTCATTACCACCTGCCGTATGTTTGGCCTCAAGGACATGACCGGCGCGGTCATGAGCCCCTTTGACGCCTTCCTGATGGCCCGCGGCATGAAGACTCTGGATATCCGCATGGAGCGCCACTGCGCCAACGCCCAGAAGGTGGCTGAGTTCTTCACCTCCCACCCTGCGGTGGATAAGGTCTATTATCCCGGCCTGGAGAGCTTCCCCGGCCACGACATCGCCAGACGGCAGATGAAGCTGCCCGGCGGCATGATCTCCATCGAGCTCAAGGCTGACCGCGCCGCCACCGCCGCCGCCCTGAACAAGCTGGAGCTGTGCACCATCGCCGTCTCCCTGGGCGACGCCGAGACTCTGGTGGAGCACCCCGCCACCATGACCCACTCCACCTACAGCGCCGAGGAGCTGAAGGCTGCCGGCATCTCCGAGGGCCTGGTGCGCATCAGCATCGGTCTGGAGGACCCCGAGG
>CALXDZ010000058.1 GCA_944387205.1 uncultured Oscillospiraceae bacterium
TACCGCTACCTGGTTTGGCTCCTGAACAACGCACCGGGGCTGAGCCGGAAGGATGAGGCTTGGGCGGAATCTTTCCTCCCGGTGAATGCGCCCCAGAAATGTAAAATTCCAAAACCATAATGAAAATGCAGACCGCCATCTCTTTGCCTGTGCGCTGAGATGGCGGCCTTTTTATGCGCCGAAAGATTTTACGGTTACTCTGAAACTATTTTGTTATTGCTGATACTAAAAATAATTATACTACGGTAGTATCCAAATTAGATTAAGAAAGATGTATATATAAAATGCATTTCTATAGTTAGTATTGTAGGGGGTGCGAGTTGTCTGCCTACGGCAGCCACCTTTCCCCCTACATCCCCCTTGCGCAACAAGAAAGGGGGCGCTGTCGCCCCCCTTTCCTGTACCTATCTCCCAGACATCAAGAAAAATTGTTTTGTTTTTTTGGTATGCGATGCATACCAACTGTCCAGCTTGCGCTGTCCAGACAAAGCCAAAACAATTTTCCTTGAAATAATCATTATGTTCACCTTATTTACATTATAATAAATTATGTAATGGAAGAAGGTGAACTAAAATATGTAGCAATAAATTTTTCTAAAATTGGTTGGGGAATAATCTTTCTTAAGTCTGTTTCCTGATTAATTCTGTTGGAAATAGTCTGAGCCAAAAGAGACCTATCTAAATAGGCGGGTTCAATATCATAATTATGTCCTTCTTGAGTAGGAAAGATAATAAACAGAGTTCCAGAAAAATCATAACCAAGATTTTTTGTGAATTCATTAAGTCGATCCTTGTATAACTCATGTACGTTCACACTCGTTTTTTTGCTGGGAGCTCTATAAAATAACTGTTGGCGACTTGACAATTGAAATTCTTCAATAAGATCAGTCTCTATTTTTTTATACAAGCTGTACTCTGCAGGGGATAGATCATGGTGCTCTACAATTTTTTTCTGCATCCCATCTACATCGATTCTTGTATATCGAAACAGACGAAGGCTACGTTTAACAGAAATCAGTTTTTTCTTCTCTAACTGATTTAGAGATGAGCGAATGATATCTTGAAGGATGGCACCAGTCATGGAAAGAAAATTATATAAATTTTCTTCAGCTAAATAATCCGTATCAATTATGCTAGCATATTTCTTTTTTATTTCTTCACCGAAAAAATGGGCGTTATATCTTGCTTCAGCATAACCATTAGACGCAAGACCAAGTATAGGAATTAATTCCTTGTAAGTTCCTATATAAGGACTTGCGCTATGTAGTTGATTTAAAAGAATGTTTCTAATAAAGGGAAGATACTTTCCTTTTCCCGCAACAATTGTTATCTTGTCATCCTCATAAATTTCTTTTAAAATAATTTTACGAGGAATAGTTTGCTGGTCAAGATCCAGAAATTGACGGAGTTGTTTTAGCTGCAATTCTTTTCCTTTTCCTCGCTTGAATTCAAGCCCTAAAAGATCGCATAGGTCACGATATTTAAAGATTTTTCCTTCATATTCCTTTAAATGCTGATAAGGATTTTCCATGCTCATTACTCCTTAAAATATCTCCCCCAGAAAAGCTGTTAGGCCAATCTGGGGGATTTACTCATGTGGTGGAGCGGGATTGTTAGTGCGCCCTAAAATATAATCAGTTGATGTATTGTAATAATCTGCCAAAGCAATTAAAATATCGGTAGGAATATCTCTATACCCTTGCTCATAGCGAAAATACTGAGGCTGGGGCATACTTAGATAATTGGCAACTTGCCGTTGAGTTAAGTCATGATCCTCTCGCAATTCACGAATTCTTCTGTAACATGCCATTGTGTATGCCTCTCAATATCCATTTGGGTATCTTGACAATACACTAGTTTGGTGTAAGAATGGATAAAAGATATCCATATGGAGATTAAAATAGTAAGCATATTGAAAGCATTTTTGAATTTATGAGTGATGGTAAACGGGGGAAAATATGATGAGAGTATTTAGTATTAAAGATGATAAAGTGGCTATTGAGTGTGATAAGTGCAAAAAAATATATAATTTTTCAAAGCAATGCTTTTCTTCTGTGACAAAAGGAGAATGTATTCCAAATGTAGATATAGTATGTCCAAACTGCAAGAACAAAGTATTAGCAGGGACGGCAATAAAAGGTGACAATCAGCTTCATAACTATAATCCTTCTTCTAATAAGAACGATAACCAAAAGATGGGATCAGGTTGCCTAATTGGGGTTATTGCTTTCCTTATTATTATAGTGCTTGCAATAATTGGAGGCGGAATGGAAAGCGACTATGAAAAAGCGGGCAAAGAATTTGGCACATGGATTGGAGAAGATCCCAGCACATGGACAGATACCGAGAAACAATATTTTAATGATTTTTGGGAATGGGCAGATAAAAACTAAAATAAGCGAGGGGAACAAGATGAAGAGAGTGATATGTACACTTTTAATCGCAATAACGTTTGTATCTCTATGCTCTTGCGGTAAAAGCGAAGCAGTAGCTAATGTAGATAATATGATCTTAGAAATTGGCGAAGTTACGCTTGATAGCGGAGATAAAATAACTGCTGCGGAAGAAGCAGCTAGTGATTTACAAGAATCAGAATATAATCAATTGGAGGAACTTTCAGTCCTTGAAGATGCAAGAGAGACTTATGATCAGCTAGTAAAAGAAGATATTGCTGAAATTGAAAACGCTATTAACACGATTGGGACAGTAACTTTAGAAAAAAAGTCAGTAATTATTGATGTTAGAGATCGATATGATCAGGCAAATGCTGATGTAAAAGCAGGGGTTAAAAACTATGAAGCATTAGAACAAGCTGAAACACAGCTAAGTAGCTTAAAGGTGCAAAATGTAATTGATTTAATTAATCAAATAGGGCAGGTTACATTAAATAGTGAGGAAAAAATAAATACGGCCCGTACCAATTACAATATGCTATCTTATGATGAGCAAAAGTTGGTTACTAATTATGCAGTTATTGAAACCGCTACAAAAAGATTGGAAGAACTCAAAGACAGAGAAAAGCAAGAAGCAATTGCCTCCTTACAAACTGAAACAGATAAGGTTGAGGGTATTACTTGGTATAAACCGTCTACATACCCCCGATATGCGGACACTAGGAGCTATATTCTTCCGTATATTGGAAAAAATAATTCTAGTACTTGGTTGCGTCTGCAATTTCACTATACAGGAAACAATTGGATTTTCTTTCAAAATATCACTATTGCTGTTGACGGAAATAATTACTATAAAACTTTTGGCTATGGAGATGTTCAAAGAGATAATGATACAGAAGTGTGGGAATGGGTAGATATTGCGCCTACTAATGCTGATATAGAAATGTTAGAGAAGATTGCCAACTCTACCGAGACGATTGTACGTTTCCAAGGCGATAATTATTATTATGATCTTACAGTGAAAGATTCAGATAAAACTGCAATTAAACAGGTCTTATTGGCGTATGAAGCATTAAAAACCGCGGATTAATGATGAGAATTGGAGCTGGATAGAAAAAAGACTGTCCAGCTCCATAATCAATTTATCATAAAGCCAGCGAGGACGTTGTTGATAAGATAGATACAAGGAAAGTACATTGGCGATTAAAAAAGAGAAAACAGACATTAAAAACAAGTATTTTGATTAAGATAAAAAATTGTTTATAAAAGTGTACCTTTACGAACACCAGAAAAAACCCTTCCACAGATGTTCGAAAAAACCAATAATTTAATTTGCGAATATATCCGCAAATTAAATTGACTTTTACGAACGAATATGATAGAATACGGATAGTTAGGGAAGGGGTGCAGACATGGAAAGCCGTACTTATTACTATGCCAGAGTATCTAGTAAAGAGCAAAACTTAGACCGTCAAATTGCTGCTTTTAAAGCCCTTGGAGCACAGGAGCGGGAAATCATTACAGATAAGGAATCTGGCAAGAACTTGGAACGGACAGGATACCAAGCTCTTAAAAATGCTATTCTGCGCCCTGGTGATACTCTTGTTGTGAAATCGCTGGACAGACTGAGTAGAAATAAGCGTGATATCAAAAACGAACTGCAATACTTCAAAGATAATAGGATTCGCCTAAAGATTATCGAACTTCCCACCACCATGATGGAATTACCCGAAGGCCAGGAATGGGTATTTGAAATGGTCAACAATATTCTCATTGAAGTCTTGGGAACAATTGCAGAGCGAGAGAGGGAGACAATACACGAACGACAAGCAGAGGGAATCGCAGCCGCAAAAGCTAAAGGGAAAAAGCTAGGCCGTCCGGCATTAACATTCCCGGCTAATTGGGATGAAGTTTACTCTTCTTGGAAAGCGGGTCAAATTACAGCAAAAGAGGCTATGGAGCGTACAGGAATAAAGCGTACCAGCTTCTATAAACTGGCTGGGATGATGGAATAAACTGCGTTCAGTTGGGAAATAGATTTCTATATTCCTACGATAAACTATTGCAATTTTTTAAGGCTAACTTATTGAAAAAGTGTTGTTATACTTAGGTTTTTGGGGAAAATATAAATTGGTTTGCCAAGCAATGAGATCGGCTATTCCAACAAGGTGGTGGACCTGATCCAGCACATGTACAGCGTGGATCACGCTTCCAAGTAAGCAGCTCATTTTCATCTACCATTTCCTTCTTCCCCAACAAATAAAAGAAGCACGCCGCATCCCAGCAGGATGCGGCGTGCTTCTTTTATTTTATAAGGTGTATAGGGTCAGGTCTCCCCTTTGCCGGCATAAACCGTCCAGCTGTTTTTCCCCTTTCGCTGGGCCTGATACATGGCGATATCCGCCTTTTGGAAGAGGTCATTGAAGGAGTGATCCGCCGGAGTAACCATGGCAATCCCAAAGCTGGCAGTAACGCTGGTGCCCAGGTCCAGCTGCGCAGTGACCTCCTGGAACCGCTGGCGCAGACGGCGCACCTTCTCCGTCACATTCTCCGCATTGCCCACATTCTCCATCCAAATGGCAAATTCGTCTCCACCCAGACGGCCCACCAGATCTTCCCGGCGACAGCAGGCCTGTACCGTCTGACCGATGACCCGAAGCAGATCGTCTCCCACCAGGTGTCCCTTTGTGTCGTTGACCAGCTTGAAGTTGTCCAAATCAAACTCCACAAAGGCCGCCGCACCGTCTACCTCTGCATCTCTGCCGCCAAGGGCATTTTGCACCAGCTCCTGAAAGGTAGCCCGGTTGTAAAGACCGGTGATGGGGTCATACTCCGCCTTCTCCTGAAGCAGCAGTGTCCGTCGCGTCTTCTCATCCACGTCATCCAACCGTCCCACAATCCGGTAGTTTTCTCCGGCACCAATCCGCTTGTAAAAGGCGTTGTACCAGCGGTAACCTCCGCCATAAAAGTCCGCCAGAAACAGCAGCTCGCCGTCTCCCTCCCCATCAGGGCCCGCCAGAAGCGCCTGAGCAATCTGGCCGCGGTAATCCGGATGGACCACCGCACTGATAGGCAGCACCTTCTGGACCAGCTCCGCTACAATGCTTATGCCTCCCTGACTGCCGCCTCCGCCGGAGATGGTCAGCTGATCATTCTTTGCGTCATACTCAAAGACCCGGGAATGGCTCTGAGTCAGCAGCAGCTTATAGATCTTCTCCTGCTGACGGATGCGCTTTTCAGACTCCCGATCCGTCTGATGGCCCTCCCGAGCGAAGATCAGCGCCGCCAGAGTCTGATAGAGCAGCCGGGGCTCCATGGGTTTTTTCAGATATTCGTCCATTCCTGCCGCCAAAGCCGCCTGTAGATTTGTCTCCTGCCCGGTTTCCACCAACGCCACCACGGGAATGGTCCGGGCATCTGAGCGATCCATCTGCCGGATCTGCCGTATAGCCAGCAGGCTCTCCTGGTTGGGAAGGTCCGTGTCTACCAGAAGGGCACTGTACCAGCCCGGCTCATGGGCGGCAAAGCTATCTGCTGCCTGGTGACCGTCCTTCACCATTTCCACTTCAAATCGCTTTTCCTCCAGCATGGCTTTGAGGGCCTTTGCCTGCTCCATCTGGTCTTCGGCCACCAGGACCCGACGGCCCTGGAAGTTGAAGTCATCTCCCAGCACGGCCCAGCCGGTGCTGTTGACCTGCTCCTGCGTTGCCCTGCACAAAGGCAGACTTACATGAGCCAGCACACAGCCCTCTTTCCGGTTCTCCGCGGTCAGGGCACCACCCAATACGCTGAGCATTCGCTTGGCCAGGATCAGCCCCAGGCCGGACCCATCGGGCTCTCCCTCCTCCCGGTCAAAGGGCCGCAGCAGCCGTCCCACAAACTCCCGGGCCATGGCCACACCCTCAGCCAGGATATCACACTGGAGCAACACCTCTCCCTCTTCCAGTTTGGCCTGGCAGAGGGTACAGCGGATACTGCTCCCCTCACTGGTATACTGGGCAATGCTGCTGAGGAGGTTGACGAAAATCTGCAGCACCCGGGCCTTATCCATCATCACAACCTGTTTTTGGATATGACTGCCATCTATGCGCAGTGTGATGGCCTTCCGCTCCATATCCGGGCGGGCCAGGGCATCCAGCTGCTCCACATACTCCTCCAGAGCACAGGGAGCCAGATTGATGCGGACCTCTCCGTTCTCCGTCCGCCGCACATCCAGAATGTCATTGACCAACGTGAGCATGTACTCGCCGGCATACTGAATGCGGCTGAGATAATCCCGCACCACGCCGGGCACACTGGTCTCTCCCAGGGCAAGCCCGGACATGCCGATGATGGCATTCATGGGGGTGCGGATCTCGTGGTAGGTGCGGGTGAGGAAGCGGTCCATCTCCCGCCGGGAGGCCTCCGCCCGGCTCAGAGCCTGGCGCAATGTCTCGCTGCGGGTGTTCTCCTGCTCCACCTGGTCCGTTATATCCGTACGGGCCAGCATGACCGCCGAATGGTCAGAATCCAGCCAGGTGCAGGTAACCCTCTTGCAGGCCAGCTGCCCATTCTCCTCCAGAAGCCGGAAATCCACTGCATAGCGCTCCTTCTCCTTGAGCCCCTGCAGAATCCCTGCCAAGGACAATTCCTGTGCCCAATTTTTTCTGTCCTCTGGATGGATGGAATTCAGAAGGCTCCAGCGCTGTTCCTCATAGCTTCCAGCCCGCACAGGGAACTGGCGGGTAACACGTCGGTTATTGGAAAAGAGCATGTACTGGCCACTGCACGTATCCAAATGCATAAGAAAATCGTAATCCGCCTGCACCACCGACTCCACCATGGCCTTAGTGACCCGGTTTTCATGGATGTCCCGGGTGCTGTAAAAGGCCATCAGCTCCCCGGTGTCCGGCTGGCGCATCAGCTTTGCCTCGGTGCGAACCCAGCGGGACTGGTTGTCCTTTTTTCGAATGCGATACTCCACTTCGATCTGCTGGTGCCCCAAGTCATACTGGCTGCGCAGCGCGGAGGGCCGCAGACTCTCATAGCACCGTCTGCACTCCTCCGGGTCCGGGATTCGCTCCCGGCAACAGCGCAAAAACAGCGCATCATTGAGTTCCTGGCCCGGAGCAAAGGACTGGTCCTGTGCATTTCCATAGCGGTACTCAATGACCATCCGGTTAAGATTGATGCGGTAGGCAGAGAGTAGGTCGGCACTGAGAGCCTCGTTGAGGGCCTTTTGCTCCTGATACCAGCGGCGGGCCTTGCGCTCCTCGCTGATATCCTCCATCTTTCCAACCGCCCGGACCACACGGCCCTGCTCATCCTGCACGCAGGTGAGCATGCAGCGATACCAGCGGAAGCCCTTGTCGTCAAAGTTATAGCGGGCCTCAAAGGTTTGGTCCTCTCCAGTCTCCAAAAGCCGGTGCAAGGCCTGCTCCGCCGCGGCACAATCGCCCTGGGCAACCTCCCGGCCGCAGCCCTTTTCCATAAAGCGTTCCAGCCGGAGCTCCTGGCGGGTCCCGGATTTGTCCAGATAATTGACCTGCAGCCGGTCCTCCTCCACCTGATAATCCATGGTGGAGGTGGTAGAATCTGCCAGCAGCAGCTGAGAGAGCTGGTCCCGGTAGACCAGGCTCTTTTGGGTCTCCATCAGCTCCTGCACATCGGTATAGATGCTATATAGCCGCAGCTTGTTCTCCCCATCCTCCAGCGCACTGCAGGTCACCCGCATCCACCGGGGCTGCCCGTTCCGGCAGCACTGGCGATAGGTGCACTCCAGCTGTTTGCCGCTGCGGATGGTATCCTGATAGGCGGCCTTGACCCGCTCCAAATCCTCCGAGTAGACCAGGGCAAAGGGGTCTTTGCGGCACAGCTCCAACAGCTCCTCCTGGGTGTAGCCCAGCATCCGGGACCGGCCGATGCTCTCATAGATCGGCTCCATCGCACAGGTATCCCGGTCCGCCAAGAAGATGTCGATTCCGGCAGGGATGGTGTTGAGGACGGTCTGGGCCTGCTCCGTGGTCCTTTGCAGCTCCATCTGGGCCTCCAGCCGGTCGGTGATGTCGTTGAAGGCCACACACAGCAAGGTGCTGTTCTCATTGCTGCTGAGCTGGTGGAAAATGCAGTCCAGATACTTGACCTTCTCCGTCTGCCGGCAGTTTCGCCGCAGGATGCACCGCACCGCTCGACCTGTGCGCATGGCCTCCATGCAGGCCGCCCGGCCCGCTGCGGCATCCTCAGGATAGGCGTTGTCCCAGATGTTCTCGTTCCCGTCGTGAACAGTGGCTGGGGTCTCCCCCAGAATGCGGTAATAGCCCTCGTTGACCCGCAGGACCTCCATCCGGCCGGAGCGGTACTCATAGAGGCCAAAGCCTCCGAACATGCCCTCCATCAGCCGGTTGATCAGATCGTTGCCTCCCAGCAGGAGGTCCAGATCCTGATGGGAAACAGCCTGGGGGCGAGGCTCTGGTCTGGCCTCCGAAGCCTGATTCAGATATCGCTCAAACTCCTGAAGGGGCATAGGCCGGGCAAAACAGTAGCCCTGGATCAGATCACAGCCTACGCTGTACAAAAACGCCAGCTGCTCCTCGGTCTCCACGCCCTCGGCAATGACCGGGATGTTCAGCCAACGGGCCATCCGCAGCACGGAGATCAGCACCGTGCCCACCCGGCCGCCCCGTTCAAAGCCTTGGAGGAACTTCATGTCGATCTTCATAATGTCCGCCGGGATGTCCTTGAGGGTGTTCAGGGCGGAATAACCGCTGCCGAAATCGTCCATCAGCACCGCATACCCGGCCTTTTGCAGCTGCCGGGTGACCTCCTGGAGCTGCTGGGGCTGCTCGGCGTAGGCCGTCTCGGTGATCTCAATGCGGAACAGCCGGGGCTCCACACCGTAGCGCTGGGTCAAAGCAGTGATCTCCCCGCACAGGTCCTCCTGGCACAAGCTGGCCCGTGAAGCGTTGACAGAAATAGGCAGCAGCTGCAGCCCCTGCTCTTTCCGATTGCTGAGGTAACGGCAGACTTCCTCCCACACATAGCGGTCCAAGGCGGTAATAAAGCCATTTTTTTCAAAAATAGGGATAAACTCCCCGGGAGCAATGGTTCCCCTTGTAGGATGGATCCAGCGGACCAATGCCTCCGCTCCCACAGGGCGGCCGGCTGATAGGCTGCATACGGGCTGAAGATAAACCTGGAACTGCCTTTGCTCCAGGGCGCTTTCCATCTGGCTGCGGATATCCTGCTCCCGAAGCATGGCGTTGCGCAGTTCGTCAGTGTAATAGCTGAAGTTCTGGTGATATTTCCCGTCGATGGTCTTCAGAGCCAGGCTGGCCCGGTCGCACATCTGGGCCACAGGAAGAGATGGGTCTTCGATTTCATAAATACCCGCGTCCACAGAAACTGTATGATTGATCCCCAGCTTCTGCAGCCGCTCTGAAACCTCCGCCAGCCGCCATTGGGGATTGGACTTGGACGCCGGCAGGCAAAGAGCAAAGTGATCTGCCTCCAACCGCCCATAGGTGGCCTTTTCAGGCATGGTGTCCCGCAGGCAATCGGCGATGGTCTCCAGCACCCGATCTCCCATCTCCTGCCCGAACAGGTCGTTGATCAGCTTGAACCGCTCCACATTCCAGCGGATGAGTACAAATTTTTCTCCCGGATAGCTGTCCAGCAGTTTCCGGGTCGTCTGATAAAAAGTTTCCTTTCGGTACAGTCCTGTCAGCGGGTCACAATCTGCTCTGCGGGCGGCCTTCCACAGGGTCTGCAAAGAGGAGCCCGCCTCCAGGATGCGCTTTTCCACAGCATAGTCCACCCGCAGCCGCAGTAGCTCTGGCACTACCGGTACCGCAAAGCATTCCGCAGCCCCCAGATGCAGAACCCTGGCAGCAGAAGCCGCGTCAGGTACTGCCACCAAGACCGGCAGCTCTGCCAACGGTGGCTCCCGCAGGATGGTCCGCAGCAGGTCCATTCGCTGTTCCTCCGCTTCGCAGCAGTCCAACAGCATGGCACTGTAGCCTTCTTTTCGAGTCATCAGCAGCTTGCGGACCTGCTCTGCTTCCGCCGTTCGGATGTCGTATTCCTCTCCAAACACCCTCTCCAAGAGCGCACGGTCAATATATGGGCCTGACACCAGAAGAAGCCTTCCCTTTTCTCTCATACCGTCCGCCTCCTTGTTAACCACGCTCTGGCGCGCAGCTGTTTTCCCGCGGCCGAGGCCGCCGGGACTCACTGCTATTATACTGGGGCTCCGCCGGCTTTGCAATTCTTTTTCCATCTCTCCCGCTCTCAGTCAGCCAAAAATCCGCTCTAGGCAGTCTGTTTCTTCTGTGGTATACTAATTAGGCAGATTTGTTGATGGAGGCAATACATGGAAAAGGCCCTTTCTCTTTCCCCGCGTCTTTGCCATGGGTTTGATGCGGTGGTGATTTTGGATACAGAGACCACAGGCCTCTCCTTTCGCCAGGACCATATCCTGGAGCTGGCAGCTCTGCGGCTGGAAGGCCAGAATGGTCAGCTCCACTGCACAGGAGAGATGGACGACCTGATCCGCCTGCCCCCAGGGCAGCAAGTGCCTCCCTTTATCGCGGGTCTCACCGGCATCACCGACGAGCAGCTTGCCCTGGAGGGTGTGGCTGCGGAGGAGAGCTGCCGGCGCTTTGCCTCTTTGCTTGAGGGGGAAAAGCTGCTCATCGTCGCCTACAATTCCCACTTCGACCTATCCTTCCTCTTTTACTTTCTCCAGCCCTTCGGCCAGGCCGGACTCCTGCGCAAGGCAAAATTCCTGGACCTGCTAACGGTATACCGGGACCGGCGGGACTATCCTCACAAGCTGGAAAACGCCATCGCCGCCTACAGTCTGGAGTCCCAGGTGCAAAACAGCCACCGGGCCATCGACGACACCTGGGCCGCCGCCCGGGTGGCAGAGGCCATGGGGCGGGAGGAGGACGATCTGGATCGGTACATCAACCTCTTCGGCTATCACCCCAAGTACGGCATAGAGGGTCTGCGCATCTCCTCTGTCACCTACCGTCCCCAGCCCTATGACCGAACGCAGAAGCTCTATGACCGCCCTTGACAGCCCCTTTTCTCCGTGCCATAATGGATAATACATAGGAATACAGACAGTTACAGGGGAGCCATGTGCTGAGAGGGGGCTTTTTGCTCCGACCCTTGACCTGATTTGGATCATGCCAACGTAGGGAGTTTCTGAGGAAAAGCATCGGGAAATGCCATTGGCGTTTCCCGATTTTCCATGGCCGCGCTGCGGCCGGAGAGGAGGCCATTTTGCAGGGCGCAATTTTTGATATGGACGGCACCATCCTGGACTCCATGCCCGTCTGGGACACAGCGGCGGCGGACTACCTGGCCACCATCGGCATCCAGGCCGAGCCGGGGCTCCACGACCGCATCAAGCACCTGAGCATGGCGGACGCCGCCCGGTATTTCCAGGAGGTCTATCACGCCCCCCTTTCGGTGCAGGAGCTGGTGGACGGCATGAACCGCCACATCGAGCACCAGTATCTCCACCTGCTGCCTCTGAAAGAGGGCGCGGCGGACTTTCTCCGCCGTCTCAAGGAGCGCGGCATCCGGCTGTGCCTGGCCACCGCCACGGACCGCTATATGGCCCAGGCCGCCCTGGAGCGGGGCGGGATATGGGATCTGTTTGACGTGACCCTGACCTGCTCCGAGGTGGGACAGGGCAAACATGACCCGGCCATCTTTGAAGAGGCCCTCCGGCACCTGGGCACCGCCCGGGAGTCGACCTGGGTCTTTGAGGACAGCCTCTACGCCGTCAAGACCGCCAAGGCCGCCGGCTTCCCGGTGGCGGTGGTGGAGGACAAGTGCTCCGAAAAAGACCGGCCTGAGCTCAAAGCCCTCAGTGACCAGTATCTGGTCCGATATTCCGATTTCAGATGGGAGGATACATTATGAAAACCGTATTGACCATTGCCGGATCCGACTGCAGCGGCGGCGCCGGTATCCAGGCGGATATCAAAACCATCACCGCCCACAAGATGTATGCCATGAGCGTCATCACTGCCCTTACCGCCCAGAATACCTTGGGCGTCACCGGCGTGCTGGACGCCACCCCTGAATTTGTAGCGGCCCAGCTGGACGCTGTGTTCACCGACATCCGACCCGATGCCGTGAAGATCGGCATGGTCTCCAACAGCGCCATCATCCAGGTCATTGCCGAAAAGCTCAAAGCGTATCACGCGGAAAAGATCGTGGTGGATCCGGTGATGGTGTCCACCAGCGGCTGCAAGCTCATCACCGACGACGCCCGGGACGCCCTCATCAGCACTCTTCTGCCCCTGGCCACCGTTCTGACCCCCAATATTCCCGAGTCCGAGGTGCTCTGCGGCTTCCCCATCCACAATGAACAGGACATGATGCGGGCCGCCGCCCACATCGCCAAGCACATGCCCGGTGCAGTTTTGGTAAAGGGCGGCCATCTGGTGTCCGACGCGGTGGACTACCTCTACCAGGGCGGCGTGGGCCACTGGTTCCGGTCCGAGCGCATTGACAACCCCAACACCCACGGCACCGGCTGCACCCTCTCCTCCGCCATTGCCTGCAACCTGGCCGACGGCCGGACCCTGGCCAAGGCCATCGAGAATGCCAAGAAGTACCTCACCGGTGCTCTGGCCTCTGGCCTGGATCTTGGCCACGGCAGCGGCCCCCTGGAACACACCTACGCCCTGTAATAGGCTTTGGGCATCATTTCCCCATTCACAAAGGCGCGGACCGAGTGTGGTCCGCGCCCGTTTCCTTTTCCCTCTTCCAATGTTTTCCTTTTTTTGGAAGTTTCGCGCTTTTTTGACTGGAAAACCCCAATGTGGTGTGCTATACTGTCCTCCGTTGAGGATCCGTGTGCGATTCCCTACATTTTGCAAGAAGGATGATTGTGATGAATGAAACAGTCCGGAATTTGATCGAGCGGAGGAGCATCCGCAAGTATAAGCCGGAACAGATTCGTGACGAGGAATTGAACGCTGTACTGGAGGCCGGGATGTATGCTCCCTCCGGCCGCGGCCATCAATCCACTCTGATGGTGGTGGTCCAGGACCCGGAAACCATCTCCATGCTCTCCCGGATGAACGCGGCCATCTGGGGCAAGGCCAATACAGATCCCTTTTACGGTGCACCTACGGTGATCGTGGTGCTGGCGGACACCTCCCGTTCCACCTGGGTAGAGGACGGCTCCCTGGTGATGGGCAACCTGATGAACGCAGCTCATGCGCTGGGCCTGGGCTCCTGCTGGGTCCACCGGGCCCGTCAGGTCCACGAGACCGACGCTGGAAGAGAGCTGCTGCGCAAATGGGGTGTGCCGGAGGGCTATGCTGGCGTGGGCAACTGCATTTTGGGCTATCCCGATGGGGAAGTTCCCAAAGCGGCACCCCGGAAGGAAAATTTCATCATTCGGGTGTAATACATATTCCCCGGCAGGGCGGTCTTTCCGCCCTGCTTTTTTGTCTTTTGCCCTTGTCCCCTGGTCGGAAATAGAGTAAAATCAGACCAGCAAGGAAAAGGAGGCCGTGGAATGGACAAGCTGGAGCAAATGCGCCGGGAGCTGTGCCAAGTGGGAAAGCTCCTCTACGACCGGGGGTATGTGGCCGCCAATGACGGCAATCTCTCGATGCGGCTGGCAGAAGACCAGATCCTCATCACCCCCTCCGGGGTCAGCAAGGGACGGATGACGCCGGACATGCTGCTGGTGACGGACCTGGAGGGCCGAGTCCTCTCCGGGGACCGCTATCCCTCCTCTGAGATCGCCCTCCATCTGGAGGTCTACCGCCGCCGCCCGGATGTGGGTGCGGTGGTCCACGCCCACCCGCCGGTGTCCACCGCCTTTGCCGTGTGCCGCCAAGGTCTGACGGACCCCTATCTGGCGGAGCTGGTGGTGGGACTGGGAGAGGTGCCGGTGACCGACGGCTTTGCCATGCTCTCCACGGACCAGGTGCCCCGGTCCATCATCCCCTTCCTGCCAGACCACAACGCGGTGCTGCTGTGCAACCACGGCGCCGTCACCTGGGGTAAGGATCTGTGGTCCGCCTTTGACCGGATGGAGACGGTGGAGCATACCGCCAAAATTCTGCTCCACGTCCGCCAGCTGGGCGGAGGCGTTCCCCTGACGGAGGATGAAGTGGCGCAGCTCAAGGGGCTGGACAGCTTTTATCGCCAGCGGCGGGGAAGGAGAGAGAAGCCATGATCGCAAGCAAGGCCCAGCTGGTGGAGCAGCTGCAGGAGCTTCACGATGAGACCGAGCGCATCTATGAAAAAGAGGTCATGAACCTGGCCATGGTCGGCCAGAAAACCAATTTTGAGCAGTGGACCCAGCTGGTGCTGGACCTGCCCGACAACGCCCCTGTGGGCAACGTGAAGGCACTGCTGGAGCAGACAGGCCTGGGCCGGGAGAACCACTTTGACAGCTGGGTGGACGAACTGATGACCCGCCCGGAAAGTACGGACCCAGAGGAGGAAAAGGTGACCTTTGCCGCCTTTTGCATCCGCATCGGCCAGCTCCGCCGCAACCAGAACCGCACCCAGGAAAACGAATTAATGGCCAAATATCGGGAGCGGTTCGACCACCACCCCTTCTTCAACCACCTGCTCTTAATGAGTATGCTGGACCAGGACCCGGTGGCCAAGTCCAAGCGGGTCCTGGAGCTGGCGGACGACAACACCCGGACCATGCCCAGCAACGCTGGCGTACACCACGCCCTGGCCATCGCGGTGGCAGACATCTTCGAGGCGACGGAGCTGACCCCGGAGCTGCGCCCCGACGCTAAATGGCTCCAGCGGGGCATCGAAGCCTCTGAGGTGGCGCTGGAGCTGGACCCCAAATATCCCAAGTTCCACTGTACCGCCGGCCGGCTGCTGGCCCTTCAGGAAAAATACAAGGAGGCCCTCAAGGAGATCTCCGTGGCCATCGACACAGAGAATTCCAAACAGTCGGACTACGCTCTGCGCATCGGCAACTATCGGATGTACTATCAGCGTATCCAGGAAAAGCGCCACAGTGTAGCCATGCGCCAGGAGGTGCAAAAGCAGCTCCAAACCGCCAGAGGGTTGATTCAAGAGATGGAAACCTCCATGAAGGAGATGGAAAATAAGCAGGCCCAGCTGGAGGAGGACACCCGTTCCTCCCTGACCAAGAACATGGAGTTCCTGGGCCTCTTTGCCGGTATCGTCAGCTTCACCATCGGCGGTGTCAGCATCGCCGGCGCCATGGCCGACCGCTCTTTGGTGGGCGCAGCAGGCCTCATCGTGGTGCTCATGGGTGCCCTGCTGGGAGTCTTTGCCGGATTTGGAGTCATTCTTCATGGCTACCGGGGAGAAAAGAGCCGGCGGAACCTGCTGGTGTTCGCCCTGGGCGCCGTGATCACAGCCGCAGGAGTATTCTTATGTTTCTTATAAAAGACCACATCTGCCGAGCCGGAAAGGACATCTGTGAGGATGCCATCGGCTGGGGCAGCCATTACCTTTTTGCCATGGACGGTGCCTCCGGCCTCACTGGGACCCATCTCATGGATGCCGGCAGCGATGCCGCCTGGTTCGCCTCCGGCATCCGGGATGGCTTGTGCCGGGTTCTGGACGGCGGCGACCGCCGCTCCACCGCTGAGATTTTGCTTCAGCTCACTGCCGAATTGCGCCGGGACTATGAGGACCGGGCAGCGGAGCTGGGCACCGAAGTTCCCCCGGACTCCCCCTCCGCCGGTATCGCTCTCTTCCGGGAGCTGGAGGACGGTACGGTGGAGTTCTTCGGTCTGGGGGACTGCGTGGGCGCCCTCCGCACCCGGGACGGCCGGACCCTCTGGTCCTGTGACGATGCTCTGCCCGCCCTGGACGGCGGCGTCATCGCCCGCATGGCCCAGCTGCACCAGGACCAGGGCTGCACCGTGCTGGAGGCCCGGCGCCAATGTGATGCTCTGCTGCTGCGCAACCGCCAGCTGCGCAACACCCGGGGGGGTTACTGGATCCTGGATCCCTCCGGCGACGGCATCCCCCACGCCCGGGTCCTGCGCTGGCGGCGGGAGGAGGTGGAGAGTCTCTCCGCCTTTTCTGACGGCTTTGCCCAGCTCTCTGCCCCTTTTCGTATCTATCCTGACTATGGAAAGATCCATGACCAGATGCCCCAAACATCTCTTCAAGCGTTGCTGGAGCAAGTATATACCGCCCAGGAGGCGGACCCGGACGGCAACTGCTTCCCCCGCCTGAAATTCCGGGACGACGCCTGCGCCCTTTGGGCCCAGGTGACTCCCTGAGGAAAGGAAGGATCGTCTATGAGTACCCTGCAAGCGGTCACCCATGTGGAAAATATCCGCTATGACCAGCAAGTACAAGCCCTTTACATCATTGACCAGACCTTGCTTCCCAACGAAGAGAAGGTCATTCCCCTGCGGACGGCGGAGGAGATGTATGACGCCATCCGCACCTTGAAGGTCCGGGGCGCCCCGGCCATCGGCATCTGCGCAGCCTACTGCCTCTATGCCCTGGCCCGGACCATCCCCGAGGAAAATGGCGGTGCCTTTTTGCGCCGTCTGGAGAGCTATGGCAGCTACCTCAACAGCTCCCGTCCCACGGCGGTGAATCTCAGCTGGGCCATCGGGGAGATGCTCCGCACCGCCCGGGCCCACGCAGGAGACCCCCGGGAAGCGCTGCTGGAGGCACTGTGGGAAAAGGCCAAGGCCATCCATGAGGACGATATTGAGAAGTGTACCCGCATCTCAGAATACGGTCTGAGCCTGGTGAAGGACGGGGACGGCATCCTGACCCACTGTAATGCCGGTCCCCTTGCTACCTCCCGGTACGGAACGGCTCTGGGCCCCATCCTGCTGGGAACAGAGCGGGGACTGCACTTCCACGTCTTTGCCGACGAGACCCGCCCCTTGCTCCAGGGTGCCCGGCTCACCAGCTATGAGCTCCAACGGGCGGGAGTGGATGTGACGCTGATCTGCGACAATATGGCCTCCATCGTCATGAAAAACGGCTGGGTCCAGGCCTGCTTTGTGGGCTGCGACCGGGTGGCTGCCAACGGCGACACCGCCAACAAGATCGGCACCTCCGGCGTGGCCATCCTGGCCCGGCACTACGGCATCCCCTTCTATGTGCTGGGGCCCACCTCCACCGTTGACATGGCCTGCCCCGACGGGGACCACATCCCCATCGAGGAGCGGGACCGGGAGGAGATCAAGACCATGTGGTACGAAAAGCCCATGGCCCTGCCTGAAGTCAAGTGCTACAACCCCGCCTTCGACGTGACGGACCACGAGCTCATCACCGGCATCGTCACGGAGAAGGGCATCTGTCGCCCACCCTATTCCCAGAGTTTAGCGGCGCTTTTCGACAACAAACAGTAATATCCATCATATAATCTACAAGGAGGAATCGAAATATGGCGTATAAAGAGACCCCGTCCACCAGCATTGCGGCGGAAGAGAACCAGATCGCCAAGGCAGTGCTGATGCCCGGCGACCCCCTGCGGGCCAAGTATGTGGCGGAGCACTATCTGGAAAACCCGGTGTGCTTCAACACCGTGCGCAATATGCTGGGCTACACCGGCACCTACAAGGGCAAGAAGATCTCCGTCATGGGCCACGGCATGGGCGTGCCCTCCATGGGCATTTACAGCTATGAGCTCTACTCCTTCTTCAACGTGAACACCATCATCCGCATCGGCTCCGCCGGCGGCATCGGCGAGGACGTGAAGGTCCGGGACGTGGTCATCGCCATGGGCGCCTCCACCAACTCCCACTTTGCCGACCAGTACCGCTTTCCCGGCCAGCTGTGCGCCACCGCCTCCTGGCCGCTGCTGCGCAGTGCCGTGGCGGCAGCGGAGCGCATGGGAGTCCGGGCGGACGTGGGCCAGGTGTTTACCGCCGACCAGTTCTACAACGACAACACCGAGGCCGGTGAGATGTACCGCAAGTTCGGCATCCTGGCCCTGGAGATGGAGACCGCGGGCCTCTACTGGACCGCCCAGCGCCTGGGCAAGCAGGCCTTGTCGCTGCTGACCATCTCCGACCACATCTTCACAGGCGAGTCCCTCTCCGCTCAGGAGCGTCAGGAGTCCTTCCGGGAAATGATGGAGATCGCTCTGGACACCGCCTGGGAGTCCCTGAAGGATTGACACCATGGCCCTCTTTGTCCGGCGGGAAAAGGTCTTTGAGGTCCAGGGTGACGCCGCCCGCTGGCGCGCCGCCAAAAAGGCCCTGCGCCAGAGTGGCATCCGGCGGGTGGAGGCCGGCTTTTACGACACGGAGCCGCCGGTCTGCGGCTGCGGCGCCAAGCTGGACCACCGGGACTTCGGCCCCAACGGTCCCATCGACCGGCACACCTACTATCTCTCCGTGCCTCTGAAAGAGGCCTCCCGGGCCCGGGAGCTCCTGGCACATCTGTAAACAAAAAACGGGAAGGACTTGCGTCCTTCCCGTTTTTTCTGTGTCTTTACGCCTGGGGAATGGGGAACGTCACGCCGCCCACGCTGATACTGGCCATATCCTCCATGGGAATGATCTGGGAAAAGACCATATCCCGGGAGCAGACCGTCACACCGTCCCCCGGAGCGACGCTGCCGCCGAAGCCGGATTCGGCCAGATCCAGCACCGTGCCGTCCGTAAGGGTCAGCAGGATCTCCACATTCTCAAAGCGCCGCTCCTGCTCCGTCTCCTCCTGGCTGACCTGGCCATTTTCGGCCTGGCTCCACTGGAGCTCCTCATCCACCGTGTAATTCACCTTCACCGCCACGGAAGAGATCTGGATAGAGTCGATGGTGAAGGTCATGCCGTCCTGGGTGAAGGTTTCGCCGCTGCCCAGGGTGCGGGAGGCGTCCTCATACTGTACATCGAAGCGGAACTTCCAGTGGCCCTCCAGAACAGGGACACTCTCTCCGGACTCCTCGTCCCAGCGGCAAATGTTGTCGAACTCCGCCGTAGCGGTGCAGTCGTTGATGGGCACGTCGGAGCTCAGGGTCTGCACCATCTGGATGGAGCTGCCCGCCGGATCCTCCACCAGGAAATAGCTGGAACCGTGGCAGCCGCCCTGGATATTGAGGTCCGCGCCGCCGATGCCCGGGGCCGTGAGCATAGCGCCCCGCGCCTCCTCCGGCAGCAGGGCCGTGCCGTCGTCCCGGCTGATGGTAAAGACGATGGCCGCATTGTAGGCGTCGCCCAGAATGGCGTCGGCGGTGATGGTGACGCCGTTATCCGTAGCGCTGGCGCCGATGGGATAGCCGATCTGGTCGATGATCTCCGTCTGGGCGGCGCTGCCGCCGAAGATGGGGGAAAAGACCTCCACAGCGGACTTGAGGACGCCGCTGGCGCCGGCGGTGACCGCCAGGGCCGCCGTCAGGGCCGCAGCCACCAGCACCGCCCGGCCCGGGATGCGGCGGTGAACTTTTCTTTGTGTCCCGGCGGCCTGGGATACCCGGCGGGCCAGCTCCGCTTTCTGCTCCGTGGTATAGGAAAGGCGCTCCATGGCGGAGGCATATTCAAACTGATTGTCTCTCATATTCCGTTCCTCCCAATAAAGTCCGCAGCTTGGCCCGGCCCCGGGCCAAGCGGGTGTGCACGGTGCCCAGAGGCACCCCTAAGATCTCACCGATCTCGGCAGCCTGGTACCCTTCATAGTAGTGCAGGTAGATGACCGCCCGGTAGCGGGGCGGCAGCTGGTTCACCGCCGCAAGCACCGAGCCCTCCTCCGCCTCTGGGGCGGGGACCTCCAGCACCGTGTCCAGGCCGCAGACCCGCTTACGCCAGGGACTGCGCAGCAGGTCCTTGCAGGCGTTGGCCGCCATGCGCAGCACATAGGCCTTCTCGTGCTCCGGGCTTTCAAAGTCCCGGGGCTCCGTCAGCAGCTTCACGAACACCGTCTGACATACGTCCTGGGCGTCGTGGGTATTTTTCAGATAGGCGTAGCTCAGGCGCAAAATGGGGTCTGCATAGCGCCGAACCAGCTCTTCGGCCCGCTGATCTTGTTGCATTCCTTGTTTCAACTCCTTCCGGAAAGCGCTTTCACCTGGAATACGAAAAAGCGGGGCAAATACTTTCACTCGGATAAAATTTTTTCTCTCCGCACCAAAAGAGGGGAATTCGCCGGAGCGGCGATTGCTTTTTTTCTCTCCTTCCGGTATGCTGTTGAGCGGAGGTGAGGGCATGGACCAGAAAAAGACAGGGGCCCTGATTCGAATGCTGCGGCAGGAGAAGGGCCTGACCCAGCGGCAGGTGGCCCAGGCGCTGGCGGTGGATCACCGGGCCGTATCCAAGTGGGAGCGAGGCCTGGGCTGTCCCGACGTGTCGCTGCTGGGCGCTCTCGCCGGACTCTTGGGCGTCAGCGTGGACCAGCTGCTGCAGGGAGAGCTGACGGCCAACGACAAGGACGGAGGAAATATGAAGCGCGTCAAACTGTATGTCTGCCCCGTGTGCGGCAATCTGCTCACCGCCACATCCCCGGCGGAACTGAGCTGCTGCGGCCGGCGGCTGGAGCCCCTGGTCCCCCAAAAGGCGGACGCCGACCACGCCTGCACCGTAGAGGAGATTGAGGACGACTGGTATGTCACCTTCTCTCATCCCATGGAGAAGGACCACTATATCCGCTTTGCGGCCTATGTGAGCTACGACCGGATCCTGCTCATCAAGCTCTATCCGGAGCAGGGCGGCGAAGTCCGCTTTCCCCGGATGCACGGGGGCACGCTGTACCTGTGCTGCAGCCAGCACGGGCTATTTGCGGCAGGCAGATAAAAAGGAGGGGCGGCGCCCAGCGCCGTCCCTCTTTTTTGTGTTTTTCTTTTACTCCACCACGATCATGGCGATGAACTCCACCGGCTCTGCGGTGGGGTTTTCCAGGGCGTGGCCATCTCCGTGGCCGGTGGCAAGCACCTGACCCGGGACCATCTCCACCAGAGTGCCGTTGTCATTGGCAACGGGCTTGCCGGAGAGGATGTAGAAGAACTCCGTCTCCCCCTCGTGGGCATGATAGCCGATGGAGGCGCCGGGGTCCAGCACCATGTGGCAGAACAGCCGCACATGGCCGTAGCACTCCTCCACCGTGGTCAGGTCCGTGGCGTGGAGAAGGCCCTTTCCGCCTCTCATATTCTCCATTTCCCGCTTGGGACAGCTGGTTTTCAACATAGGGAACAGCTCCTTTCCTCTCTTGCGTGAAAAAAACGGATGTGATACACTGATTACTGTTTATTGTACCATTCCTGCGGAAAATGTCCAGTCAAAACCGGGATTTTCCGTGTGTATTTCGGCAAGGAGGCCCACTATGAAACGACTTTTCACACCGGTAGTGTGCGCTGCGCTGGCGCTGACCCTGGCGGCGGGGTGCGGGCAGACCGGCTCTCCCGCCTCCTCAGCGGAGGAGCCACAGGCCCAGCCTCTTCACCTGGAGACCCTGGCGGTGGAGCTGCCCCGGGACTACGCCCCGGACGACGAGACGCTGCTCCAGGCCATCGCCAACGCGCCGGAGCTTTTGAAAGCCGCCCTGGCGAAGGAGCAGGTGACGGTGGACACCGTCACCGTCACCGTAGGCGCCTCCGCCGGTGCCACCTGCCAAGCTCTCACCGGCGGCACAGTGGATCTGGCCTTTTTGTCCGCTGAGAGCTACCTGGAGGCCGGAAGCGGCGGCACCGTGATTCTGGCCGACGCCGGAGAGGGGGACCAGGCGGGGACCGCCTCGGTCCTTTGGAGCAGCCCCTCGGACTACGGCCAGGCCCTGGCCCGGCGGCTGGCCGATGGCAAGGACTTGACCTGGACAGAGCTGGACCACGCCCGCTGGGGCGTGCTGGACCGGGACTCGGACTTAGGCTGGCGCAGTCCCAATCTATGGCTTTCGGACCAATACGAGGGCATGACCCTGGACGACCTGAGCCAGGTCACCGTCTATACCAGCTATGAGGAGCTGCTGCGGGCTGCGGCGGCGGAGGAGATCGACCTCTTCCCCATACCCCGGGCGGCCTTAGCGGACTGGGCGGAGGCATGGACCCTGGAATCCAGCCGTACCGATGCAGCAGGCCGCAGCGGCCTGGGCCGGCCGGTTCCCATGACGGAGGAGGTCTTTGAGATCGCCGCCTTTGAGCCCCTCCTCTCCTCTCTGGCGGTGGTCCCGGAGGCGGATGCCCTTTCCAGCGACGCCTTTGCCCAGGCGCTGGCAGCGGCCCTGGAGGAGCTGGGGCAGACCCAGGAGGGCCAGGCGCTGCTCTCAGTGCTGGGGGCAGCCTGCTATGTGCCCGCCGGAGAGGCACAGCTGGACCCCCTGCGGCGGATCTTGACCATGGAGGGCGTGACGCTGTGATCGTACTCTACATTCTGGTGATTTTGGTCCTTTTGAGCTTTTTCGTGGGCATGGTGTGCCTACGCAAGTGCTGTCTGCGCCAGGCCCCTCCCACGCTGGAGCAGGTCTTTGCCAAGCAGGAGCGGCGCTGGGGCCGGGACGTGACGGAGCTGCGCCGGTGCGCGGCATGGTACCAGGAGCAAAAGCCGGAGCCCATGGACCTGCTGAGCTTTGACGGGCTCCGGCTCCATGCCCGGTATCTCCCGGCAGAGGGGCCATCCAAGGGCCGCGTCCTGCTCTTCCACGGCTACCGCTCCCTGGTGCTGGAGGACCTGGCAGGCCTCATTCCCTTCTATCACTCCCTGGGCTATGACCTGCTGATCCCGGACCAGCGGGCCCACGGGGACAGCGAGGGGCAGTTCATCGGCTTCGGCGTGCTGGAGCGGAAGGACTGCGTCAGCTGGCTGCGGTATCTGGACAGCCGCTTCGGCCCGGCCCCCACCTTCCTGGCCGGAGTTTCCATGGGTGCCACCACCGTGCTCATGGCCGCCGGAGAGGAGCTGCCGGAGGATGTCCGGGGCGTCATCGGCGACTGCGGCTTCACCTCTCCCCGGGATATCATCGCCCACCAGACCCGGGCGCAGCTTCACCTGCCCGCCTTCCCCCTGGTGCCTCTGACCTCCCTGCTCAACCGTCTGCTGGCGGGCTACGGCTTTTCTGACTGCTCCACTCTGGACACCCTGGCCCGGACGGAGCTGCCGGTGCTGCTGATCCACGGCGAGACCGACGACTTCGTCCCCACGGAGATGAGCCGCCGGAACTACGCCGCTTGCCGCTCGGAAAAGGAGCTGCTGCTGATTCCCGACGCAGGACATGGCGGGGCCTATCTGGTGGGCGGGGAAACCTACCGCTCCGCCGTTACATCCTTTTTGAACAAACACAATCCCTAAGCATGAAACAAGCGGGACCGTCTGTGACGGTCCCGCTCTTTTTTATTCAGTGCAGCTTTTTCCGAATAGCTGCCTTCAGCTCCGGGGTCAACACCTTGGCTGCTGCCCGGTAGTACAGCGGCGGCAGCCGCAGATACTTCCGCCGCACCTGCTCGAAGGGCTCCAGGGCATAGGAGGCAAAGAAGGCCCCGCGCTGAGGCGGCATGGAGATGGGCGAGGCCAGGCGCGGATTGCCGGCAATGGCCCGCTCCGTGGGGAAGGCCACCCGGGCAATGGGCAGCTGGTCAAAGACGTGGCTGGCCCGCAGGGTGTTCACCAGCAGCAGCCCCACACCCAGCTTCTGCTCCTCCGGCAGCTCGTCCTCCCGCAATCCCCA
Organism: uncultured Oscillospiraceae bacterium; assembly: GCA_944387205.1. Taxonomy (GTDB): domain Bacteria; phylum Bacillota; class Clostridia; order Oscillospirales; family Oscillospiraceae; genus Oscillibacter. The sequence continues at coordinate 23,976 of CALXDZ010000058.1, forward strand.
GAAGTCCCCCAGGGTAAAGTCTCCGGGCCGGTTCATGGAGGCATAGGGACAGCGGTAGCAGGAGGGCCGCAGGAACAACGCCCGGCCAAAGGCCCGGCCGAACTCCGTCTGCATCAGAGGCCGGGACAGCGTGCCGCCGCCCTGGAATTGGGCGGTAAAGTGGCTGTTTTTCCAGCCATTGACCTTATCACGGAATTGAACGGACTGGACCTTCTTGCCGCAGGTCTCCTCCACCGACCGGACCATGTCCGTCCAGACGCCGGGAGAGGGCACGCCGTGGCACACCACATCACAGGTCAGCAGCCGCTCCGGCCGGCCGCCCAGATAGCGGTACAGTCCGTCCACCTGGCAGGGCGTACCGGAAAAGAGCACCGGACGGCTCTCCAGCATCTGGCGCACCTGTCGGTAGGTGGTGCCGATGTCGCTTTGGACATACTTTACCCCCCGCAGCCGCTTCAGCTCCTCCCGAGTAAAGCAGGCCACATGGTGCACCTGGAGATCGGCGCCCATGGCGGCGCCGAACACCACACCGCCGTCCTCTAAAACATAGTCCGCCAGGGCGGAAAATACACCGCCGGAGGTGGAGGCACGGCGGACCGCCTCATCCCGGTTCCACACGGCAAAGGTGGCGGGCAGATGGCTGGTGGGCGGCGCCGGATGCAGAGCGGGACACACCGCCGTGCAGCGGCCGCACTCCACACAGGTCTTTTGATCCACCACCGGATAGCAAAATCCCTCCTTGTCCGGCACCATGGAGATGGCGCTGACAGGGCAGCCGTTGCGGCAGGCGCCGCAGCCGGTGCAGTCATTGCGCTCCGCCAGCCGGGGCCCCTTGTGCTGCGAAGGCTCTGTCGGCTCCTCCCCTTCCGTCTCCGTGCCGTTGAGGGCCGCCTTGAGCCAGTTCAAGGAGCGCTGCCGCTCCCGCTCCAGGCGCTCGTTCACCGCTTCATAGTCCACCGGGCTGAGCAGCTCCGCCGTGTCCCCCTTGCCGATGATCCGCTCCGTCAACCCCAGAGTGGTCAGCAGGTTGTACGTCCGGGAGTGCTCCGGCTCCGCCAGCTCCATAGGCGCCACAGCGGTGAAGAAGGGCTTGCCGAACTGGACGGAAAAGACGGTGCCGTGGAAGGAGTTGGTGCACACATAGGACGCGTGGCGGAAGAGGCTCAAAAACTCCGCCGGGCCCGCGTCCAGCACGCATTGGGCCTTGGGACAGACCTTGCGGCGCATGCCGCAAAGCTGCACCACCGGCAGCCCCGTGGCCTGGGCCAGGCGGGTGATATAGGGGCTCAGAGCCCCGGGGGCGCTGATGCAATAGACCAGGATATACTTTCCCTGCACCACCGGAGGGGCCGACAGCTTCTCCCAGTCCGTACGCCGCAGCAGCAGCGTGGGGTCCAGCACCACCCGGGCCTCCCGCCCGGTGGCCTTGCGGACGATGCGCTGCCCCTGCCGCTCCCGGACGGAGATGGCGGAGAAGCTTTCCAGATAGCCCTTGAGCTCCTCCTCCATGGCGGTTGGCAGCTCCGGGATGCCGAAGGAGGGGGCATAGGACACCTTCCTGCCCTGGGCAAAGGCGGAGAAGAACACCGGGTCAAAGCGGCCGTTGGGGAAGATCTTGGGGTTCCAGATCTGGTCGCTGCCGGAGAGGTACACGTCATAGTCCGGGCAGTTCCGCCGCAGATCCTCCAGGCTGGTAAAATGCCGGGCTGTCTTGGGCAGATACTTCCGGGCAAATTCCTCAAACCGGTCATACCGGGTCTGCAGCGCCCGGTGATGCAGCGTGGTATGGGCGTCGGAGAGCAGGGCGGAGGGGCTGGTAGGCCTGCGGTAGAGGGCGTTATTCTGATTGACGTAGTAGTCAATGATCTCGCACTGGCTCCCCAGGGACTCCACGGCGCGAACCGTGGCCGCCGCCTGGAACTGGGCGCCGTAGTGATGGATGTGATAAAAGGTCACAAGAGCCGTTTTCAAAGCGGATACCGTTCCTTTCTGCCATCCGGTCGAAGCCGGTCCGTCGCTGCCCCGGCACGAGCCGGGTACTTCTTCCCGAAAGGGGGAGGCCTGTCCTCCGCCCGGAACGCATCCGGCGGTGGACAGGCACTCCTTTCCCCGGTTTTTGGATCCCGCAGGACCCGGCCGGTATGGATTTATTCCTTGGTCATGATCTCCAGGATGGTCCGGTCGGTCTGCTTCATACCCTCCCGGGCCAGGACTCCCACGTTGACGATGGTCTCCTCCGGGTCATTGGCCAGGATACCGTCGCCGCCGTTGAAGTTGTTGTTGGTCTTGTACATCTCGTAGCCCAGGATACCGGCTTCCACGCCTGCGGCGATCTTGGAGGCGCAGGAGGCCTTGGCACCGTCGCAGATGGTACCGGAGAGCATGGCCACAGCGTTGACCACCGTGTGGGAAATGGCCTCATAGCTGCCGTCCAGCAGGTAGGCGATGCCCGCACCTGCGCCGGCGCCGGCGCTGATGGCGCCGCAGTAGGCGGACAGACGGCCGATGCCGGTCTTCTGGTGGATGGTCACCAGGTCAGACACAGCCAGGGCGCGGTACAGCTTCTCCTGAGAAACCTTCAGGTGCTTGGCATAGCGGATGACAGGCAAAGAGGCGGTCATGCCCTGGTTGCCGGAGCCGGAGACGATGCACACAGGCATCTCGCAGCCGCTCATACGGGCGTCGGAACCGGCGGCGGCCCAGGCACGGGCCTCGGTGCGGATATCGTTTCCGAAGGTGTCCAGCAGCAAAGAGCCCAGATTGGAGCCCCAGTTGCCCCGGAGACCCTCTTCAGCAATGGCGGTGTTGTACTGGATCTGAACATCCAGCATGGGAGCCAGACGGGCGGTGTCCACGGTATTGGCGAACTCCAGAATGTCGGCCAGGTTCAGCACGCTGCGGTCGGTCATGTGCTCACCGCTGTCCCCGTCCAGAGACTTCTCCATCAGCACCTTGCCGTCCTTCTCGATGAGGACGATGTTGGTGTGGCTGTCCGCGATCCGGACCTTGGCGCAGGACTCGCCGGCCCAGCCGGTGATGATGATGTCCAGCACATGGGGGGTGTCCGGGCAGGAGACCTGGATGGGCACCTTGTCCAAAAATGCGGCGATATCAGCGTGCTTTTCCTCGGGGACGGAGGCGATGACCTGGAGTTCACGGTCCGCCTCGCCAGCCACGATGCCCACTGCCACAGCCGCCTTCAGGCCCTTCATGCCGCCGGTGTTGGGGACGACGACACTTTTGACGTTCTTCAGGATGTTACCCGAAACCTCCGCCAGGACACGGTCAGGCTCAGCACCCAGCGCCTTGCGCATCTGAGCCGCCGCGTAGGCTACGGCAATGGGCTCCGTACACCCTGTGGCGGGGATAAGCTCTTCCTTCAAAATTGCCAAATAGGCATCCACGATCTTTTCATTCAACATGGATAGCTCCTCCTTTTTTCTTTCTAAAAATGGTTGTGCTAAATCAGGTCCAGGTCGTCTTCCTTGACCCATTCCTCTACTGGAACCACCTCAAATTCCGTTTCCGTCCGGCGAATCACCACCTCTTTTAGTCCGGAATTGATGACCAGTCGGCGGCACATAGGACAGGAGGTTGCGTCTCCCAACAGCTGACCTGTTCTGGCATCCCGCCCCACCAGATAGATGGTACCTCCCACCATATCCCTTCTGGCGGCGGAGATGATGGCATTGGCCTCCGCGTGGACGCTGCGGCAGAGCTCATACCGTTCCCCCCGGGGGACACTGCGCTGCTCCCGGGCACAAAAGCCCAGGTCCGTACAGTTTTTTCTCCCGCGGGGCGCCCCGTTGTAGCCGGTGGAGATGATCTCATCGTTTTTCACGATGATGGCTCCATAAACACGGCGCAAGCAGGTGGCCCGCTCCAGGACCGTTTGAGCAATGTCTAAATAGTAGTTTTCCTTGCTGATTCGACTCATAGCCGCCCTCTTTCCGCGCTGCGGTCCTCCCGCACTGTGTACTCACTTTCTGTCTTTTCGTATCATAGCATAGAAGTCGTCAGAATGCAATAAAAAGCGCCGTTTTCTCCCCTTTCCTCCCCTTCCATTTTCAGGTTTTTTCGTCAGGTCAAGTTGCATTTTACGGAAAGATTGGTTATAATATTTTTTTATGAATTGGAAAGGATGACAAAATGCCATGGCACAAGAAGAACTCAAGCAAAACGGAACCGACGCCTTTTTCACCATCAACCACATGCGGGTGGTTCTGCGGGAAACCGATCATGCCATCGCAGAGCTGACCGTTATGCCGGACAGCTGCAACCCCTATGGCCGGGTCCACGGTGGTGCCTTTTACACCTTGGGCGATACCGCTTCCGGCACCGCAGTCCACACGGACGGCCGTCTCTATGTCACCCAGGAGAGCTCCTTCCATTTCCTGCGCAACGTCACCGTGGGGCACACGGTCCGGGCAGAGGCGGTGATCCGCCACCGGGGCCACACCACCTGCCTCTCTGAGGTCACCTTTACCGACGAGACCGGCCAGCTGCTGGCGCTGGGCGAATATACCTTTTTCTGCATCAACCGGCAATAATATTTGCGTGCTTATGGCCCTGTCTTCGGACAGGGCCTTTCCTTTTCTTCCGGTGAAACTTTTAAATTCCCCACCGGACTTTAGGGAAACTATATAAGTGCAATTTATTGTAAATCGATTTATTATTTCAATTTCAGATAAATTCTCTGACATATTTCTCAAAACCCGCTGGCTTTTTGTGGATTTTCATGTATAATATTCCCCAGGGAAATTGGTTAAAAAGTTAACAAAGAGAGCTTCATTCCAGCGTCGTATTCCCAATTTTTGAGGAGGAGAACTGCCATGAGCAAGGATCTGACCCGTGTAGAGGAGATTCTGGCGTCCTATGACTATGAGCCTCACCACCTCATCGCCATCATGCAGGACATCCAGAGCGAGTACAAGTACCTCAGCCAGGATATGCTGTGTCTGATTGCTCAGAAGCTTGGTCTGAGCATCGCCAAGGTATACAGCGTCGCCACCTTCTATGAGAACTTTTCCCTGGAAGCAAAGGGAAAATACATCATCCGTGTCTGTGACGGCACTGCCTGTCACGTGCGCAAATCTGGTCCCATCTACGACGCCATCCGCAAGGAACTGGGGCTCATCGGCAAGCAGAAGACCTCTGCCGACGGGATGTTCACTCTGGAGACGGTGGCCTGCCTGGGCGCCTGCGGCCTTGCGCCGGTGATGACCGTCAACGACGTGGTCCATGCTCAGATGACGCCGGAGTCCGCTCTGGCACTGCTGGACGAGCTGCGGAAGGAGGATGCTGCAAATGCCTAAGCTGACGAGAGAGAGCTTCCATGTGCTTCAATCCAATGCTAAAAACGCCCTGCGTCTTTCGGAGCAGCAGACCTCCGTTCTGATCTGCGCCGGTACCGGCTGCATCGCCGGCGGCTCTCTGAAGATCTATGAAAATCTGAAAGCTGAGTGCGAAAAGAGAAATCTGAACGTCTATGTGGGCCTCTTCCATGAGTCCGACGAGGAGGAGAGCATCCACATCAAAATGAGTGGCTGCCATGGCTTCTGCGAGATGGGCCCCCTGGTCCACATCGAGCCTTTGGGCGTCATGTACATCCACGTTAAGCCTGAGGACTGCCAGGAGATCCTGGAGAAGACGGTGCTGGGCGGCGAGATCATCGACCGTCTTGTCTATCATCTGGACGGCGTGGCCTATCCCAAGCAGGAGGACATTCCCTTCTATAAGCTCCAGCATCGGGTGGTGCTGGAAAACTGCGGCAAGAGCGACGCGGAGGACATTCGGGAGTACATTGCCAAGGGCGGCTACGCCGCTTTTGAAAAGGCTCTGTTTGACATGACCGACGTGGACATCTGCAATGCCATCGTGGACTCCGGCCTCCGGGGCCGGGGCGGCGGCGGCTTCCCCGCCGGCCGCAAATGGGACAGCGTCCGGCGCTTCAAAGCCCCCCAGAAGTATGTGGTCTGCAACGGCGACGAGGGCGACCCCGGCGCCTTCATGGACCGCTCCGTGATGGAGGGCAACCCCCACAGCGTGCTGGAGGGCATGCTCATCGCCGGCCGGGCCGCCGGCTGCACCGAGGGCTACATCTATGTCCGGGCGGAGTATCCCCTGGCGGTGAACCGCCTGAAGGCGGCCATCGCTAACGCCGAGGAGCTGGGATTGCTGGGCGAGAACATCCTGGGCTCCGATTTCAGCTTCCGCATCCACGTCAACCGGGGTGCCGGCGCCTTCGTCTGCGGCGAGGGCAGCGCCCTGACCGCCTCCATCGAGGGCAACCGAGGCATGCCCCGGGTCAAGCCGCCCCGGACCGTGGAGCACGGCCTGTGGGCCCAGCCCACCATCCTCAACAACGTGGAGACCTTCGCCAACGTGCCCCTCATCATCCGCAACGGCGCCGCCTGGTACCGCTCCATCGGTACCGGCAACAGCCCCGGCACCAAGGCCTTTGCCCTCACCGGCAATGTGAACAACACCGGCCTTATCGAGGTCCCCATGGGCACCACGCTGCGCAAGATCATCTTTGATATCGGCGGCGGCATCAAAAACGGCAAGAAGTTCAAGGCTGTGCAGATCGGCGGCCCCTCCGGCGGCTGCTGCTGCGCCAGCGCCGAGCACCTGGACCTGCCTCTGGACTTTGACTCCCTGAAGAAGATCGGCGCCATGATCGGCTCCGGTGGTCTGGTGGTCATGGACGAGGACAACTGCATGGTGGAAGTGGCCCGGTTCTTCATGCGCTTTACCCAGAACGAGTCCTGCGGCAAGTGCGTTCCCTGCCGGGAGGGCACCAAGCGGATGCTGGAGATCCTGGACCGGATCCTGGCCAACGAGGGCACGCTGGAGGATCTGGACCTTCTGGAGGAGCTGGCGGACACAATCACCAACACCGCCCTGTGCGGTCTGGGCCAGAGCGCCTGCAAGCCCGTGCAGAGCACCCTCCGGTATTTCCGGGACGAGTACCTGCGGCACGTGGTGGACCACCACTGCCCCATCTGCAACAAGGAGAAGCCCCACCCCGTCATCGACGCGGACAAGTGCAAGGGCTGCGGCAAGTGCCGCAAGACCTGCCCCATGGAGGCCATCTCCGGCAGTCCCAAGCAGGTCCACACCATCGATCCGGAAAAGTGCGTCAACTGCGGCGCCTGCGTGAGCAGCTGCCCCTTCGGCGCCATCGCCGCCAGCAAGGAGGGTTAAGTCATGGCAAAGGGAATCATGTATATCGATGGCCAGCGCGTGCCCTTCGACGGGGAGAAAAACGTTCTGGCTGTGATCCGCAAGGCCGGCATTGATATGCCCACGTTCTGCTACTATTCCGATTTGTCCGTCTACGGTGCCTGCCGCATGTGCATGGTGGAGGATGAAAAGGGAAAGATCGACGCCTCCTGCTCCATGGAGCCCAAGGATGGACTGCGCATCCGTACCAACACCGCCCGGCTCCTCAAGCACCGGCGAATGATCCTGGAGCTGCTGCTGGCCTCCCACTGTCGTGACTGCACCACCTGCGAAAAAAACGGCAGCTGCACCCTACAGCGTCTGGCTCTGCAGTTCGGCGTGCGGCATGTTCGTTTTCAGGACACCCGCCCTCACTATGAGACCGACTCTACCTCCCCCGCTGTGGTCCGGGATCCCAATAAGTGCATTCTCTGCGGCGACTGCATCCGGGTGTGCGAGGAGATGCAGGGCATGGGCATTTTGAACTTTGCCTTCCGGGGCTCTGACCTGCAGGTCATGCCCGCATTCAACCGCAAGCTCTCTGAGACCCACTGCATCAGCTGCGGCCAGTGCGCCGCCGTGTGCACCACCGGCGCTATCACCATCTACAATTCCATCGGCCAGGCCTGGCGGGCCCTGCACAACCCCAAGAAGCGGGTGGTGTTCCAGATCGCCCCCGCCGTCCGTGTGGCTGTGGGCGAGGCCTTCGGCATGCCCGTGGGCACCAATGTTATCGACAAGATCGTCACTGCTTTGAAAATTATGGGTGCTGACGAGGTGTACGACACCACTTTCGGTGCGGACCTGACGGTGATGGAGGAGTCGGAGGAGTTCCTGGAACGCCTGAAAAAGGGCGGTCCCTTCCCCATGTTCACCTCCTGCTGCCCCGCCTGGGTCAAGTATTTGGAATTTGAAAATCCCAAGTACCTCCACCACATCTCCTCCTGCAAGTCCCCCATGGAAATGTTCGGCGCGGTGCTTAAGGACCGCTACAAGGCTCTGGACAAAAAGGACGGGAGGGAAACCTACCACATCGCCATCATGCCCTGCACTGCCAAGAAAATGGAGGCAGCCCGGCCTGAGTTCTGCCACGACGGCAAGCCCGATGTAGATCTGGTCCTGACCACCCAGGAGCTCATCAATATGATCAGCGAAGCCGGCGTCCGCTTCTCGGAGATCGAGGGCGAGTCCCCCGACCTGCCCTTCGGCATCGGCACCGGTGCAGGCACTATCTTCGGCACCACTGGCGGCGTAGCGGAGGCCGTGGTGCGGCGCTGCCTGCCGGATAAGTCCCGCAACGCACTCCAGGAGATCCAGTTCTCCGGCCTTCGGGGCAACGAGCCCCTGCGCACCGCCACTTTCCAGGTGGGTGAGACCTCCATCCGCATTGCTGTGGTCCACGGTCTGGTCCACGCCCAGAAGCTTCTCAAGGAGATCGAGGCGGGCACCGCTTATTACGATCTGGTAGAGGTCATGACCTGTCAGGGCGGCTGCGTAGGCGGCGCCGGACAGCCCTACGGTCTCAAGCTCCGCAAAGAGCAGCGGGCTGCCGGCCTCTATGAGGCGGACCGCTCCGCCACCATCAAATGCTCTGACCGCAATCCTATCGTGGGTGAGCTCTACGAGGAGGGCCTCAAGGCCCGTCACAAGGAGCTGCTCCATGTCCACTACGGCCAGAAGGACAAGAAAAAGAAGTAAACACAAAGGAAACAAGGGGCCGGGAACTTTTTCCGGCCCCTTGCGTTTTCTTCTCACTTCCCTGCCTCTAAAAATCCTGCTGCCCGAAGCTTTCGCTTCGGGCAGCAGGATGGAAAGGAAGTAGATATCCAACAGCAGATTGCTGTTTAGGTCTCCTCTTTCGCTTACAGCGTGCAGGTCCAGCCGTGGGGATCAGGCAGCTTGCCCCACTGGATACCCGTCAAAGTGTCATACATCTTCTGGGAAATGGTGCCGATGGTGTGACCATCACCGAACTTGATGACCTCATTCTTGTAGCAGAACTCACCAATGGGGGACACCACAGCAGCAGTACCAGTGCCGAAGGCTTCGCTGAATTTGCCGGCCTTGTAGGCGTCAAAGAGCTCCTGCACATCCACCTGACGCTCCTCGACCTCCATGCCCATGTCGCGGGCCAGCTCCAGAATGGACTTGCGGGTGATGCCGGGCAGAATGGAGCCATGGAGCTTGGGCGTGACCAGCTTGCCATCCAGAACGAACATGACGTTCATAGCGCCCACTTCCTCAATGTAGCGGTTGTGGCGGCCATCCAGCCACAGCACCTGATCGTAGCCCTTCTCCTCGGCTACGAAGGCACCCTTCATGCTGGCTGCGTAGTTGCCGCCGCACTTGGCTTCACCGGTACCGCCTTCCACCGCGCGGACATAGGCGTCCTCGATGTAGATGCGGACAGGAGCCAGTCCGTTGGCGTAATAGGCGCCGGAGGGAGCGCAAATGATAAAGTAGATGTAACGGGGCGCCGCGTGAACACCCAGGGTGGAACCGTCGGCGATCATAGTGGGGCGAAGATACAAAGAGGTACCCTCACTGTGGGGAACCCAATCCCGCTCCAGATCCACCAGAGCCTTCATGGCCTCCACCTGCATCTCCACAGGGATCTGAGGCATGCACATACGCTCCGCACTGCGGTTCATGCGCATGGCATTCTCCTCAGGGCGGAACATGCCGATGGAGCCATCCACCCGGCGATAGGCCTTTAGGCCCTCAAAGATCTCCTGGCCATAGTGCAGCACAGGAGAAGCAGGGTCGATGCTCAGGGGCTGATAGGGCTGAATTCTGGCGTCATGCCAGCCGTCCTTTTCCGTGTACTCCATGACAAACATATGGTCGGAGAATACCTTACCAAATCCCAGGGACTTCTCCTGTTCCAGAGTGGGCTTGGTCTTGGGGGCGGTGGTCTTTGTGATCTTAATTTCCATAAAAATGCTCCTTTCCCATTCTGCTGTTTCCTCTGCTGTCTATTGAAAGAGTTCTATCTCCTCAATCCGAATTTTTTCTTGATTTTTTTGCGCAATGCGTTATGCTTAAAGGGTAGGTAAATTTTTCGCTCTGCGGGAGGTGACCAGTTTTGGACGAGAGTGTTCTCAAGCATGTTGGCCAGCGGATCCGGCTCTATCGCAAGAGCCACCACATGAGCACCGAGCAGCTGGCCCGGATGATCAATAAGAGCAAAGCCACGGTCTCCAAATATGAAAGCGGCCAAATCACCGTAGATGTGGTAACGCTGTTCGATATCGCTCAAGCTCTGGAGATCGCGCCATACCAGCTCATGGACTATCCCATTCCCAGAAAAAAGCCCTCAGCCCCTGCCAAGTCCCCTTTTGATTCCAGTGACCAACTATACCTCTACTATCTCTTCCGGCACAATGTATATTCCTCTGTGCTCAAGTTAGGTCCCATGGACGAAAACGGAAGCCCTGCTGCCACCCTTTTTTACGATGTAGACGACTCCCGCAATCCAGAGGAGTGCAGCTGCATCTACACCGGGCGAATGTTTATGCACGAGACCGTTTTCAGTGTGGTTTTGAACAACTATCACAACCCGGTAGAAACTGCGCTTTTAAATTTTACCATTCCCATGCGCAAATCACCAGTCCTGGTGGGAATGCTCAGTGGCCTGGCTTCCAGCACCTTTCTTCCCTGTGCCAGAAAGGTCCTTATCGCCCGGGAACCGTTGACTGTGGACGAGGGACTGCTGGAGCAGATGTCCATCCGTTCTGACACCTTCCGAGAAATGAAACGGGATAATATGCTCTACATCCACTTGGATTAAGTAACTTCAGTGCAAACTGCCAACCCCATTTCAGAAAGCAGTTTGTTATGTTATGATACTATATTACCTCATTTTTTAGCATTTGCCAAGCGCCCTTTGTTTCTGAAAACGAAACAAAGGGCGCTTTTCTTTTATCGGAGCGAAACAAACGTCGTTTTGCACAACAAATTAAAGTTTTAACAAGTGAGACATGTTGATTTTTACTATAAATGATATTTTAAGGAAACAGATGTTGCCCCATGAAATACATTTCCGTCCTCTGCCCCATTCTACCGTCGGACCATTAAACGCTTCATGCCATGCTCCAGCCCTTCCATAGACAGGTCAAACATAGGCACCATCTGCGCCAGCTCCAGATGAGTCTGGCCCCAGAAGTCGCTGGCCCGGGGCAGGGGCTCGGGGTTAAGCCAAATGAGGTAGGGATATTGGTGCTTGAGCCGGTCCATCCACTCCAATCCGGATGGTGACAGACTCCCGGCCACCCAATCGTAGTGAGGCGTACGGAGCTCTGAGGGATGCATGGCAGCATCTCCCACGATGATGACCTTATATTCGCTGCCGAAATTGTTCATCACCCATTCGGTTGGCACCATGCTGTCCCAGTTTAAAGTGGGATCGGTATACAGGTTGGAGAAGATACAGTTGTGAAAGTAATAGGTATGGAGCTCCTTGAAGTGGTTGGAGCGGGTAGCAGCCTGAAACAGCATGCTGCAAAGGCCCGCGTAGTACTCCATGGATCCGCCGGAGTCCATCAGAAGCAGCACCTTCACCGTGTTGCGCCGGGGCGGCTTATAACGTACCCGCAGCACTCCGGCATTATCGCCGGTATCCCGGACGGTGCCTTCCACATCCAACTCCCGCTGGGCGTCCATCATCTGGGCAGAAAACTGCCGCAGCAGGCGGAAAGCCATCTGGAACTGGCGGATATCCAGTGTGTTGTCTTTTCGGAAGTCCCGGAATTTTCGATCCTCCGCCACCAGCATGGCGGTGCGGTACTGGCTCTTGCCGCCGATGCGCAGGCCACCGGGGTTCCAGCCGCTGTTGCCCAGAGGCGAGCGGCCCTGCGTTCCGATCCAGTAGCTGCCGCCGTTATGCTGCTCGTCCTGCTGCTTGAGCCGACGCTCCAGCAGCTCCAGCAGCTCCTCCAGGCTTTTGTCCTCAAAGATGGCCTGACGCTGCTTGAGCTCTTCCAAAGACCGCTTAAGATCCTCCAGCGGATGATTAAGCCACTCCAGCACTTCCTCCGGCAGTTCGCCCTTGTGGGGCACATCCTTAAAAAACTCCGCAAAGGCCTGGTCAAACCGGTCATACTCCGCCTCGCTCTTCACCACGATGGCCCGACAGAGAAAGTAAAACCCGGTCAGCGTGCTCCCATGCAGGCCCTGCTCCATCCCCTGAAGCAGCGTCAGCCACTCGTTAAGGGATACCGCAAGGCCCCGGGCACGCAGCAGATAGAAAAACGCAGCAAACATGGCCCGTCACCGCAGATTGTCCTGGAGGGTGCGCAGGTCCTTGTCCTTTTTCAGCAGCACCCCCGCAAAGGGAATGGCGGCGGCGATCTTCTCCGACGCCACACCGCCCACCGTCAGCGCCCGCAGCCAGTCCACCAGCTCCGAGGTGCTGGGCTTCTTTTCGATCTTCTTCAGCCCGCGGATCCAGTAAAACGCCGCCAGGGCCTGCTCCACCAGATCTTCCTCCAGATGGTCGAAATGCACCCGCAGGATCTGCTCCATCTGCTCCTGATCCGGGAACTCGATGTAGTGGAAGATGCACCGGCGCAAAAACGCGTCCGGCAGCTCCTTTTCCGCGTTGGAGGTGATGATGACGATGGGCCGCTGCTTGGCCCGCACCGTCTCCTTGGTCTCCGGAATGTAGAACTCCATCTGATCCAGCTCCCACAAAAGGTCGTTGGGGAACTCCAGGTCTGCCTTGTCGATCTCGTCGATGAGCAGCACCACCTGCTCGTCGGAGGAAAAGGCCTCGCCCAGCTTGCCCAGCTTGATATAGTGGCCGATATCATCCACGTCATGGGTGCCGAACTGGCTGTCGTAGAGCCGCTGGACCACGTCATAGACATACAAGCCATCCTGAGCCTTGGTGGTGGACTTGACGTTCCAGATGATGAGCTTTTTACCCAGGGCATCCGCCACCGCCTGGGCCAGCATGGTCTTGCCCGTACCCGGCTCGCCCTTGATGAGCAGCGGCTTTTCCAGCGTCACCGCGATATTCACCGCCAGCATCAGCTCCTCTGACGCCACATAGTCCCTGGTCCCGGAGAAAGAAGCATTCATAGCGCGCACCTCACATTCCCGGCATGGCATCGCATTCCATGCCCCCAATTTTGATTCATTTTATCATGGGGTTTTGGCCCTGTCAATTTTTTGTCAATTCTCCCTTTCCGGGGTCCTGGCCGCCTCCTCCCGGGCCCGTTCGGCGATATACTCCTCCACCTCCGTCCGGGGGATGCCAAGAGCCGCCGCCAGCTCGCCGCATAAAAGCTCCTCCGCCCGCTTGCCGTAGCGGGCGTCCACCTGTCCGGGCCGCCTGCCGTCGTCCTCGGCCCGTCTGGTCTTCACATAGACCCCTTTCATCAGCTGCACCAGATCATGGCAGTCATGCCTCTGGAGGCACGTCTCGTAGTGATTTTTCAGCTCCGATGGCCTGCGGCTCAGGCAGATGTCCTCCCGGATGGAGGGGATCTGCCTGACCAGCTCCTCTGCCTGCTGCCGGGTAAGGATGGGGCGCATGAACACCCGGGCGTTCACCGGCACATAGATGGTCTCCGTGCTGTAAAGAGGCTTGAGGGTGTAATACAGCTTTTCTCCCGTCCCCTCCCCGGGGCCCACCTGTTCCACACGGCACACGCCGTGGCCGCCGTAGACGATCAGCTCTCCGATTTGATACATACCTGTCCCTCCTGTCTCATTCCGGGCCGGTCCTGCCGCCGCGCATCCGCCCTGTTCAGAGGGACTTTTTTCATGCCAGGCGCAGCCTGTGGCCCCGCAGCTGGACTTACGTCCGCAAAGGGCTGCACGCTGCCCTTTTATTTTACACTTTTTTCTCTTTTGACGTAAGGATTTTTTCTCCGCCCAGGATGGTCCAGCGGAGCTTTTGTCGAAACGGGGGCGGAAATGTCTACCAAATGTCTACCTTGCAAATCCTTGCACCACAAGGGTTTGCGGGCACAAAACACCCCGGCGGCGGATATTAAATCCCACCTTTTGTTCTACCCGTGCATTTCATCGAATCTCCAATCCATTGGAGCCCAAGGCTTTGCAGCTGCAGGGGGCGCCGGGCGCAAGGGGGGTGAGAATCATATTCCACCTGCTTACTGGTAAATTTTTAAGGAGGAATACCATGAAGAAGTTCCTTTCTCTGGTGCTGGCTCTGGTGATGACCATGTCTTTGGTCACCATCAGTGCTGGTGCCACGGAGTTCAAGGACCTCACCGACGTGAACGAAATCGAACACGCCGAGGCCGTTGAGCTCCTGAACAAGATCGGTGTTATCACCGGTTATGAGGACGGCTCCTATGGTCCCGAGAAGACCATCACCCGTGAGCAGGCCGCCAAGATCATCGCGATCATGGACCTGGGCAATGATGTCGCCTCCAAGCTGGGCGTCGAGAAGGCTCCCTTCCCCGATGTCCCCGCCACCAGCCAGTTCGCCGGCTACATCGGCTACTGCGTGTCCGCTGGTATCATTGACGGTTACACCGACGGCACCTTCAAGCCCAAGGGTACTCTGACCGGCTATCAGTTCGCCAAGATGCTGCTGGGCGTGGTTGGCTACGGTGTCAACGATGAGTATGTGGGCTCCAACTGGGCTCTGAACGTGGCCCGTGACGGTGCCACCAC
>CALXDZ010000059.1 GCA_944387205.1 uncultured Oscillospiraceae bacterium
TGGCGGGCTTGGCCAGATTCACGGTCAGGTCCACCACGGACACATCCAGGGTGGGCACGCGCATGGACATACCGGTCAGCTTGCCGTTGAGCTCGGGGATGACCTTGCCCACGGCCTTGGCGGCGCCGGTGGAGGAGGGGATGATGTTGCCGGAAGCGGCACGGCCGCCTCTCCAGTCCTTCTTGGAGGGACCATCCACGGTCTTCTGCGTGGCGGTGGTGGAGTGCACGGTGGTCATCAGGCCGTCCAGAATGCCGAACTTGTCGTTCAGAACCTTGGCCACGGGAGCCAGGCAGTTGGTGGTGCAGGAAGCGTTGGACACGAAGGTCATGTCGCTGGTGTACTTGTCCTGGTTGACGCCCATGACGAACATGGGGGTGTCGTCCTTGGAGGGAGCGGACATGATGACGTGCTTGGCACCGGCATCGATGTGGCCCTGGGACTTCTCCTTGGTCAGGAACAGTCCGGTGGACTCCACTACGTACTCGGCACCGATCTCACCCCAGGGAATGTCGGCGGGGTTCATCTTGGCATAGACCTTGATGGTGTGGCCATTGACGGTGATGCTGTCGTCGGTGTAGGAGATCTCACCGTTGAAGCGGCCGTGCATGGTGTCATAGCGCAGCATATAGGCCATGTAGTCAGGCGTCATACCGGGGTCGTTGATGCCCACAAACTCCACGTCGTTCCGCTGCAGACCTGCCCGGAACACCAGACGGCCGATCCGACCGAAGCCGTTGATACCAATCTTGATGCTCATTAGAAAAACTCCTTTCAAACTCAAGCAGCTGGTCCCAAGTCGGTTGGCTTCCCAACGACAAATGACCGCCGATAAAAAACGTTTGCGTAAACGATTACTGTAATGGATTTTATCATGGCCCATCAGGCAATGCAATCGACAAAAGTGAAGAAAAACGGAGAGATAATCTGGATATTTTGTACAAAACGCACCGAAAAATAAATCGA
Organism: uncultured Oscillospiraceae bacterium; assembly: GCA_944387205.1. GTDB lineage: Bacteria > Bacillota > Clostridia > Oscillospirales > Oscillospiraceae > Oscillibacter. The sequence goes on from CALXDZ010000059.1 coordinate 967, forward strand.
AAGTGACAGAACAAGTTCTTGACGAGGCGATGGTTATGCTCTATAATGCTGATAAATACTAAAAAGCTTTACGCAACGATTGAATCGTTGCGCAAGAGGTGTTGCGCATGAAAGTGACCATCAGTGATGTGGCCAAACGGGCCGGCGTATCCACCGCCACGGTTTCCCACACCATCAATAATACCCGCTATGTGTCCAGCGAGACCCGGGAAAAGGTGCAGGAGGCCATCCGGGCTCTGGGCTATACGCCGGACGCTTCTGCCCGCAGTTTCCGCACTGGCAAGAAGCGGACCGTGGGCTTCATCGTACCCGACATCTCCAACAAGTTCTTTGCAACTTTGGTGGAGTCAGTGGAGGAATATCTGGCTGCCCATGATTACCACCTGGTGGTGGCCAACACCAAGGAGAGCATGGATCGGGAGGAGACCAACATTCGCCTGATGTCTGCCGGGCTGGTGGATGGATTGCTGCTGGCCTCCACCATGGATGATTTCCATCGCCTGGACGAGATTATCCCCAACGGCTTTCCCGTGGTGCTGGTGGACCGGGTGTTTGAGGAGAAGAAATACGCCGCTGTATCCGTGTCCAATTTCCAGCCCATCTATCGCAGCGTCTGTCGCCTGGCAGGCAAGGGAGATCGCCGGGTGGGCTTCATCGGCGGTCCGGAGCGCCTGAGTACCACTCAGGAACGTTTGTCCGCTTACATGCAGGCGGTGGCAGACTGCGGCCTGGCCGACGACAGGTCCCTGGTGCAGTACGGTGACTTCGGCGAGGGCAGCACCCTGCGCTGCCTGGACGCGCTGCTCCAGCAGCAGTGCGACGGCCTGATCGTGGCCAACGGCCTGATGGCGACGGAGATCATCATGTATCTCCAGAAAAAGAATATTCAAATGGGCAAGGACATTGACCTGGTCAGCTTTGTGGATTACAGCTCCAATTTCTATGAGCTTTACTCCAACTCCATGGACTGCATCATCCAGCCGGTGGAGGAGCTGGGCACCGCGGCTGGGGAACAGATCCTCAAGCGCATTGAGACCCCCGAGTCCCCTGTGCTGGAGCAGATGCTCTCCAGCAGTTACCGTCCCCATACCCATCCCCAGTCCTGGAACCACTCCGACCGGTAAAGGCGGAGGGAGGTTCGTGTACCGGTGATTGAAGGCCGTTTCTCACGGAGAGACGGCCTTTTCCCTTGACTTTTTTCGGTCGGGCGCCTATGCTGGACCACGCGGCTCCTTGGGAGCCATTGGGAGAGGAGAAAAGAAGATGAAGAAACGATGTTTCGATTTGCTCCGGCAGGAGCCGGTGCTGTGCGCCGCTGGACTTTTGGCCCTGGCGTCGCTGTTTTTGGTGCCGCCGGACCGGGGGTATCTGGCCTATGTGGATTTGCGGGTACTGGCACTGCTGTTTTCCCTGATGCTGGTCACCGCCGGCCTGGGACAGCAGGGAGTGTTCACCGCCCTGGCCCAGAGTCTCCTGGCCCGGACCCACAGCTACCGCCAGCTGTGTACAGCCTTGGTGTTTTTATGCTTTTTCGGGTCCATGGTCATTACAAACGATGTGGCCTTGGTGACCTTTGTGCCCTTCACCATCACCCTTTTGACCATGGCAGGGTTGGAGAAAAAGCTTTTGACCGTGGTGGTGCTCCAGACTGTGGCCGCCAATCTGGGCAGCATGTTCACCCCCATCGGAAATCCTCAGAACCTGTACCTCTATTCCGCCTCCGGAATGAGTATGGGCCGCTTTTTGCTGCTGATGCTGCCGCTGACGGCAGTGTCCGGCGTGCTGCTGCTGGGATGCTGTCTGGGGCAGAAAAACGCGCCTTTGGAGAATTTGGCTTCAAGGGGTGCCTCCAAAAGGGGGGACAGGAAGCTGATGCTTTTCTATTGGGTGCTGTTTGGACTGAGCCTGCTGACCGTGTTCCGGGTGCTCCACTGGAGCGTGCCTTTGGCCTTTGGCCTGGTGGGGGCTCTGGTGCTGGACCGGATCGCGTTGAAGAAGGTGGACTATACATTGCTCCTCACCTTCGTGGCCTTTTTCGTATTCATCGGCAACATGGGCCGGGTGGAGGCTGTCAGCGGACTGCTGTCCCAGGTACTCCATGGCCGGGAGCTGGTGACGGGCTTTTTGTGCAGCCAGGTTATCAGCAACGTGCCGGCGGCCATGCTGCTCTCTGGCTTTACCGACAACTGGGAACCTCTTTTGGAGGGAGTCAATATCGGCGGCCTGGGCACCCTCATCGCCTCCATGGCCAGCCTCATCTCCTGGAAGCTCTTCACCCAGGCCCGGCCTGGGGAGAAGGGGCGCTATCTGGGATGCTTTACAGTGGTGAACGTGGCCTTTGCTGTGGTGCTGCTGGCGGTGGCCCTGATCTGAATACCATAAAAAGCGGGGCAGGGCCTTGGGTCCTGCCCCGCACTTTCGTAAAAAAGCCTCCCATCGTGAGACGGGAGGCTTTGCTGTATCGAAAAAGGAAGGGAGCCGTTACAGGCTGGCCTTGATGGAAGCGGCGATCTGGGGTGCGGTGAGACCATACTCCGCCAGGACCTCAGGGGCCTTGCCGGACTGACCGAACTGGTCGTTGATGCCGATCTTGTGGAAGCCGCAGGCTACCTTGCCCATCAGCACGTCGGCCACGGCGTCGCCCAGGCCGCCGATGACGCTGTGCTCCTCCACGGTGACTACCTTGCCGCACTTCTGGGCCCACTCGGTGACGCAGGTGGCGTCGATGGGCTTGATGGTGTGGACATTGATGACTGCGGCGGAGATGCCGTCCTTCTCCAGGAGCTTAGCGGCCTCCAGAGATTCGGAGACCATCAGGCCGCAGGCGAACACCGCCACATCGGTGCCCTCACGGAGCACGTTGGCCTTGCCGATCTCAAAGGGCTGGTCATCTTCGAATACAGGGGAGGCCAGACGGCACAGACGCATATAGGCGGGGCCCTGGAAATCGGCCAGAGCGAACACGGCCTTCCGGGTCTCGTTGGCGTCGGCGGGGACGATAACGGTCATGCCGGGGATCACCCGCATGAGGGCCAGGTCCTCCACGCATTGGTGGCTGCCGCCGTCCTCGCCCACGGACACGCCGGCGTGGGACATGCACAGCTTGACGTTGAACTTGGGATAGGCGATGGTGTTGCGCACCTGCTCATAGGCCCGGCCAGCACCGAACATGGCAAAGGTGGAGCAGAAGGGGATCAGTCCCATGGTGGACAGGCCTGCGCCCATATCCACCATATTGGCCTCGGCGATGCCGGCATTGAAGAAGCGGTCGGGATAGGCCTTGGCAAAATTCATGGTCATGGTGGCGTGAGACAGGTCGGCGTCCAGCACCACGACCTTGTCGTTCTTTGCGCCCAGTTCCACCAGTGCGTCGCCATAGGCGGCACGGGTTGCAATCTTATCTGCCATTTTACTTTCCCTCCAGTTCCGCAAGAGCCTGCTGACGCTGCTCCTCGTTGGGAGCCTTGCCGTGCCAGCCCACCTGATTTTCCATGAAGGACACGCCCTTGCCCTTGACGGTGTGGGCCAGGATGCACTTGGGCTTGCCCGCTTCCGTGGGAGCGGCCAGAGCATCCACCACGGCCTTGATGTCGTTGCCGTCGGGCAGCTCGATGACATGGAGGCCAAAGGCACGCAGCTTGGCGGCCAGATCGCCCAGGGACATGACCTGATCGTTGGAGCCGTCGATCTGGAGACCGTTATTGTCGATCATCACCGTCAGGTTGTCCAGCTTATAGTGGGCGGCAGCCATCAGGCCCTCCCAGATCTGGCCCTCCTGCAGCTCGCCGTCACCGCACAAAACAAACACCTTGGTGTCCTTGCCCAGGTGCTTGGCGCCCAGCGCCATGCCGTCGGCAATGGAAACGCCCTGACCCAGAGAGCCGGTGGAAGCGTCCACGCCGGGGACCTTCTTGGCGTCGGGGTGGCCCTGGAGAATGTTGTGGAGCTGACGGAACTCCTTGAACTCGTCACGGCTGATGAAGCCCTTTTCCGCCAGAACGCCGTAGTAGCAGGGAGCCGCATGGCCCTTGCTGAGGATGAAGCGGTCCCGGTTGGGATCGTGGGGATTCTGGGGGTCCACCCGCATCTGGGTGTAGAACGCGCCCACCATCAGTTCCACGGCAGACAAAGAGCCGCCGGGATGTCCGCTGCCCGCGTTGGCCGTCATGTTGATGATATCACGGCGGACCTGGGTGCAGACCTTGGAAAGTTCTTCCATGTTCATACTGCTGCCTCCCAATGTGATTTTGAGGGTTATCAATTATAAAAAGTAACATAGATAACACAAACTGTCAAGGGAAAGCACCTGCTTTTCCATGCCGATTCCGTGTAGAAAAACGGTTGCGGACAGAGGAAAGGTCCCGTATAATGATGACTGGAATCGACAGCTCCTCACCGGGCAAATGTGCCCTGGGACCGGAGTGAAAAACGCGGCGGAGAGGATGAAGCATATGCAGATGCGAATGGAACACGACACCATGGGTGAGATCGCCGTTCCGGCGGAGCGGCACTGGGGGGCTCAGACCCAGCGGAGTTTGGAAAATTTCTCCATCGGCACGGAGAAGATGCCCCGGGAGATCCTGGAGGCCTTCTTTGACCTCAAGGAAGCCTGCGCCCGGGCCAACGCCGACTGCGGCCGCCTGACGGCGGAGCAGGCGGAGACCATCGCCGCCGTGTGCGGCGAGCTGCGGGAGGGGAAGCACCCGGAGGAGTTTCCTCTGGCGGTGTGGCAGACCGGCAGCGGCACCCAGAGCAACATGAACGTCAACGAGGTCATCGCCCACCTGGCGGCAGAGCGGGGGGTGGCGCTGCACCCCAACGACCACGTCAACCGTTCCCAGTCCTCCAATGACACCTTCCCCACGGCGCTGCATATGGCTGCCGCCCTGGCGGTGGAGCGGCGGGTGCTGCCAGCCTGTGTGCGGTTGGAGGAAACTCTGGAGCGGCTGGAGGAGGAGAACCGGGACGTGATCCGCATCGGCCGTACCCATCTGCAGGACGCCACGCCTCTGCGCTTTTCCCAGGAGATCAGCGGCTGGCGGGAGCTGGTGGCAGCGCCCCGGCGGATGCTGGAGGCGGCGCTGCCGGAGCTGCGGAAGCTGGCCATCGGCGGCACAGCAGTGGGCACCGGCCTCAACGCTCCGGAGGACTTCGACCAGCGGGTGTGCACCTATCTCCGCCAGTGTACCGGCACGGACTTTGTTCCCGATAACAATAAGTTCCACGCCCTGACCTCCCACGACGCCCTGGTCTTCACTCACGGGGCGCTGAAGGCCTTGGCGGCCAATCTGATGAAGCTGGCCAACGACATCCGCTGGGAAGCCAGCGGGCCCCGCTGCGGCATCGGAGAGATCCACATCCCGGAGAATGAGCCCGGGTCCTCCATCATGCCTGGCAAGGTCAATCCCACCCAGTGCGAGGCCGTCACCATGGTGGCGGTGCAGGTCATGGGCAATGACGCGGCCATCGGCTTTGCCGCCTCTCAGGGCAATTTCCAACTCAACGTGTTCCAGCCGGTGTGCGCCTATAACTTCCTCCAATCCGCCCGGCTGCTGGGGGACTGCATGGACTCTTTCCGGAACAACTGCCTGGAGGGTCTCACCGCCGACCGGGAGAAGATGGCGCGGAATCTCCACGAATCGCTGATGCTGGTGACCTGCCTGACCCCTAAGATCGGCTATGAGGCGGCCGCCGGCGCTGCCAAAAAGGCGCTCCGCGAGGGTACCACATTGAAAGAGGCGGTGCTCTCTCTGGAACTTTTGACGGCGGAGGAGTTCGATCAGACTGTACGGCCGGAGAACATGGTATAAAGTTAGGGTATAGCAAAAGTATGCGCCCTGCCGCTTTGTGCGGCAGGGCGCATGGAATAGTATGGGAAAGTGCTCAGCAGTGGACCTGAGAGCTGCACCCGCAGGGAGTGCAGGCACCGCAGCGGCACCAGGTCAGCGCATAGCGCCGCAAAAAGCCCGCCAGGGCGCCCAGCAGCAGCGTCAAAAACGCGGCCGTCAGGGCCAGAGCGATGTGGAAACCCACAGTCTGGGCGCTCAAAAGCGCTGCCAGCACTGCAGACAAAATGGTGCCGGCCGCACCGGACAGTACCAGATCGCCCCAGCAGCTCCAGCTTTCTGCCAGAGCCGGAGCACAGCGGCACAGCAGGATCGATGGGATTAAAGAGGCTAGCAGCAGCGTGGCTACTGCGATGGGTACGATCACCGGGAGAGGACCCGGCGTGATGGAAAAGACGCCCACTGCCAACAGGACATAGACCAGGATCCCAAGGACCAGACTGGCTCCCAGGACCAACAGGCGTTTGCACAGGCAGGAATCATGCATGGAAATCACCTTTCTCCGCCAAAATCGCGGAGCGGCGCCGGGGCGCACGCCCCGCCTCATAGTGTATGCAGCAGAGCTCTGCAGGGTACCCAAATGAGCGCAAGAGGACCCGGCGGAAAGCATAATTTGGCGAAAGATGGAAAAAGCGGCAAAATGGGACAAAAAATTCCTGGAAAACTTGTGCATATTGAATATTGAATATTTATACATAACAGACGTATAATTTATCCATCATCAAAAACGAAATACAAAAACGGAGGTCATACATCATGGATAAGAGCAAGATCAAAAAGATCGTTCTGGCATATTCCGGCGGCCTGGATACGTCTATCATCATTCCCTGGCTGAAGGAGAACTACAACAACCCCGAGATCATCGCCGTGTCCGGCAACGTGGGCCAGGCTGATGAGCTGGAGGGCCTGGAGGAGAAGGCCATCAAGACCGGCGCCTCCAAGCTGTATGTGGAGGACCTGACCGATGAGATGGTGGACGACGTGATCTTCCCCTCTTTGAAGATGGGCGCCAGCTATGAGCAGTATCTGCTGGGCACCGCCTTTGCCCGTCCCATCATTGCCAAGCGCCTGGTGGAGATCGCCAAGGCTGAGGGCGCCGACGCCATCTGCCACGGCTGCACCGGCAAGGGCAACGATCAGGTCCGTTTCGAGCTGGCCATCAAGCGCTTTGACCCCGATATGCCCATTATTGCCCCCTGGAGAGAGTGGGATATCAAGGGCCGTGATGAGGAGATCGACTATGCCGAGGCTCACAACGTGCCTCTGAAGATCAGCCGTGAGACCAACTACTCCAAGGACAAGAACCTGTGGCACCTGAGCCACGA
>CALXDZ010000060.1 GCA_944387205.1 uncultured Oscillospiraceae bacterium
ATTTGGCCGAAACCTCAATCAGGGGTGCTCCGTTCGACTTGCATGTGTTAAGCACGCCGCCAGCGTTCGTCCTGAGCCAGGATCAAACTCTCTATAAAATGGTATCAACACAAGCCTTTCGGCTTGAGCTAATCTTTTACAGAGCTATTTGTCATAGCTTCATTTTTGCCGCCTTTCCGCGTAATTGACAACCGCGTACTCGGCAGCTCTTTGGTTTGCTCCCTCATGATCTCTCACAAGAAAGCGCTCCGTCTGGTGCTTTCTTTTCGTTACGTTGTTTAATTTACAAGGTGCACGCCTCATCGGCGGAACGTTACTTATTATACATTACTTCTTTTCGTTTGTCAAGAACTTTTTTCAAAGTTTTTTGACATCCGATCCGTTATGCATCGTCAGCAACTTTTTTAGTTTACCACATTCAAGAAGTTTTGTCAAGAACTTTTTTCAGGAAGTTTTGAACTTTCGCTTCCCGGTTATCAGCGGTAACTTTTAAATGTTACCATGTCTCGCGGTTTCTGTCAAGCGTTTTTTCGACACTCTTTGGCGCGGTCCTCACCGCGTCGACAGCTTTGTTAGAATACCAGACCTTCCACCTTTTGTCAACCCTCTTTCCCCTAATTTTTGCATTTTCTTCAAAATCCTCCCAAAAAAGCGAAAGGGCGAGGAGATCCCCCGCCCTTTCCGTTGGTGCTTTTCTTATACTTTTCTTTTAAGAGGCAATAATAATCCGGATACGGCCTCCGGCAGAGACCGCCTTGTCGTAATAACCGGTAAGCTGGTAGCCGCCGTCCCGTACCGCTGTCAGGCTGCTGAGATAATAGCTGCCATTGCGGTGGATGTAAACCGCTGCATTGTCCGCCACCAGATAAGTGGCGCTGCCACTGTGAGCCTCGTTGCCGGTGATGCTGTCCAGCTTAGTGGACTGGAGGGCATACATTCCGGCGATCTGGCCATTCTGGGTCTTGATCTGGACCCGGTCACCGGAGGAAACCGGATATTTGACGCCAGCGGAATTGAGCACCATCTGCTGTCCGTTAAGGATATAGTGGTAAATCACATTGACGGACATGCCAGAGGAGAGGTCCTCCACGCTGGTGATGATACCGTACTGATGCATATCGCCGGTAGAGTCCTTGAGGATCAGCCGATCGATCTCCCCATGGGCGTTCTTGCCGCAGAAGCTGACGTTGGAGCTGCTCAGATTCATGCCGGCCAGGCGCTCGGGATAGACTACCACGCCGTCGCTGCCATAGACATCCAGGATCTGTACATCGTCCGCAAAGGGCGTGGTGCCCACCTGAGAGCCGTCGCTGCTGACCTTGCCGGTGACGCTGCCGCCGCCGGTACCGGTGACCGTGATCTTTTCGCCGGTGACAGTGACCTTCACCAAATCGCCTGCCTTTCGACCGCCAAGGGAATCCACAGGATAGGTATAGGTGCCGCCGTTGGTGGCCTTCAGCGTGATGGTATCGCTGGTATAGGTTCCGCCCATGGCGTCGGTAAAGCTGCCCCGACCTGTGGCCGTCACTACACCGTAGAGCACCGTGTCGCCGCCGGCAAGCACGTCCGTCACCGCCACCACCGTGTTGTCCCGGCCTAGCAGCAAGGTGACATTATCCCCCAGAGAGGTGCCGCCCAAGTCGGAGAGTGCCAGCGCCGCAGCAGAGGTGCCGATGGTATACTCCACGCCGCCCACTGTCACGCTGGTGGGATTGGCCGCGCTGGGATTAAGCGCCGTGATGGTACCGCTGACCGGGTTGTTGTAAGCCCAGACTGTCCGCAGAGACTCAGACCAGTAGATCACATCCCCGGCCGTGATGGCTGTGGCGGCCACCTGCTTGCCGTTGCGGTAGTAAGCAGCATTCTGGGAGGTGAAGGGCAGGTCGTTCTGCCAGCCGCTCTCAGCCACCACCGGTTCACTCATGGCGTCGTTGATAAGGGCCACGGTGTCCACCTTCCCTGAGGCGGTCAGGCTGTACCCCAGAGTGGTCAAATACACCTGTCCCTCCTTGGTTTTGGCCGTCAGCAGGTTGTAGAAGAGATTCTGCACATCCCCCCGGGTCAATGTCTCCCCCCGCCGGGCGGTGACGCCCTCATCCAGGCCCAGGGAGCTGTACAGCGTCAGCTGTCCCGCGGGATAGGCGCCCACCACATCGCTGTCGGAATAGCCCAGCAGCCGCAGCGCCACCGTCACACCTTCCTCCAGCCGGATGGTGGCGTTGGGATGGAACAGGCCGTCCAAATACCCACGGACCAGGCCCAGATCTCGGGCCGCTGCCACATAACCCGCCGCCCAGTGGGTGGAAGGCACATCATAATAGGGGGACACCTGAGCCTCCCCGCTGACGGTCCGGCCCGAGGGGCTGGCCATAACGGCCATCTTAGCAAACTGGGCCCGAGTCACTGCAGCATCCAGATTCAGATTTCCATTGGCATCACCGGACATAATGTCCAGAGCCGCCAGAGCCACCGCCTGTTCCGTCTGCCGTTCGGAGACAGCAGCAGAAACCGTCGGCACCAGTGCCAGGCACAGACACAGCGCCAGACACAGGGATACGATACGTTTCACCGGTACATTCCTTCCTTTCTTTCCATACTCCACATCTTTATTCATAGCGCAGGGCATCGATGGGGTTGAGCTTGGCTGCCTTGTTGGCGGGCAGATACCCAAAGAGGATGCCAATGCCTACAGAGACACCAAAGCTGACGGCCACGGCTCCCAGAGTAGGCGTGGCGCTGAAAGAAGCGCCGCCGCTCATACTGCCCATCAAGCTGTTGACCAACGCACCGGCCACACCGGCCAGGAGCACACCAAAGAGGATCCCCAGTACGCCGCCAATGGCGGAGGTGGTGCCGGCTTCAATGATGAACTGGCTGCGGATATCCCGCCGCTTGGCGCCCAGGGACTTGCGGATGCCGATCTCCCGGGTACGCTCAGTGACGGAGACCAGCATGATGTTCATAATGCCGATGCCGCCCACCAGCAGAGAGATGGCGGCAATGGCCACCAAAACGATCATCATGGTATTCATCATGGTGTTCATGGCATCCATCATCTCGGCGCTGCTCATAACATAGTAGGAATCGCTGTCCTGATAGGTCTTATAGAGCCGATTTTCAATGATGCCCTTGGCGGTGTTGGCAGTGTCCTTGGAGGTGCTGTTGAAAAGATACAAGTTTACATGACCAGATCCATTCAACCGCATGGCATTGCCATAGGGGATGAAGATCACGTCGTCGCCGCTGCCCTCCGTGGAATCCGCCTTCTCTGCCAGCACGCCGATCACGGAAAAGGGCGTGCCCTGAATGGTCAGGATTTTGCCCAGGGCGTCACCGCCGAAGGCCTCCCGAGACAGGTAGCTGCCGACAACACAGACGTTTTGATAGCGGTCCACGTCAATGTAGCTGAGAAATCGGCCCTGGGCAAGCTGCTCACCGCTCATAGTTTGGTTCCGGTCTGCGTCATAGAAAAACTCACTGACGCCGTAGATGGTGGTGCGGTCAAATTCCTCGCTGCCCTGGCGTACCAGTCCCCGGTTGGACACATAGGGGCTGACACCGGAGAGATACTGGGGATATTTGTCCACCAGAGCATACATATCGTCCGGGTCCACTGTGCGGGAGCTGGAACCGTCGTCCCAGATCTGGGCCTGAAGCATATTGGCACCCAGCTGTTCGAACTGTTCATTCATCATAGTCTGCATGCCGTTGCCCAGAGAGATGATGACGATGACCGCACCTACGCCGATAATGATGCCCAGCATGGTCAGCAGGGCCCGCATTTTGCTGGTCATCAGGGATTTGATAGCCAGTTTGAAGGACTGGGTAAAGTTCATCCTCGCTTCACCTCCTCATCCTCGCCGTCATCCTCGTCAGGCTGGACCACAGCCTGTGGATCATGGGCGTCGCCGTCATAGATGATCCGACCATCCTGAAGGCGGACGATGCGCTTTGCCTTGACGGCGATGGAGTTGTCGTGAGTGATGAGGACCACCGTGTCCCCCTCCTGGTTGAGCTTTTGGAGGAACTTGAGCACCTCCCGGCCGGTGCGGGAATCCAATGCGCCGGTGGGCTCGTCGGCCAGAATCACCGATGGGTTTCCCGCCAGGGCCCGGGCGATGGACACCCGCTGCTGCTGACCGCCGGAGAGTTGGGAGGGCAGGTTCTTCTCCTTGCCGGTCAGATCTACCCGGGCCAGGGCCTTCCGGGCCCGTTCATGGCGCTCCTCAGCGCTCACGCCGGCATACAGCAGGGGCAGCTCCACATTCTCCAGCACTGTCAGCTTGGGGATCAGATTGTACTGCTGGAAGATGAAGCCCAGCATCTTGTTGCGGATCTCCGCCTGCTGGTCGTCATCCATGGTGGACACGTCGATGCCGCCCAGGTGATAGGTGCCGGAGGTAGGCACGTCCAGACAGCCGATGATATTCATGGCGGTGGACTTGCCGGAGCCGGACTGGCCCACGATAGCCACAAACTCCCCCTTGTCCACGGTGAGACTGATGCCGTCCAGGGCGTGGACCGTCTCATCGCCCATCTGATAGATCTTATAAACATCCTTTAATTCAATGAGGTGTTCCATCTTCTGTCATCACCCCATCATCATATCCATGATACTGGAGGCCTGGTTTTGGATCAGGACGATGTCGCCCTCCTCCAAACCGTCCAGGATCTCGATATACTCCTCGTCGTTGCGGCCAACTTTGACCGTGCGCTCTTCCACCTTGCTCATGTCAGCCACAGCGGTACCATCCTCGTTCAGGGCGCCGGGCAGTGCCACCTGCACCACATCCGTACCGTTTTCACCCCGGCTTACCGCGTCCACCGGGATGCACAGGGCGTTGTCCACCTGCTCCACCACGATTTTGGCGGAGACGTTCATGCCGGTCCACAGCCCTGCCGCCAGCAGCTCCTCGCCCGTGCCGTCCAGACGGATGGTCACAGGGTAGGTGGTGATGCCGTTGTTGGCGGTGCCGTTGATGTTGACCCTAGTGACGGTGCCGGTAAAGGTCTGGTCCTCCAAAGAGTCGGCGGTGACCTCCACCTTCTGGCCCACCTCCACCTTGTTGATGTCCAACTCGTGGATGTTCATTTCAAATTCCAGATAGCTCAGATCGTAGATCTCCGCCATATAGCCCTTGGTATTGGCCGCGGCGGTACCATCCAGCTTGTCGCCGGCCTTGTTTACCTTCTCCACCACCGTGCCGGAGATGGGCGCGGTGATGGTATAGTCCTCCAGCCGGTCCAGAGCGTTTTGGTAGTTCAGCTCCGCCTGTTCCAGGCTCAGCCCAGCGTTGGCCGCAGTGGATGTGGAGCCCAGAGTTCCAATGCTCTGATTGGCAGAGACCCTTGTCCCCTCCTTGACCAGAGAGGTGACGGTGCCGCCGGCCTTGGCGGTGACCTGAGAGGAGGATGCATAGGAGAACTGACCCACGGCGGTGGAGTACTTACCACCTACGCTGACGCTGCCCTGCATCTGGTCGGTGATACCGCCGGGATTGGCCACCTCCACCCGCACGTTGCGCACAAAGGCACCACCGGCGTCCACAGTGTCTGCGGCGGAAACCTCCGTCACCCGTCCGGCGAGGACGTCGGGATAGCCGCTGACGGTGACGGTGCAGCTCTGACCCACGTACATGGACTGGGCGTCCTGCTTCAAAAAGGGCACCTTCAGGCTGACGGTGGAGCGGTCCACCACATCGGCAATGGCGGCACCTGCCGCCACAGAGTCCCCCACCTTCACATAAAGATTCTCCACTGTCCCACTGCCGGTGGTCAGCAGATCCACCGTATCCTGATAGCTCAGCTTAGCCTGCTCCAGCTGAATTCGGGCCTGATCTACAGAGCTTTGGACATCGGAGGCGTCGATCTGGTAGAGCACATCTCCTTTCTCCACTGTCTGGCCCTCTTCAAAGCTGTCTGACAAGATCTCACCAGTGACCAGTGCCGTCACCTTGTAGGAGTTGGCAGGCTGAATGGTACCGCTGCCGCTGACAGCCACAGTCAGGCTCTGATAAGCCGCTGAGGCGGGAATGTATGTACTGGACAGGATCTGATTCCCCGAGCTGGCGCAGCGGGAGAAGAGAAAACCAATGATCGCCAGGATCACCACCAGAATGATCCCCCGCTTGATCCACTTCTTTTTCTTTTTGGGATCCATAGGACGGCGCTCTTTCTTCTTTTTGGGCGCCTGCTCCGCCTGGTCCAGATCCACTGTTGCAGGTTCTTCCGGCCGATCCAGAACCGTTGGTGTACCGGAGGCCGTGCTTTGCTTTTTTTCGTCTTCCATGTCAGTTCTCCTTTTTCAGCTCAGGGTTTGACGTTCCATTCCTCGTCTGAGGATCCGCAATACATTCTTAAAATGGGCTCTCGCGGCAGTCCCATCCGTGTCGCAGGGGAGTGCTCCATTGTAGATTAGGGGACCGCTGACTGCCAGCAGCACCGCCAAGATGTCCCGCAGATCCTGCTCCTGTTCCAGATGCAGCTGATCCGCGTTTACCAACCGGCCCAGCCGGTCCATGATCTCCCCCGGGCTGATCATCTCCAGAACGGTGCTGCGCTGCATTCCGGCGTTGCGGCCCAAAATGGCCAGCATGGCCCCTGTCTCACCCAGATGGTCCTCATTCCTCCGTCGCTGCACATAGTCAAACAGGTCCAGCAGTGCCTCAAAAATATCGCCCTGCTCCCGAATCAAAAGCTCCTCCAGAAGGCTCAGAAGCTGGTCCACATATCCACTCATCAGATAGCGGAACAGGTCCGTTTTATCTGCAAAGTACATATAGAAGCTGCCCCTGGGGATCCCTGCGTCTTTGATGATCTGATTGATGGAGGCATCGTTGAAGGACCGCCGTGAAAACTCCCGGGTGGCAGCCTCCAGCAGCTTCTCCTGCTTTTCCTGGGGCAGATTCAAAAATGTTGCACTTGGCACCTCTCTCCCTCCTTTCTTATACGAAGCAGCCCTCTAAAATTCCTCACCAAGATACCGTGAATTTACACCCTCCTCCAAGGGGAATGTCAAGAGCCGCCGAATAAAAATATGACAACTTGTCAGCTATCATACCTGACAAGTTGTCATATTGCAATATCCCAGCGGAAATGTTCAAAATTTGTTTACGTCTTTTGAAACACTTTCCAGGCCTTCCTTCTGAAAAAAGCCCGGAGGCGCTTGGCCTCCGGGCATCGGGTTTTTACTGGACGGGAGAGGGCACGATGAAAAGCATATCATTGCCGCCCTCTTCCTCGGTAAAGGAATCATACATGGTAAAGTTGTACAGCAGGCGCTCGGCGCTGTAGACGCCGTAGCCGTCCTGGTTGTGGTCGGTGGTGTCATAGGGATCCGCCACCAGGAACACATCGTCCTGAGTGGTTTCGGTGCCCATGGTGTCATAGCCGATGATGATCTGCCAGTGGCCGCCCCAGTCATTCCAGGCGATCATGACAGGCTTGCCCTCGGCCAGCCAGCCCTGGATGTCGTCCACCCAGATGCCGTCGGGATAATCGTAAGTAGTGACCATATCAAAGCCGCCTACACCCTCAAAGATGTCCATAGCCTGCTTGAGTGTGGTGCCGGGATAGCCCTCCAGCTCGGTGCCGTCCAGAGAATGGCGCAGAGCCGCCAGGTTTTCCTCGTTCCAGTCACCCAGCTGGCCATACCACTCCAGCACCATCAGTGCGCAGGACACGCCGCAGGACCACTCACTGGTCTGCTGCTGGGTCTTGAAGTTGTGAAGTACCGTCAGAGTATCCGTAGACTCCATATTGTAAACATCCGGATGAGCGAAGTAGGGGGAATTGGCATGATCACCTGCGCGCTCCACGCTGTCCGCGCCGTCCTCAGGGGACAGATCCACCGTGTAGGGGATCTTCATCTCATCGCTGAAGTTCTCCGTACTTTCGGCAGAGGAGGTGCCAGGGTCCGCACTGGAACCGGGCGTGGTAGTTCCATTGCTACCGCAGCCGGCCAGAAGCCCCATCGCCATCACCAGTGTGAGCAGCATTGCCATGATTTTTTTCATTTCTCGATCTCCTTTTTGTTTCCCGATTTTTCCTGGAGTTCCAGGAAATTACAAGACATAATAACGGACTGAGACCACTTTGTCAAGACATCCGCCAAATTCTTTTCATCCCAAGGCTTTCACACAAAAAAGCGCAGGGAATATTCCCTGCGCTTTTTCCAATATATTGTCCATTATCGCCTGTCAGCCAGGAAAAACAGCGCCATGGTGCCGGGTCCCGAATGGGTTCCGATGATGGGTCCGATGGGTCCCACCTCGATGCGGGCCGGATGGAAGTGCTCCCGGATCTGGTCCCGCAGGGCCAGAGCCTCCTCCTCGCAGTCGCCGTGGGAGAGGAACACCGTCTGTCCGCTCAGATCCGTTCCGGTCTCCTCCATCTTCTGCAGCAGCGCCGCCAAAGAGGCCTTCCGGCCCCGGACCTTGGACACAGGGATCAGTCGCCCCTCGTCATCCACATGAAGCACCGGCTTGATGTTGAGCATGGTACCCATTACGGCCGCCGCAGCGCTGACCCGACCGCCCCGCTTGAGGTGGTTCAGATCATCCACGGTAAACCAGTGGGCCAGATGGGGGCGAATCTCCCGGGCATATTCTGCCGCCTCCTGGATGGTAGCGCCGGCATTGGCCTTCTGGGCCACCAAAAACACCAGCAGGGCCTGTCCCATAGAGGCGCATTTGGTGTCAAAGGTCACAATAGTCCGCTCCGGGTACTTCTCCCGCAGCTCCTCCGCCGCCACAGCGCAGGAGGCACAGGTGCTGGAAAGAGCGGAGGAGAAGTTCAAAAACAGCACGTCCCGTCCCTCTTTGAGGTGTTTTTCCATGATATCTGTCAGCTCGGCCACATTGGCCGCCGCTGTGGTGGGCATCTCTCCCTCCCGCAGCAGGCGGTAAAACTCCCCGACAGGGAACTCCCGGGCATCAGGATAGTGGGGATAGACCTTGTCTCCCAGGGTAAAGGTCAGCGGCAGCACATCCACTCCCGCCTCCTGGGCCAGAGCCGGGGTCAGATCGCTGGAGGATTCTGTAATAATCGCATAGCTTCTGTTCATACTGGTCCCTTTCATTCTATGTAGGTTGGATTTCTTTTCATCAAAAAGCAGCTTCCGGCCGGCCCCCCCGGGTCTTTCCGAGCAAAAAAGAGCGTTCTTTCGCTGAAAGCAGCCTGATTCCGCCGCTTTTTCGTTATTATATCATATCTCCTCTTCCTTTCCAACACTCTTCCCGCTGCTCTTTTCCACCCCTTTTTCTTCCCCAACGCCACAGGTCCGCCGAACGAATCTTCGACCGGCGGACCTGGCTGCTATTAGCCCCGCAGCAGCAGCGGTTGCAGCTGACGCCCCTCCAGCGCCGCAACCACCGCAGCGGGGATCTGGGAGAAGTCCGCCACCAGCGAGCAGGGCTTTTTCTCCGCGTTGTCCTGTCCAAAGGGGACGAAATAGTAGTGCTTTCTGGCCAGAAGCGCTCCAATGTTCTGGGCGCCGGCGGCCAGGGCGTCGTTGCTGGCCAGGGCCAGGACCACCGGCCGGCCATTGCGCAGATGGGCCTTGGCTGCCATAGTCACCGCCGTGTCCGTGATGCCGCAGGCCAGCTTGGCAACGGTGTTGCCGGTGGCCGGGGCGATGACCAGCACATCCAAAAGGGCCTTTGGGCCGATGGGCTCCGCCCCCTCGATGGTGGTGATGGGCTCTCGTCCCGTCAGCTGCCGGAGCTGCTCCATCAGCTGCAAGGCAGTGCCGAAGCGGGTGTCAGTGGAGGCGGCGGTCTGAGAGACGATGGGGATCACCGTCTCATAGGTCTCCGTCATGGTCTTTAACGCCCGAAGCACCGCTTCATGTGTACAAAATGAGCCGCAGAGCGCAAACCCAACGCGTTCTTTTCTCAAACGGGTTCACCTCGTTCCTCCAAAATATGATACAGCGTATCCCGGATCGCGGCCGCTGCGGTGACCGGAGCCGTCTTTCCCGGCAGTCCCCGGGCCCAGATCGCCGTCAGGCCCAGCTCCTCCGCCGCCTCCAGGTCGATCCCCGGCCGGGAGGCCAGCTCCACGCAAAGACACGACGGTGCCGCTTCCGACAGCAGTCCGCGGTCCAGGATCAGAGAGGGAACCGTATTGAAGATCACCTGCATCCTGCCCAGAGTTCCGGAGAGCCTATTTATGGGCAGGGCCCGCAGGCCGTAGGCCTCCGCCCAGGCAAGATCTCCATACTTCCGGGCGGCCACCGTAACACGGGCCTCCAGCCCCTGAAGCCGGTGAGAGAGCAGCTTGCCGATCCTGCCATAGCCCAGGACCAGGCACTGCGCCCCCCGCAGTGTCACCGGCAGATGCTCCATAGCCACCTGCAGGGCCCCCTCCGCTGTGGGCACCGCCTTACCGAAAGGACACCGCCGGGGTACTGCCTCGAAGAGCGCCGGCATAGACTTTTCCCAAGACGCCTCCCCTTGGGAGAGCGGAAAGGAGGCCTTGCCATGTCCCCATCCTTTTCCCCGCTGGATTCCAAAGCCCTGCGGGTGGCAGCCTACTGTCGGGTATCCACCGACAAGGAGGACCAGCTTCACTCTCTGGAGGCCCAGCGGGCCTTTTTCCTGGACTTCGTCCGCAGCCATCCCCAGTGGTCCCTGGTGGGCGTCTTTGCCGACGAAGGCCTGTCCGGCACCTCTCTGCGCCACCGCCGGCAACTGGGAGCCCTGCTGGCCCTGGCCCGGGCCGGGGAGGTGGACCTTATTTTGACCAAGGAGGTCTCCCGCTTTGCCCGCAACACCGTGGATACCCTGCAGATCACCCGGGAGCTGCGGAGCCGGAACGTGGGCGTTCTCTTTCTCAGCGACGGCATCGACACTCGGGAGGGCGACGGGGAGTTCCGCCTGTCCATCATGGCCAGCGTGGCCCAGGAGGAGAGCCGCAAGATCTCCCAGCGCACCCGCTGGGGGCAGCTCCAGGCCATGAAGCGGGGGGTGGTCTTCGGCAACGACACCCTCTACGGCTACACCCTCCGCCGCGGCTGCCTCACCGTCCTCCCCTCCCAGGCCCAGGTGGTGCGGCTCATCTACCACAAGTGCCTTCAGGAGGGCAAAGGGGCTCACACCATCGCCCGGGAGCTGACCCAGGCGGGCGTTGCCTCGCCCCTGCGCCCGGAGGGAGACTGGTCCGCCGCCATGGTGCTGCGGATCCTCCACAACGAGAAATACTGCGGGGACCTGCTGCAGAAAAAGTACCGGACCGCCGACTATCTGACCCATCGGAAGCTGCGCAACACCGGTCAGGAGGAGCAGTTCCTCCTGACCGACCACCATGAGGCCATCGTCACCCGCCGGGAGTTTGAGGCCGTCCAGGCGGAGCTTCGCCGTCGGGCGGAGCTGGGAAAGGACCACCGCCGGTTCTCCGGGCGGCACTGGTACTCCGGTAAGCTCCGCTGCGGCCTGTGCGGCAGCCCTCTGACCCTCAAGCGGACCCGCCGCCAGGACGGCACGGAGTATCAGCGCTTCGTCTGCCGGGGAAGGCTGGCGGGACGCTGTGACCTGCCGGGTATCCGCGCCCAGGTCCTCACCGGCTGCGTCCGGCAGGCCCTGGGCGCTCTTTCCCTGGACCCGGGCGCCATCTGCTCGGCAGTGCTGGCGGAGGCCGGGCAGGCTGCAGCGGAGGCCGACCGCTCCCTGGACCAAGTCCTCTGCCGCCAGCGTGCCCGCCGTCAGCGGACGGTGGCAGCTTTTCTGGACGGCGCTCTGGAAGAGGAATCCTTTCGCCGGATGTTGGCCCAGTGTGACGGGATCATCGCTCGTCTGGAAACCCAGGCCCAGGAACGCAGCCGCCCAACAAAGGACCTCCAGGCCCGGCTCCGCCCCTGGCTGGAGCGGGAGCTCCGGGAGGGAACGGCGGTGCTGGAGGCGGCGGTGGAGCAGGTCACCCTCTATCCCGACCGGGCGGCGGTGACCTTTTTCGAGCTGCCATCCCCGGTGGAGATCTTTTTACCCTCTACTGCTTCCCAAAAGCGCTCCCGCAGACAAAAAAGAGCGGAGGACGGATGACCGTCCTCCGTTTTTTCTGCGGTTTAGCCCAGCCGCCATCAATGCTCGCCGCACTCTCCGGCGTGCTGATGCTCGTGGCAGATGGAGCCGGTGGACTGGAGCTGGCCCTTCAGGTACTGCTCCACCGCTTCCCGGGCATCGCCCTGGACGCCCACGATGACCTCGATCCTGCGCTCATTGAAGATCTCCACAGCGCCTCCGCCCATGCCGCCGGCGATGATGACCTCCACGCCCATATCCCCCAGGAAGTTGGGCAGGAAGCCCGGCCGGTGGCCGGGATTGGGGATGCTCTCCTCGGCGCAGATCTTGCCATCCGCCGTGTCATAAATGCGGAAGTTCTCGCAGTGGCCGAAGTGGCCGCCCACCTGAGTTCCCATACATGCAACAGCAATTTTCATGTTCATACGCTCCTTTTATTATTAAAAATATGTGATCGCAACCTTTATGCCCCCAGCGGGTCCTTTGGGGGCTCCGCCAGCAACGCCATGGCGCCGTCAAAGATCTTCCGCAGGGCCTCACAGGCCGGACCGCCCACCTCCGCCAGGCTCTTGCCGGCGTTGATGGCCTCCGACGCCCGGCGGTCATAGGGCACACGGCCCAGGAAAGTCACCTGGTGTTCCCGGCAGAATGCCTCGATCTCGTCGGCGTGGGCCGGGCTCAGGTCCGCCTTGTTGACGCACACCGCGGTTTTTGCCTGAAAACCGGCGGCGGTGCGCAACACCCGCTCCAGATCGCTGAGGCCCGAGAGGGAGGGCTCCGTCACCACCAGCACCAGGTCCGCTCCGCTGATGGAGGAGATGACCGGGCAACCGATGCCCGGCGAGCCGTCCAGGATGGCCAGGTCCGCCTGGGGCGCGTGCTTGAACAGGGCCAGCTTCACCTCGGACACCAGCTTGCCGGAGTTGCCCCGGCCCGTCCGCAATCGGGCAGTGGAAAAGGCCTGCTCCCCCTGATAGAGGAGCACCTGGCCCGCCACGTCCTCCTGCAGCTCCACCGCCTTTTGCGGGCACACATAGGTGCACACCCCGCACCCCTCGCAGGCGTAGGGATCCACCCGGCAATGGTCCCCCTCCCTCCGGATGGCGTCGAAGCGGCAGGCATCGGCGCAGATCCCGCAGCCGGTGCACAATTCCGGGTCGATGGACGCCTTTTCCGAGCCCAGATAGTCAAAGGCCTCCGGCTCTCCCTCCACCGCCTGCACCAGGTGCAGATTGGGGGCGTCCACATCGCAGTCGGCAAAGGCCCGGGCCTGAGCAAACTGGATGAAGGCAGCGGAAGTGGTGGTCTTTCCGGTGCCGCCCTTTCCGCTGAGGATCAGCAGCTTCTTCATGCCCCACACTCCTCTCTCAGCCGGGTCAGAAGGCCCTGAAGCAGGGCCTTGAACTCCGGACTCCGGCGGCAGGCAAGCTTCCCCCCTGCGCCCAGGGCCGCCAGCTCCGGGGAAAAGGGGATGCTTGCCAGGATGGTCCCGCCCGTCTCTTTCAGGAACTGCTCCAAGGGCGGATAGTCCCCCTCGGCCTTGTTGAGGACCACGCCCCAGGGCTTGCCCAGCAGCGTCACCAGCTCCTGGACCATCCGCAGATTGTGCAGGCCAAAGGCAGTGGGCTCCGTCACCAGGACGCAGTAATCCGCCTTTTCTACGCTCTCCATCACCGAGCAGCTGCTGCCCGGAGGACAGTCGATGATGGTGGTGTCCTCCTGTCCCAGTCCCGCTGCCAAAGCGGCGCGGATGACAGGGACCGCGGAGGCCTCGCCGGTGTTGAGGATGCCGGTGACCACCTGGATGCCGTCCCGGGCGCCGGTCTCCACCGCGCCCACGGTCCGGGCCTCCTCCCGGACGGCTCCCTGGGGACAGACCAGGGAGCAGCCGCCGCAGGCATGGCACACGTCAGGGAACACCATGGGCTTACCCTTCACATAGACCAGGGCATGAAAGCGGCAAAAGTCCACGCTCCGGCGGCAGCCGTCGCACCGCGCCCCATCAAAGGCGGGCAACGGCGTGGTGACCGCCCGCTGCTCCACCGCCCGGGGCCGGAGAAAGAGGCGGCCGTTGGGCTCCTCCACGTCGCAGTCGATGTAAACCGCCTGCTCCGCGGCGGCTGCCAGATTCACAGACAGGAAGGTCTTGCCGGTGCCGCCTTTCCCGCTGAGGATGGCGACGGTCATCGGATGCCGTGGAAGCCGGCGTGGAAGGTGGTCATCCGCGGCAGCTTCCCCTCCTTCAGGTCCTCCAGGGCCTCCTTGGCGCTGCCCTGGGCCTTGTAGATGGCGATCTCCGCTGCCTGCAATACCTGAGCCGCGTTCTCTCCGCACCGGACGGTTACCAGGGCCTGGGCGCCGCCGTCCACCACGAACTGGGCCGCCTGGATGCCGGCGCCGCCCTCGGACTGGGCCGCCGGGTTCTCCCGCACCTGGCCCTGCTCCCGCTCCGTGTCGTAAAAGAGCACATAGGGCGCCCGCCCAAAGGAAACGCACAATGCCTCTTTTGTCTCATCCACCGGGACCGCGATCATCATATAGCTTCCTCCTTTTCGCTCCGCTTGGGGCATTCCTGACGGTGCCGCCGGGGGCAGCCCCAGCCGCAGCACCCTGCCCGGCCGTCGCAGAGCTGATAGTCCCCGCCCTCAATGCGAAAGGGCAGTCCCTCCACCAGAGCGGTACTCAGCTTCTTCCGGGCGCTGTTGTAGATCTGCTGGACGGTGGTCCGGGCCACCCCCATGTAGGCGCTGCACTGCTCCTGGGACAGGCCCTGGTAGTCGATGAGGCGGATGGTCTCATACTCATCCACCGTCATTCCCACCGTCTCCTGCGCCCCGCCGCAGCCCTGGGGCGCAAAGGCGCTGGCCTTGGGCAGCCCGCAGACCCGCCGGCATTTTCTCGGTCTGGGCACACCGTCACCTCCTTTTCATTTCCGGCATATGCCATTTACTGTTCTGAGTATAGTCCGGTTTTTGACATATGTCAATATCTCTCACCCCATTTTCCGGAATGGCAAGACCTTTGGCAGCCTCGGGAAGCACCGCGTCAAAACGGCGGCAAAAAAGCGGGGCACCCGTTTTCCGGGCGCCCCGCGCTTTGCAGGCGGATTATTTCTCTTTTTCCTGAATGCCGGCGATGGACTTGGCCAGCTTCTTCTTGCCGGGGATGTCCCCCTGCCGGGCGATCATGATGCGCTGAGCCTGGGGAGAGCCCGCGCCGTGGAGGGACTCGGTCCGGTAGCCCACGGCAGCGGCGCCCAGGCAGATGTTCTCCAGGAACCGCAGCACCCGCTGGCGGTCCTCGGTGGACACGTCGTCCCGGGCCTTGAAATACTTCTGGCAGATGTCGCCGATGGTCTCGCCGTTGCGGCCCACCACCGTGTCGGAGGCAAAATCCTTCTCCGAGGGCATGGTCACCATCAGTCCGCCGGCGATGTCCTCCGCCAGGCGCACGATCTCATAGGGGAAGCGGGTCACGTTCTGCTTGCACACATTGGCCAGCAGCAGATCGATCTGATAGTTGCCCGCCTTGGTGGGACAGCCCTCGCAGGAGCAGGCGATGCCGCAGGAGTACAGCGTCTCGTTCAGGTGAGTCATCTCGATGAGCTTGTCCTTGACGGCGCTGGCCTTCTCCACGCCGTTGTACTCCGCCGCCAGGGCCGCCGCGCCGATGACCACGTCGCCCACGCCCACCTTGCAGCCGCCGTAGCTCTGCCGGTGGTAGCCGGCGAAGCGCTCCACCATCATGCCGGCAAACTCATACTCGCCGTCCAGGAAGATGTACTCATTGGGGATGAACACATGGTCCAGCACCACCAGGGCCTCCTGGCCGCCGAACTTGGCGTTGCCCACGTCGATGGCGGCGTCCTCCTCCAGCTTGCGGGTGTCGCAGGACTGGCGGCCGTAGATCATGTACAGGCCCTCGGCGTCGCTGGGGCAGGCGAAGGAGACCGCCCAGTCCTTGTCCGCCTCGCCCATGGAGATGGTGGGCATGAAGATGTGCCAGTGGGAGTTGACGGAGCCGGTCTGGTGGCACTTGGCGCCGCAGACCACGATGCCGTCGTCCCGGCGCTCCACCACATGGACGTACATATCCGGGTCGGACTGCTGATGGGGAGCCTTGGACCGGTCGCCCTTGGGGTCGGTCATGGCGCCGTCCACCGTCAGATCCTGATCCTGGACCATGATGAGGAACTTTTTGAAGTTCTCGTGGTAGTGGGTGCCGTACTTTTCGTCGGTCTCATAGGTGGTGGAATAGACCGCGTTGAAAGCGTCCATGCCCACGCAGCGCTGGAAGCAGGAGGCGGTCTTCTGGCCCAGCAGGCGCTGCATCTTCACCTTCTTCACCAGGTCCTCGGTGGACTGGTGCAGGTGGGTGAAGCGGTTAATCTTTCGGCCCGTCAGGTTGGAGGTGGCGGTCATCAGGTCCTCATACTGGGGATTCTGAGCCAGGGCGTAGGTCATGGCCACGCAGTTGATGGAGGGGCGGATCATGGGGTGGTCCACCCAGTTGTCGATCTTCTCCCCGAACATATAGACCCGGGTCTTGAGCTTGCGCAGGCTTTCAATATATTCCTTGGCTGTCATCAGTGCCATTGCTCTTCTCCTTTTCCGCGTCCCGCCGCAGGGACGCCAGTAGTTTTCCCTTGTGGCTTTGCCTTAGGGCAGGCTGGCCACGAATTCCGCGATGCGCTTGAGGCCCTCCCGGATGTTCTCCTCGCTGGTGGCGTAGGAGATGCGGACGAAGCCCTCGCCGCCCTCGCCGAAGCCCGTGCCGGGCACCACCACGGTGTGCTTTTCCTTGAGCAGGCGGATGGCAAAGTCCCGGGAGCTCAGTCCGGTCTTGGAGATGTTGGGGAAGGCATAGAAGGCGCCCATGGGGGCCAGGCAGCTGATGCGGTCGATGGCGTTGAGGCCCTCCACGATGATCTGCCGGCGGCGGCGATACTGCTCCTTCATCTCCTCCACCGGGGACTGGTCACCGGTGAGAGCAGCCACGCCGCCCCACTGGATGCCCTCGTTGACGGAGGAGAGCACGTTCTCCAGGAGCTTGGTCATGGTGGCGATGACCTCCTCGGGGCCCGCGCCGTAGCCCAGGCGAAAGCCGGTCATGGCATACTTCTTGGAAAAGCCGTCCACGATGAGGGTGCGCTCCTTCATGCCGGGGAAGCTGGCGATGCTGGTATAGGGCTCGTCGGACCAGAGCAGCTCGTGGTAGATCTCGTCGGTGAGGACGTAGAGGTCCTTCTCCTTCACCAGATCGGCGATCTGGCGCAGGTTCTCCGCGCTGGCCACACCGCCGGTGGGGTTGGAGGGGGAGTTGATGAGGATCATCTTGGTCTTGGGAGTGATGGCGGCCCGGAGGTCCTCCAGGTCGTACATGAAGCCATTCTCCTCCTTGACCCGGACGGGCACAGGCACCGCGCCCACCTGCATGATGAGGCCGCTGTAGTTGGCCCAGCCGGGATCGGGCAGCAGCACCTCATCGCCGATGTCCAGAATGGCGGTGCAGGCCAGGCACAGCACGCTGATGGCGCCGGAGCCGATGAGGATCTCCTCGGGCTTGTAGTCAAGGCCCCGCTCCTGATAGGACCGGGCCACCGCCTCCCGCAGGGCAGGGATGCCGGCGTTGGGGGTATAGTGGGTCTCGCCCCGCTGGAAGGAGGCCACTGTGGCGTCGATGATGTGCTTGGGAGAGGTGAAGTCCGGCTCACCCAGGGCAAAGCTGACCACATCCGTCAGACCGGTCTGCATAGCGAACATCTCACGGATCACGGACCGGGGCGTCTTCTTACTTTTCTCAGAAACAAAAGACATCGTCTCATCTCCTTAAAATCTATCCGCCGGAGGCCAGCCCCGCCCCAAAAGGCGGGACCGGACGCTCCGCCGCGCCGGGACCTCAGCCCCGGGCCAGCCGCTTGTAGTTTTCCAGCCGCTCCTTGGCGTCGGCCTCGGCCTTGTCGAAGAGCTCCGCCGCCTGCTGGGGGAAGGAGGTCTCCAGGGAGGAATAGCGCACCTCGCCCCGCATGAAGGCACGCAGGTCACCGGTGGGCTCCTTGGAGTCCAGGATGAAGGGGTTCTTGCCCTGCTTCTTCAGCTCCGGGTTGTAGCGGTACAGGTGCCAGTAGCCAGCCTCCACCGCGCGCTTCATCTCCAGCTGGCTCTCGCCCATGCCGCACTTGGGGCCGTGCTCGATGCAGGGGCAGTAGGCGATGATGAGGGAGGGGCCGTCATAGGCCTCTGCCTCCCGCATGGCCTTGAGCACCTGGGCCTTGTCGTAGCCCATGGCCACCTGGGCCACATACACATAGCCATAGCTCATGGCCATCATGCCCAGATCTTTCTTCTTGGTCTTCTTGCCGGAGGAGGCGAACTTGGCCACAGCCGCCGCGCAGGTGGCCTTGGAGGACTGGCCGCCGGTGTTGGAGTACACCTCAGTGTCCAGCACCAGCATATTGATGTTCTTGCCGGAGGCCAGCACGTGGTCCAGTCCGCCGTAGCCGATGTCGTAGGCCCAGCCGTCGCCGCCAAAGGCCCAGTAGGACCGGCGGCGCAGGAAGTCACTGTTCTCCTGGATGAACTGTTTCATCTCCGCCTGCTCCTCATTGGCCGGAGCAAAGTCCTCCACAGCTTTCAAAAAGGCCTGGGACACCGCCTCGGACTCCTCACTCTCTTTCTTCTCCAGGTAGGCCTTGGCTTCGCTGTCCACCGCCGTGCCCTCCAGGCGCTTGGCGTAGTCGGCCAGACGGGAGCGGACCTTCTCCGCGCCCAGAAGCATACCGTAGCCGTACTCGGCGCAGTCCTCAAAGAGGGACATGGCCCAGGTGGGACCGTGGCCTTCCTTGTTCACAGTGTAGGGGGTGGATGGGGTGGAACCACTGTAAGCGGTAGAGCAGCCGGAGGCATTGGCGATGTACATCCGGTCGCCGAAGAGCTGGGTGGCCAGCTTGATGTAGGGGGTCTCGCCGCAGCCGGCGCAGGCGCCGGAGAACTGGAACAGCGGCTGGGCAAACTGGCTGCCCTTGACGGTGGAGGGATCCACGGCGTCCTTCTTCACCGCCACCTGCTCCGTGGCGTAGGTCCAGTTCTCATGCTCGCCCAGCTGGGTGGCCAGAGGCTCCATGGTCAGAGCCGCGCCGCCCACCGGGCAGATGATGGTGCAGCTGCCGCAGCCGGTGCAGTCATAGGGAGAGACCTGCATCCGGTAGGCATACTTCT
Source organism: uncultured Oscillospiraceae bacterium (assembly GCA_944387205.1). Taxonomy (GTDB): domain Bacteria; phylum Bacillota; class Clostridia; order Oscillospirales; family Oscillospiraceae; genus Oscillibacter. Next base: position 19,235 of record CALXDZ010000060.1, read on the forward strand.
CCAGGCCCTTGCCCTTGGCGCTCACCGTGCCGAAGGCAGCCGGCGCGGCGGCCTTCTCTTTCTCGTCCAGCAGCACGGGACGGATAGCGGCGTGGGGGCAGACGAAGGCGCACTGGTTGCACTGGATGCACTTGTCCGCGTTCCACTGAGGCACCCGGACGGCCACGCCCCGCTTTTCGTAGGCGCTGGTGCCCACGGGCCAGGTGCCGTCGGGGATGTCACGATACATGGACACTGGCAGGGAGTCGCCCTCCTGACGGTTGATGGGCTCTACCACATTGCGGATGAAGTCGGGCACGGAGGCCTTTGCAGGCGCCTGCGGCTCCTGAGCCGTCTTCCAGGCCTCGGGGATCTCCACCGCCCGGAGACCGGCGGCGCCGGCGTCGATGGCGGCGCAGTTCTTTTCCACCACGTCCTGACCCTTGCGGCCATAGGTGGTCTGGATGGCGTCCTTCATATAGGTCACAGCCTGGTCGAAGGGGATGATGTCGGTGAGCTTGAAGAAGGCCGACTGGAGCACCGCGTTGACTCTACCGCCCAGTCCCAGGCCGCCGGCGATGTCCACCGCGTCGATGAGGTAGAGCTTGGCATCCTTCTCCGCCAGGGCCCGGCGCATTTCGGCAGGCAGCTGCTGGTCCAGCTCCTCCGGGCTCCACTGGCAGTTGAGCAGGAAGATCCCGCCGGGCTTGAGGTCCTTGACCATGTCATAGGTGCGGACATAGGCCTGGTTGTGGCAGGCCACGAAGTCGGCCTTGTTGACCAGATAGGCCGAGCGGATGGGGTTCTTGCCGAAGCGCAGGTGGGACTGGGTCAGGCCGCCGGACTTCTTGGAGTCGTAGACGAAATAGGCCTGGGTATAGAGATCGGTGTGCTTGCCGATGATCTTGATGGTGTTCTTGTTGGCGCCCACCGTGCCGTCGGAGCCCAGACCCCACAGCTTGCAGCAGGTGCAGTCGGAGGCGGTGTCCAGCTCCGGCAGCTTGGGCAATGACAGGAAGGTCACGTCGTCCTCGATGCCGATGGTGAAGTTGTTCTTGGGCTCCGGCGCGGCCAGGTTCTCATACACCGCCAGGATCTGGGCGGGGGTGGTGTCCTTGGAGGCCAGGCCGTAGCGGCCGCCGAAGATCTCCATGGGACGGCCCGCCTTGTAATAGAGGTTCACCACATCCTCATAGAGGGGCTCGCCCAGGCTGCCCGGCTCCTTGGTCCGGTCCAGCACGGCGATGCGGCGGACGGTTTCGGGCACGGCCTCCAGGAAGTGGCGCATGGAGAAGGGGCGGTACAGGTGCACGTTCACCATGCCCACCTTCCGGCCCTGGGCCGTCAGCACGTCCACGGTCTCCTTGATGGTGTCCGCCACGGAGCCCATGGCCACCACCAGATCGGTGGCGTCGGGGGCGCCGTAGTACTCGAAGAGGCGGTAGTTCCGGCCAGTGAGCTGGCTGATCTTGTCCATATACTCCTCGACGATCTCCGGCAGGCGGGTGTAGTACTTGTTCTGGGCCTCCCGGGCCTGGAAGAAGATGTCGGGGTTGACGGTGGTGCCACGGACCACCGGGTGGTCGGGGTTGAGGGCGTTGCGGCGGAAGCGGTTGAGAGCCTCCATATCCACCAGGGGACGCAGGTCGTCATAGTCCAGCGCCTCGATCTTCTGGATCTCGTGGGAGGTGCGGAAGCCGTCGAAGAAGTGCAGGAAGGGCACCCGGCCCTTGATGGCGGACAGGTGAGCCACCGCCGCCAGATCCATGACCTCCTGGGGACCAGCGGAGGCCAGCAGGGCAAAGCCAGTCTGACGGCAGGCCATCACGTCGGAGTGGTCGCCGAAGATGGACAATGCGTGGGAGGACACGGTCCGGGCGCTGACGTGGAACACGCCGGGCAGCAGCTCGCCGGCGATCTTATACATATTGGGGATCATCAGCAGCAGGCCCTGAGAGGCCGTGTAGGTGGTGGTCAGCGCGCCGGCCTCCAGGGAGCCGTGGACCGTACCTGCGGCGCCGCCCTCAGACTGCATCTCCACCACGTCCACCGTCTGGCCGAAGATATTCTTCTTCCCCTTGGCCGACCAGTCATCCACATACTCCGCCATGGGCGAGGAGGGCGTGATGGGGAAGATCCCCGCTACCTCCGTAAAGGCATAGGAGGCATAAGCCGCTGCCTGGTTGCCGTCCATGACCTCGATTTTTTTCGGCATAGTCATCATCTCCCATTTCGATTTAACCATTTTTCTTTGGGAGGCGGCCACTTCTCATTTTACCGTCTCCCAGTCACTTTTTCTCCTTCCGTTTTCCGCTATACGGAATCGTTTTTCGAATTCAACCTTAAAAAAACGGCCGCCAAGCGGGCATGGAGCAATTGCCGATTGGATATTCCCTTTTTTCCTCGTTCATGATATATTGAAGACACCGTTTTGTCAAGTGCCCCTAGAAGAAATCACCCCAGAAAAGAGGTATCACATATGGCAAAGGAACAGGTGTCCAGCATCATCCGGGCGCTGGAGATCTTGGAATGTTTCATGGACAACACCACGGAATGGACGCTTAAACGTCTGGTGGAAGAGCTCCACATGCCCACCACCACCGTCTACCGCCAGATCGCCACGCTGACCGAGCGGGGGTATCTCATTCAGGACCCGGTGCGCAAGAGCTATCAGGTGGGCCCCCGGCTGCTGCTTTTGTCCAGTACAGTGCTGAGCCACTCAGACCTGCGCAGCGTGGCCCGGCCGGAACTGGAGAAGCTCTCTGCCACCGTCAAGGAGACCATCAACCTCAGCGTCATGCTGGACAAGGAGATCTTCTATCTGGACAAGGTAGAGACCTTCCGCTCCGTGGTGTGCAACACCAAGGTGGGTACCCGGGCCCCAGCCCACGCCACCAGCGGCGGCAAGATCATGCTGGCCTACCACAGCGAGGCGTTCGTGGATGCCTACTGTCAGGCTCTGCCGGAGATGGAACAGCTGACAGAGCGGACCATTTCCTCCCCGGACCAGCTGCGGCGGGAGCTGGCCCGTGCCCGGCAGACCGGCTACGCCATCGACGACGGCGAGATCGAGCCGGGGCTCATCTGTGTGGGGGCGCCCATCTTCGGCATGGGCCATACCATCCAGGCCGCCGTCAGCATTGCCGGCCCCACCTTCCGCATGGAGGACGAGCTCATGTCCATGACCCGGGAAGTCAAGCTCACCGCCGCCAACATCTCCCGCCTGCTGGGCGGGCAGCCCTGAGGCCCATCTTTTGTGTCCTACCGGCAAGGCGGTGGGCACCGCATTGGCCACCGCCAGCTCCTCCCGCTTGAGGTAATCCACCAGAGTCAGGCCCCGGCCTTGGGCGGCGGCAAGGACCCCTTCTTCCACCTGCCCGGCGCAGAGCAGCTGCTCTGGCCGCAGCAGTTCCCAGAGCCGCCCCAGTTCCACTTTGGTGCCGTTTAACAGCCCCGGTTCTTTGGAAAGCGGCATGGGCAGCACCGCCACATCCGCCTCCCCCGCCGTTTCCAAGGGCCGATCTGTGCCCAGGCCCAGGGCGCAGGTAAAGACCTGCTGCCCGTCCCGGGCCAACAGACGGGTCAGTTCGATCTGCCGCCGGTCTCCGCCCAGGACGGCAAAGGTTTTCTTCATGCCATCTCCCCCTCCGTTTTCATGCTATGTAATCAGGGGAAGATGTGTTCACATCCGGCCCTTCGCCGGATGCTCCATCCTCTTTTTTAAAAGAAAGGAGATACCTATGGGTTATCCCGTTTTGCTGCTGGACGCTGACGATACCCTCTTTGACTTCGCTCAGGCCAGCGCCGCCGCCTTTTCCACCCTCTGCCGCACCTGCTCCCTGCCCTGGTCAGAGGAGCACCGAAGTCTCTATGACGCCATCAACCATACGCTCTGGGCCCAGCTGGACCGGGGCGAGATCACCAAGGAATTTCTGGTGGTGGAGCGGTTCCGCCGGTATTTAAGCCGCCTGGGCCTGCCCGGCGATCCGGCGGAGTGCAATCGGGTCTACCTGGAGGCCCTGGGCCGCAGCGCCGTGCTGCTGCCCCACGCCCTGGAGGTGTGCCGGGCCCTGGCCCAAAATCACCGGCTCTACATCATCACCAACGCGGTGGCCTCGGTCCAGCGCGCCCGATTGTCCCAAAGCGCCATCGCCCCCTATATCCAGGGTGCCTTCATCTCTGAGGAGGCCGGAGCCGCCAAGCCCTCCCGGGCCTACTTCGACTATGTCCTGACCCACCTGTCCGGTGTCAGGCCGGAGGATTGCCTGGTGGTGGGGGACTCCCTGAGTTCCGATATCCAGGGCGCCAACAACGCAGGTCTCCCCTGCTGCTGGTTCAACCGCACCGGCGCGCCCCGGCCGGAGGGTCTGCGCATCGACTATGAGATCACTTCCCTGCCCCAGCTGCTGGAGATCACATAAGCACTTTTCCAAAAAAGGCCCCGGTCCACGGCAAAAGTCGTGGACCGGGGTCTCTCTTTTCCTGATGCCGCAAGAATTATACAGCCGTCGCCAGCCGCCGCAGCCACCAGCCGCAGCGCCGCTCCGCCAGCGCCAGCACCTCCCGGGTGGCCACCGCCTTGTCCGCCGCCGTCACCACCCAGGCCTCCTTGTGCCGGGGGAAGGGAACCTCGTACTCCTCGGGAG
>CALXDZ010000061.1 GCA_944387205.1 uncultured Oscillospiraceae bacterium
GGGGAGGATGAAGTTCTCCGAGAAAGCGTACATCAGGGAGAAGGTGATGTCCGTGTGGCTGAACTGCCGGCAATAGGGGTCCAGCTTCATATAGTGGGTGATATCGTGCATCCAGCCCATGTTCCACTTGAGGTTGCAGCCCAGGCCGCCCACATCCGGCGGACAGGTCACCAGGGGCCAGGCGGTGGACTCCTCGGCGATCATCAGCACCTGGGGGTCCACGGCGAAGGCAGTCTGGTTGAGCTTGCGCAGGAACTCGATGGCCTCCAGATTCTCATGGCCGCCGTATTGGTTGGGGGTCCAGGCGCCGCCCTGGCGGTCATAGTCCAGGTACAGCATGGAGGCCACCGCATCCACCCGCAGGCCGTCAATATGGTACTCCTGGAGCCAGAACACCGCCGAGGAGAGCAGGAAACTGATGACCTCCGGCCGGCCGTAGTCAAAGACCCGGGTACCCCAGCTGGCGTGCTCCCACTTGTTGGGGTCGCTGTACTCGTAGCAGCAGGAGCCGTCAAACTCCATCAGGCCCTGGGCGTCCTTGCAGAAGTGGGCCGGCACCCAGTCCAGCAGCACACCGATGCCCTTTTGGTGCATGGTGTCCACAAAGTACTTGAAGTCATCCGGCGTACCGAACCGGGAGGTAGGGGCAAAGTAGCCCGTACACTGATAGCCCCAAGAGTCGTCCAGGGGATGCTCCGTCACCGGCAGCAGCTCGATATGGGTATAGCCCAGATCCCGGACGTACTCTGAGAGCTCGTCGGCCAGGGAGCGATAGTCGTAAAAGGCGTCGTCCTCCCGCCGCTTCCAGGAACCCAGGTGCACCTCGTAGATGTTCATGGGCTGTTCCTGGGGACTGCGGCGTCCGGAGCGAAACTCCGCGTCCGTCCAGGGGTAGGGCTTGAGGTCATAGAGCTTGCTGGCCGTGCCCGGCCGGGTCTCAGCGTGGAAGCCGTAGGGATCGCACTTGAACCGGGTCACACCGTCGCAGCCCTCCACAGCGTACTTATAGCTTTCAAACTGCTCCAAGCCGGGCAGGAAGGTCTCCCAGAACTCGTCGAACCGCTCCATGGGAGCGGCTCCCTCCTGCCAGTCATTGAACGCGCCCACCACCGACACGGCAGCAGCATGGGGTGCCCAGACCCGGAACACCCAGCCGCTTTGTCCGTCTCGGGTCTCCCGGTGTGCTCCGAAAAACTCGTATCCATGGATCAGCGTACCGTCGTGGAAAGCGTTCTTCCTCTCTTCGCGTTCCATTGGCCGCACCCCTTTCCCGCAAGGGGACAATCCCAAAAATTTCCCAGCATTTCCCTCTTGCGTCTTGTAAATTGGTAAAAATATTATAGTCCCTTTCCCATGGACCGTCAAGAACGCACATGTGACAAAAAGCCCTGGCTTCAACAGGTCAAAGCGCTGTTTTCCAGCTGTCAAAATCAGATGAAAAAACACACCGTCCGCTGTACGCGGACGGTGTGCTGGAAAAAGAAGTATTTCCCCCTGTGACTCAGCCCACTTCGATCACGCGGATCTTGCCGCCCTGATCGGGGGTCTTGTCGTAGTAAAGGTTGGTGGTACCGCTCCAGGCCCGGGCAGCGCCCAGGGTGGTGAAGCTGCCGGTCTTGCGGTTGTAGCACACCACATTCTCCGCCACAGGATAGGTGATGCCGCCCACGTTGACCAGGCCTGTGGTAGTCCAGGCGCTGTTGGGCACGTTCTTCAGGCCCTGGAGCTCCAGATAGGCCGCCACGCTCTGTCCGTCGGCGGAGACAGCCACACCGTAGTATCCTCCGTTGGTCAGGCCATAGTTGCTGGTGATGGGGCCCAGCACGCCTTCCGAGCCGTTGCCGAAGCGAACGGTCAGGGTGCCGCTGGTAAAGCCGCCGGACATAGGATCATCGGGATTTCCGGGAATGGCCTCGCCGGGAGTCACCTCCACCTTGCCATAGGTGTAGCAGTCACCGGTGACGTCGTTGAGGATCAGGATGCACACCCGGTCATTCCAGTCATAGCCCACATAGCTGATCTTCTCGCCCCGGATGGTCTCCTGGGTCAGCTGGGCGAAGCTGATGGGCATCAGAGCACTGGAGCCCACCTTCTCGTACACCCGCAGGTTCTCCGCCATGGGAGAGGAGCCCAGCTTCTTCTCCACCACATTGAGACTGGAGGAGGCACCGCTGGAGAGGCGGGTGATGGAGATGCGGCCCTTGCCGCTGGAGGCCACCTTTACCAGCTGGCCGTTGTACTTGCTGGCCTCCTTGCCCATACCGTGGCTGCCCTGGAGCACCAGGCCGTTGAGCAAGGTGACTGTGGCGGTGGTGTCATTGATGGACGTCACCAGACCCACCGCGTTGCTGCGGGTGGCGGCACTGCTCTCCACGGCGCCGGCCACCTGATTGTCCGGCGTCAGCAGCAGGCTCACGGAACCGCCGACCCGCAGCCGGGCGAAGTCGGAGGCGGCACCGGGCAGCACAGGGAACTCATGGCCCATGACCGTGACCTTGGAGGGGGCCTCCATGTTGGGGTACACGTCCTCCAGGGCGCCGGTGAGGCGGGTGTCGCTGACCTGGATGGAGTGGTTGGCGGGGTTGTAGACCGCCACGTCATACTGCCGCAGGTCGCCGGGGCCGGCCTTGATGCCGTTTTTGTAGATGGTGTAGTTGTTGGAGCCGCCGGCCAGCTGGCTGAAGCCCGCGGTGGAGCCCTTGGCGGCCACCACCACCGCGTCCGTGGTGGAGGAGGCGGAGCCGGCGAAGATGTACTCGGCCTTACCGTCGGCGCCGAAGCAGATGGTGACGGACTGGCCCGTCAGGAAGGTGAAGAGCTCACCGTAGCTCTTCTGCTCGCCCTGGAAATAGGTGACGGTGTCGGCAGTGACGTCATAGGTCTGGCCCTTGCTGTCGGTGAGGGCGTTGGCCTTGGCCAGGGAGACCGTGATGGTCTTGGTAACGGTGCCGCTGGCAGGGACAAAGGTCAGCGCATTGCCGGCCCGGTCCAGAAGCACAGTGCCCTTGCGGCCGTTCAGGAGGCCCGTGCCCGCCTTCTGAGCCGGCTTGTAGACCTCAGTGGACGAGGAGCCGGGAGCCGCCACCAGCAGTCCGCCGGTGGAGCCGTCGGCAGCCACAGCGGAGGAGGAGAGCAGCACCACGTTCTCCACGGTACTGGCCGCCACGGAGGCGCCGAAGGTGCTGCCGCCGCCCTTCATACGGGTGGCCAGCAGATTGGCAAAGAGCCGGGCCGCCCGGCCCCGGTCCACCGGAGCGTTGGCAGTGAGATTCACCCCGTCGGTGAGACCCGTGGAGGCGGCGCTGACCAGATAGCCGTCAGGCCACACGGCGCCCACGTCACCGTCCTGATACCCCAGCATCCGCATAAGGATGGTGACGGCCTGGCCGTAGGTCACGGAGCGGTCAGGGCCGAAGGTACCGTCGGCAAAGCCGGCGATGATGCCGCGGGAGGTCTTGGTCTCCTCTTCCCCGCTGCCGCCGGCAGTGCCCTGGTCTCCCCGGACCGCCAGATTGATATAGCCGGCGGCCCAGTGGCTGGACTTGACATCGGGGAAAATGGTGTAATTCTTGTACTGGGCCGCCTGTTCTCCCTTGCCCATGGCCAGAACGGCCATCTTACAGAACTGGGCCCGGGTCAGGGTGTTGCCGGGACGGTAGGTGCCGTCACCGTAGCCGTCCAGTACGCCCATCATCCGCAGCACCTCCACGCTGACAGCGGTGTCCGCGTCAGAGATGTCGGAAAAACCCGTCACACCGCCGCTCTGGGCGGCGTGAGCCGCGGCCGGTACCCAGGGCACCAGCAGGCAAAGCGCCAGCAAAAACGAAATGATCTTCTTTTTCATATCCTCTTCTCCCTCTCTCATTCCGCCCGCAGAGCCTCCACGGGCTGCAGTCTGGATGCCTTGGCGGCGGGGTAGATACCAAAGAGCATGCCCAGCGCCACCGACAGCAAAAACGCCGCAAGGGTGATGCCCAGGGACGGCCAGATGATGTCCTGGAGCAAAAACTTTCCCGCGATCAGTGTTCCGATGGTCCCCAGGAAGATACCAATGATGCCGCCGATGCCGCAGATCATGGCCGCCTCGATGAGGAACTGGGTGACGATGGAGCTGCGCTCGGCGCCGATGGCCCGGCGGATGCCGATCTCCCGGGTGCGCTCAGTGACCGTCACCAGCATGATATTCATGATGCCGATGCCGCCCACCAGCAGGGAGATGGCGGCGATGCCGCCCAGGATCAGGCTGATTTGCGTCAGGTATTCATTCTGGTAATCCTGGTACTGGTTAGCCGACTCCACGTTGTAGCTGCCGTTGCTGCCCACCAGGCCCTTGACATAGCCGCTCAGAGTGGGAATCAGCTCCTCCAGGTTCACGCCATTCTTGGCCTTTACAGTAAACTGACTGGGCGCCTCGCCCCCCAGCAGCCGCCGGGCAGTGTAGGGGAAGGCAATGAAATTATCCAGATTGCTGTTGCCGGTCGACTGATCGCTGAGGCGGCTGCCGTAAACACCCACTACCAGAAAGGGGTTCCCGTTGACCTGGAGCTCCTGCCCCACAGGGTTGCCGGAGCCGAAGAAGGTCTTGGCCGCCTGGGCGCCCATAACGCACACCTGATTGTAGTTCGTCATGTCCAGATACGCCAGGTCCCGGCCTCTGGCCACGGTCAGGTTGTTGCAGATGCTGTACTGGTCACTGGCGTAGTAGAGGTTGGGCGGCGTGTCGCCGATGGGATTGCCGTTCTCATCCCACTCATACCCCATGTTGGCGGTGGATTTGGTTCCGTAAGTAACCGTGATATTATTGGCATATCCCTCCGGCGTCACACCCTCAATCTGGTCCTTCAGCCCGTTGCAGTATTCATACAGTTTGGGGAAATAATCCGGAGCCAGGCTGTTGCCCTCCTCATCGTACAGATAGGACCAGATGTACACTGTGACACGGTTGCTTCCCATGGCCTCGTACTGCTGCCGGGTCAGTTCCTTCATGCCCTCCATGATGGAGACAATGGTCATCACGGCGGCAATGCCGATGAAGATGCCCAGGATGGTCAGCGTGGACCGACCTTTCTTGCCCCAGATGGACTTCAGAGCCATTTTCACTGCCTGCAGGATATTCACAGCCAATCCACCTCCTGGGCCCGGTCCTCCACGATCTTGCCGTCTGCCAGGCGCACGCAGCGGCGGGCGGTGGCGGCGATCCCGTTGTCGTGGGTAATGAGAATGATCGTGGTACCCTCCCGGTTCAGCTTCTGCAGGAAGGCCAACACCTCCAATCCCGTGCGGGAGTCCAGAGCGCCGGTGGGTTCGTCCGCCATGACAATGGCCGGGCGGGTGGCGATGGCTCTCGCAATGGCCACCCGCTGCTGCTGGCCGCCGGACATCTGGGAGGGGCGGTGCTTCGTACGCCCGCTCAGTCCCA
>CALXDZ010000062.1 GCA_944387205.1 uncultured Oscillospiraceae bacterium
GTGTCTCCACAATTCCGCGGCAGCGATCTTTGGATCTCTCCGGATCCCCGTGGTAGCCTCACCTACCGAGCGCCGTCAGTATAAATCCTTTCTTTCCATTTGTCAACCCCTGCAGAGTATTGTTTATTTTTTAGTACTTGACATTGCATAGTAGCTGCGATAAGATAGGAGCCAAGGAGGGATAGGATGAACGCACAATTCAAAAAGGGCGTGCTGGAGCTGATCGTGCTGGAATCCGTCCGGAAGCGGGACATGTACGGCTACGAGCTGGTGGCCGAGGTGTCCAAGGTGGTGGACGTGAACGAGGGCACCATCTACCCTTTGCTCAAGCGGCTGACCAACGAGCACTATTTTGAGACCTATCTCCGGGAATCCAGCGAGGGGCCGCCCCGAAAATACTACCACCTCACCGCCGCCGGGGTTTTGTACCGGGACGCCTTGGAGGCGGAGTGGGACGTGTTTCAGCAGCAGGTGAACCGATTTCTAAAGGAGCAGAAGCAATGAGGAACAAGGCATGGTTTTTGAAGGAGCTGCAAAGCCGCATCGCCGTTTTGGAGGATGCGGAGCAGCAGGATATTTTGGCGGAATACGCCCAACACATCGACCTGCGGGTGGCTGGAGGGCTGACGGAGGAAGAGGCTATTCAGGACTTTGGCGACCTGGATCAGCTGGCGGCGGAAATTTTGGAGGCCTATCATGTGAAGCCCGCCTTCAGCTCCCCCATGACGGGGGTAAAGGTGGTGTCGGTGCCGGACCCTCGCCCTGTTCTTAAGCGCGGCTGCGCCGGCGCGGCCGCCTTGGTCCGCCGTCTGGGCGGCGCCCTGGGGCGGTTCTTCCGCCGGATAAGCCTGGGCGCAGCAGCGCTGGTTCGGACCTGCCGTCTGGGCCTCAAGAGGCTTTTCTCCCGGAAGGCGCAGCCGGCAGAAGGACCGGAAACAGAGTGCCGTGCAGCACAGGCAACCGTATCCTCCAGCGAGACCGCTCCTATCGGTCAGGCGAAAAAATCAGGCAGCGGTCTTTCCCGGACAAAACAGGGCCTGGGCCGCCTGTTCCACAGCTTGGGCCGCTTTCTGGGGTGTCTGGGACGGCTGGTGTGGAACCTGGTGCTGCTTTTGTGCGCGGCGCCCTTTGCCGGGGCGGGGCTTTTATGCCTGGTGGGCCTGGGGCTCATGGTAGTGCTGCTGTTTCAGGGCTACCCATCGGCGGGAGCGGCTCTCTTCTGTCTGGGCGGTGCGGCCTTCTGCACCGGCGTTCTGGGCCTGGGCAGCACCCTGCGCTTCCGCCGCCCCCGTCCCGCGGCGGAACCGTCCGCCCCGGTGCTCGATGAAGAGACTGGTGACCTGTCTGAGCTGCTGCTGGAGGCCATGAACCGGGCCAATACTTTGGAGGAGGGGGACCATGAATAAGCGTTTCCGCCTGACCATGCTGGGTCTTTTGTGCGGCGGACTTCTGCTGCTGGGCATCGGCACAGGGGTGTGCTTTGCTGAGTATTCCGGCTTTACCTATGCCGGCGTACGGCTGCCGGAGAACGCCTGGACGGAGGAACAGAGCATCACCGTCCCGCTGGAGGATCCCCAAAAGCCCATCCGCATCTCCAGCTACGTCTCCCCGCTTCACTCCGGTCTCCAGGATGCCGTCATTCTCACCAGCGACCAGGTGGAGCCCAACACCGTCCGTTTTGACGTGACCTATGAGACCGTGGGATCAACCCCCGTCTTTTGGCTGGATACCTATGAGGAAGCCGATGTACCGGACTGGATCCTCATGTCCTGGAGCGCTTCCAGCGATCTGGCGGTCCTGCTGGCCTGTAAGGACCAGGTACTGGAGGATCTGCGCAGCCGCCAGCTGGGGGATTATATCTCCTACCAGCTGTTGGAGGTGACCATCACCGTTAATCCAGGCGATGCGGACCGAGTCTCCATAGAATAGGCAGCACACAAAAAGCGCCATTCCCCAATAGGGGAATGGCGCTTTTTTCTCAAGAGGCAGATTTACTCCTCCGCCAGCTCCATGATGGTAGCGCAGCAGACCTCGATGCCCTTTTGCAGTTGGTCATAGTCGGTCCACTCCTCGGGGCAGTGGCTGCGGCCATCCCGGCAGGGAACGAACACCAGAGCCGACGGACCGATCTCGGCCATGATCTGGGTGTCGTGGCCGGCACCGGAGACCATATCCCGATACTTCATACCCAGGGCCTGGGCATGCTTGCCCAGCAGTTCGCACATATGCTCACTCAGATCCACAGGCACCACGTCCATCAGCTGCTCGATCTCATAGGACAGGCCCTCTTCTGCAGCACAGGCCTCCTTGGCCGCTTGATCCACAGCTGCAAGCACCTCGTCCAGGCAATGGGACTTGGGGCTGCGGATATCCACGCAGAAAATCACCTGACCAGGCACGATGTTGAAGCCGCCGGGCAGCACATCCACCTTGCCCACAGTAGCCACCGTGCCGTTGCCCGCAGCGATGGCCGCCCGGTTGGCCGCCAGGGCCACCTTGCAGGCGGCCAGATAGGCGTCCGCCCGCATGTTCATGGGGGTGGCGCCGGCGTGGTCTGCCCGGCCCCGGACAGTGATGCGCAGCTCCTTGATGCCCACGATGGTGCGCACCACACCCACATCCTGTCCGCCGCTCTCCAGGACCTTGCCCTGCTCGATGTGCAGCTCTAAAAAGGCATGGATGCTGCCCTTGGGCCGCACAGCATCGCCGATCTTCTCCGGGTCCAGACCGAAGGCAGCCATGGCCTCGCCGCTGGAGATGCCATCTTTGTCCCGGAAGGTCTGCAGCTCCTGCTGTGTCAGCTTTCCAGCCATGGCCCGGGAGCCGAACAGACCGCCGCCAAAGCGGGCGCCCTCCTCCTCAATCAGGGCCACGAACTCCACGCTCCGGTGAGGCTTGATGCCCAGATCCTGGAACACCCGTGCGGTCTCCAGCCCCATCACAACACCTGCAGGACCATCGAAGTTTCCGCCGTTGGGCACGCTGTCATAGTGGCTGCCGGCCACCACCGGAGGCAGGCTCGGATCCTGACCCTCCAGCCGGCCCACAATGGTGCCTGCTGCGTCGATGCGCACCTGAAGCCCGGCCGCCTCCATAGCTTGGATCAGATACTCCTGGGCGCCCCGGTGCTCGGGGGTAAAGGACATACGGGTCAGGCCGGCGCCGGGAGTGGCGTTAAACTGGGCCAGGGCCTCAATGTCCTTTTGAATGCGTTCCACTTTTGTTTTCATGGCTTCTTGGTCCTCCTCTGTCACATAATATTAGCCTACATCATACCACAAGAGAATTAGACAGAGCAAGAGAAACTTTTTTCTCCTATTTCCGGCGGAACCGGCCATCGGCCACCGCCACCACGTGGCCCGGCAGCGGCGGCGGTGTGGAGGCCAGCTTCCGCACCGGTACCTTTTGCTGGGGCGCAGGGCCCTTCTCCCCTGCCGGTGTCTCCTTGGGGGGCCCGGGGCGCCGGGTCTTTGTCGGCGCGGCCCCAGAGAGCTGGACCGGACTCTTCCGGTCCCCGGCGCCGTCCCGCTTCTCCTGTGCGCCCCTTCTCCGGCGCCGTCCGCCGGAGCGCTCCGGAGCCTGCTCCGGCTGGGCGTCACTCTCCCGAGCAGATCTCTCCTCCCGCCGCCGGGGCGGCCGCTCCGCTTTGAGCGCAGGCGCAAAGACCTCCATAGGCCAGGGATGGTCCCCTACCTCCGGAATCTTCTTACCGATGAGCTTTTCGATGTCTTTGAGCAGCCCCAGCTCATCAAAGTTACAAAAGCTGATGGCCAGTCCGCTGCGGCCCGCCCGGCCCGTGCGGCCGATACGGTGGACATAGGTCTCCGGCACGTTGGGCAGGTCGAAGTTGATGACCAAGGGCAGCTGGCTGATGTCGATGCCCCTGGCGGCGATGTCCGTGGCCACCAGAACCCGGATCTCGCCGCTTTTGAAGCTCTCCAAGGCCCGGACCCGGCTGCTTTGGCTCTTATTGCCGTGGATAGCCATGGCGGCGATATCTGCCCGCCCCAGCTCCTTTACCACTCGGTCTGCCCCGTGCTTTGTGGCGGTGAACACCAGCACCGTCTGCTCCTGGCGCTGCTGCAAAAGCCATACCAGAAGACGGCGCTTGTTGACCTTGTCCACCCGGTAGAGCCGCTGCTCAATGGCATCCACCGTGGAGGACTGGGGCGTCACCTCCACCCGCACCGGGTCGTGGAGGATGGTCCCGGCCAGCTCGGCGATCTCCTGGGGCATGGTGGCGGAAAAGAGCAGCGTCTGCCGTTTTTTCGGCAGACGGGCGATGACCTTTCGCACGTCGTGGATAAAACCCATATCCAGCATCCGGTCCGCCTCGTCCAGCACGAAGATCTCCAGACTTCCCAGATCCACATGACCCTGGGCGCACAGGTCATTGAGCCTGCCCGGGGTGGCCACCAGCACGTCCACCCCCCGCTCCAGGGCCTCCACCTGAGGCCCCTGGCCCACGCCGCCGAAGATGACGGCGCTGCGCACAGGCAGGTACTTGCCGTACTGCTGAAAACACTCCTGAATCTGCAGCGCCAGTTCCCGGGTAGGCGTCAGTATCAACGCCCGAATGGGTCGGTGACCCCGCTCCCCTTTCCCCTGGAGCATCTGCAAAATGGGCACGGCGAAGGCCGCGGTCTTGCCAGTACCGGTCTGGGCGCAGCCGATCAGATCCCGGCCCGCAAGCACCGGCGGAATGGCCTGGGCCTGGATGGGCGTGGGCTCCCGATAGCCCAGCTCGTTCACCGCCCGCAGCAGAGCAGGCAGCAGCTTCAAATCTTGAAATCTCATCAACTATCTTCCACTTTCCTTTGTCATAGTAAGAGCTAGTATAACACGCCTGCCTCTGCAAAAGCAAAGCTATTTTCCTAGGAAATTCCTGTGTTTTTCCTAAAAAAGGAAGGGAGCGGCCCAAAACAGCAGCCACTCCCCTATATGCTTTTTTATGTTCTCTCTCAGGCTCGGACAGTTCGGGGCGCATTGGCGCTCATCCCCGCCCGATCCAGACCCAGCACCAGCAGCGGGATGAGCACCAGCTGCACGATGATGCCGGGAATGGCCGTAGTGAAGGCTCCGGCCACAAAGGCAGAGAAGGGGAACTCCGTATTCTGCAGGCCCGACAGGACGAATTTCACCACGCCCCACACCACACGGCCAGCCAGCATGGCACCCACCAGGGACACATAGATGTTGCCGGCGCGCCGGGGCAGGCGGCTATAGAGCAGGCCCGCCGCTGCACCGTAGGTGGCCAGCTCAAAGGCCATGGGGATAGCGGTCCACAGAGCCGGCATGGAGAACAGAGCAAAGCGCAGCAGCGGCGCCACGGCGCCCACCGCCAGGGCCCAGGGCCAGCCGCACAAAAAGCCGCACAGCAGCACCGGCAGGTGCATGGGGCAAAGGGCGTTGCCGATCTGTGGGATCTGTCCGGTCAAAAAGGGCAGCACCAGAGCCAGGGCCAGGCACACGGCGGCATAGACCAGTTTGCGGACGGGACTGGAATTTTTTCGAGTTGCTTGCATAGATTTTTTCCTCCCTCTGGGGCAAAAAAGGCGCCGCCCCCCTTCAGGAGAGCGGCGCCTTCCAGGCACCTATTTCAAACATGATAAAAGCAAAGTCTGCCCCGGCGCCAGAGCGGCGGAGCAAAGGCGGGACTTCTGTCCTCCGGGCAGCTTCCTGCCAACCCGTAATGATAATTATACCAAAAATTCCCGGCTCTGTCAATTCCGGGTCCGCCCTTTCCTCCGCCTGCCGATCCGCCAGGGGCTTCTTACAAGGTTCCTTCCAGTACTCCCTGGATCTTATCCATAGCGTCCTCCAGAAGCCGGGACGCGGGCACACCGCTGACCCCGGCAATGAGCGTCTCGCAGCGGTTGATGGGCACCAGGATGCGAACCGCCTGGCTCTGTCCCACAGCGGCAGCCATGGCCGGCGTCACCTCCCCCATCAGGGAGTCCGCCACCACGATGCCTACCGGACCCACGATGATATCCGCCCTGCGGCAGGCCACCAGTACCGCGTTTTCCCCAGTGGCCCCCCGCTGGGCGCCGCCCTTGAGCAAGTTGGCCGTAGCTGCACTGTTGGTACCCACCGCCACCAGTTCCTCCTGGGGGAATCGCTCAGAAATGGCTTTCACCAGCTGCCGGCCCAGCTTGCCTCCCTGTCCGTCGATCACCAAAATGGTCATATGTGCTCTCCTTTTGTTCACCATATGTTTTTTGGGTATCATACCATAAGCGACAGCCTGCTGCAAGCGGCGGCACAATCCTCTGCCTCCCCTTCTCTTCCGGCCCTTTTTCCCAAACTGTTCTTCTCTTGAAAACATCGCTCATCTTTTTTGTCATCGAAATGCGTTTTTGTATAATTCTTTCAATTATTTTGATAAAACGCTTGCATTTTTCCGCCGGATTGACTATACTTGTTGTAAAGATTTCGTTAGAAATGAAATCGCATTTGTTAATTTGTTGTTAATTCACAAGGAGGGTTCTCTATGTCAAGCGGCGGATATGTCATCATTGGTTTTGTTGCTCTTTTTGCGGTCTTCATGATCATTGACAAGATCCTGGAAAAGAAGGGCCTTGCCCCCAAAAAGGAAGAGGACGCCTCCCAGGATCTGGCCCAGTAACTTTAACTTCTCTCCCCTTCACAAAAAGGAACAGCTCCTTCCGGCACTCCCCGTTTGGTAGAGGTCGAAAGGAGCTGTTCTGTGTGCAGAACGGGCGGAACGGCCTTTTGAGCCGTTCCGCCCGTTTATTGCTGTACAGAGGAACGCTTAGTACTCGGTGGTGCCGTCGAAAAGGAGCTTGGCATCGCCGGTGAGGATGACCCTTTCGTCCGTATAGTTGACGGTCAGGTCACCGCCCCGGAGCTTGACGGTAACGTCGGTGCCCTTTTCGCACTGGCCGGTGGCCACGGCAGCCACCACCGCCGCGCAGGCGCCGGTGCCGCAGGCCGTGGTCTCGCCGCTGCCCCGCTCCCAGACCCGCATCTTGATGGTCAGGGGGTTCACCACCCGGACGAACTCGGTATTGATCCGCTCCGGGAAGAGCTCGGAGTGCTCGAACCGGGGGCCCACCTGGGGCACATCCACGCCGTCCACCCGGTCGCAGAACACCACGCAGTGGGGGTTGCCCACGCTGACGCAGGTGATGTTGTAATGCTCGCCGCCGATCTCCACGGGATAGTTGATGAGAGACTCCTCCTGCAGGGTGGTGGGCAGGTCCGCCGCCTTCAGGCTGGCTTTCCCCATGTCCACAGCCACAGAGGTGACCTTGCCGTCCACGGTGTAGAGGTCCAGATGGCGCACGCCGCCGCCGGTCTCCACGGAGAAGGACTCCTGACGGGTGAAGCCCTTGTCGTAGAGGTACTTGGCAACGCAGCGGATGGCATTGCCGCCGATGAGGCCCTCGCTGCCGTCGGTGTTGAACAGGCGCATCTTCACCTCGGCCACGTCGGAGTCCTCCAGCAGCACCAACCCTTCGGCGCCCACGCCCCGGTGCCGGTCGCACAGCGTCAGGGCCAGGGACTCGGGGCAGGTGATCTCGCCGTTGAAGTTCTCGATGATGATACAGTCGTTGCCGCAGCCCTCCAGCTTGGAGAAGTGCAGGCTCCGGCGCCACTTGCGCATGTGGGCGATATCCACCAGCTCAGTGTTGCGCTGGTTGTAGCCGCTGGCCAGGATATCGGTGAGGGCAGCGGCAGTGTCCAAAGAGGTCAGGCAAGGGATGGACAGCTGCAGCGCCCGGCGGTTGAGGTGGATGAAGTCCCGGATATAGGCCGGCTCGGTGGAGCCAGTGAGGATGATGTAGTCGATCTGTCCGCTCTCCAGCAGGTCAAAGACCCGGCTGTCCCGGCCCAGCTTGCCCACGATCTCCACATCGGTGCCCAGGCGGCCGATCTCCCGGGCGGTGCCGTCGGTGGCGTAGAGCTTATAGCCCATGTCGTCCAGCTTCCGGGCGATGTGGACGATCTCAGGCTGATCCCGGCGGTTAACGGAGATGAGGATACCGCCCCGCTTGGGCTTTTCCACCTTATAGCCGGCGGAGACCAGGCCCTTGAACATGGCCTCCTCCAGGGTCTTGCCCACGCCCAGCACCTCGCCGGTGGACTTCATCTCCGGAGACAGGGAGGAGTTGGCGTCGGTGATCTTTTCAAAGGAGAACACAGGCACCTTCACGGCCACATAGGGCGGCGTGCGGTAGAGGCCCGTGCCGTAGCCCAGGGACTTGAGGGGCTGACCCACCATGACCCGGGTGGCCAGATCCACCATGGGCACGCCGGTGACCTTGGAGATATAGGGCACCGTGCGGCTGGCCCGGGGGTTGACCTCGATGACGTAGAGCTCACCCTGATAGATCAGGTACTGGATATTGATGAGGCCCTTGGTCTTCAGGGAAAGGGCCAGCTTCTCAGAGCAGTCGATGATGGTCTGACGCATCCGGTCGGAGATGGAGAAGGGGGGATAGACGGCGATGGAGTCGCCGGAGTGGACGCCGGTGCGCTCGATGTGCTGCATGATGCCGGGGATGAGCACGTCGGTGCCGTCGGAGATGACATCCACCTCCAGCTCCTTGCCCATCAGGTACTGGTCCACCAGCACGGGGTTTTCGATCTTGCCGGAGAGGATGACCTCCATGTACCGGCGGACCTCCTCGTCATTGTGGGCGATGACCATGTTCTGGCCGCCGATGACGTAGCTGGGGCGCAGCAGCACAGGATAGCCCAGCTCATGGGCCGCGTCCAGAGCGCCCTGCATCCCGGTGACGCCGCAGCCCCGGGGACGCTTGATGTGGAACTGCTCCAGCAGGGAGTCGAACCGCTCCCGGTCCTCGGCCATGTCGATGGACTCGGCGCTGGTGCCCAGAATGGGGATGCCGTGTTCGTCCAGGTACTTAGTCAGCTTGATGGCCGTCTGGCCGCCGAAGGCCACCACTACGCCTACGGGCTTTTCCGCATCGATGATGTCCATGACATCCTCGGGGCACAACGGCTCGAAGTACAGCCGGTCGGCGGTGTCGTAGTCGGTGGAGACGGTCTCCGGGTTGTTGTTGACGATGACCACGTCATAGCCCAGCTCCTTCAGCGTCCAGACGCAGTGGACGGAGGAGTAGTCGAACTCAATGCCCTGGCCGATGCGGATGGGGCCGGAGCCCAGCACCATGATGACGGGCTTGCCGCTGCGGG
>CALXDZ010000063.1 GCA_944387205.1 uncultured Oscillospiraceae bacterium
TGCTGTACCTCAATGATGCGGATGATGCCGTCATCACGGTAGGTGTAAAGGTTCGCGGTGTCCGCGTATTTCAGCGCCTGCTCCAATGTCACCCAGGTCTGGCTGTCCCGGTTGTAGCACAGGACGCTGGGAGCCACGGTATAGCTCCGGCCGCCCACCAGGACGGTGGTCTCGCCGATCCAGGCACTCCGGGGCACATTGCTCAGCTCCGTCAGCTTTACCATACTGGAGAAGCCGGTCTTGCCGCGGTTGATGGTGGCTGCCACATAGTCGCCCGTCTGGAAGGGATAGCTCATCTTATAGGCATCCGTCCGCTTGCCGCCGCAGTCCACGCCGATCTTCTCGATATACTCCGTGCTGCTTTCGCCGGTCTCCTCGTCTTGAACGGGGTTGCGCTCCACCACCCAGAAGACCCGGCCGTAGATCACCGTGCTGTCCTGATTGCCCCGGAGGACGATCAGGTCCACCTGATCCGCCCAGTTCACCCGGGCGTACTTGATCTCGCCGCTGGGAATCGTGCCGCTGGTCAGCTGACTGATGCTGACGAGCTCGCCATCCATGAAGATCATGACGTTCTCCGCCAGATCCCGGCTGCCCAGCTTGCGGTCCACCACATCCAGATCGCCGGAGATCCCGCCGCTCAGGTTGGACAGCGTCAGCTTCTCCTTGGACGTGGAGGCAATCCGGACCACCCGGCCATGGAAATCCGCCTCCGCAGAGCTGGCCAGCGTGATCGTGGTGTTGCCGCAGAACATCTGGATCTTGCCGTCGTCAGAGACCACGCCGATGGCGTTGCCCCGGGCGGCATTCCCGCTGGGAGCCACCGCGCCGGCCACCTGACCGTCCGCCGTCAGCAGCAGGGTCATCTGGTCACCCGGCTTGAACTTGGACAGCGTATCCAGCGCCGAGGGCAGCACACTGAACTCCGTGCCGCCCAACACTGTGATCTTGGTGGGCGCGCTTGGGTTGGGATCACAGGACTCATAGTACACCGTCACACGGGTATCGCAGACCCGGATGGAGTCCGTGGCGGGGTTATAGGTAGCCACGTCGAACTTCCGCAGGGCGTTGGCGGTGGCCAGGGTGCCGTTCTTGTAGATCGCATAGGTGTTGTCCCCCGCCAGGGCCGCGAAGCCCGCGGTGGAGCGGTCCTCGTACACCACCACTGCCGCGGAGGCCGTACCGCTGTTGCCGCTGGTGAGCGGCAGGAAGGTCAGGGCCTTGCCGTTCATGGAGACCACGTGACCCCGGGCGCCGATCAGGGAGGTGGAGGACACGGGATGGGCCATGTCATAGGTCTGGTCCGAGGTCCGCATCTTGCCGGTGCTGCCGTCCACGGACACCAGCTCCGTCTCCTCACTCAGGGTATACTGGACACCGCCCTCGCCGGCGGAATCCGCCTGCAGGAGGTTCACGAACAGCCGTGCCGCCTGGGACCGGGTCAGCGGGCTGTTGCCGCTGAGAGTGATCCCCTCCGTCAGTCCCACCTTGGCGCCCATGGCCATGTAGCTGTCCGGCCACACGCCGCCGATCTTGTCCTCCTGATAGCCCAGCAGCCGCAGGAGGATCGTCACGGCCTGCCCCACGGTGACGGTGCGGTCCGGGTAGAACCGGCCGTCCGGATAGCCGGCGATGATGTCCTTCCCCTTGGCCGCCATATTCACATAACCGGCGGCCCAGTGGGAGGGCTTTACATCCGGGAAAACCGTGACAGTATTGTACAGCCCCAGCTCATTCTCCGCGCCCATGGCATAAGTCGCCATCTTACAGAACTGGGCCCGGGTCAGCTGCTGATTGGGGCGGAAGGTGCCGTCACTGTATCCATCCAGTACCCCCATCAGCCGCAGCGTCTCCACCGCCAGGGCGGTGTTTTGATCCGAAACATCGGAAAAGTTGGTGGTCTCGGCGGCTCCCGTCGGAATGACCAGGATGCTCAGGGACATGGCCACTGCCAGCAGAGCCGCCCACAGCCTCTTTTTCATAGTTGCTCCTCCTCTATCTCCATCCATTTGAAATCCCATGGCTGATTACTCCGCCCGCAGGGCTTCCACCGGCTGCAGCTTCGCGGCCTTGACCGCCGGATAGCTGCCGAACAGCAGTCCCAGGGCCACCGACAGGGCAAAGGCCGCCGCCGTCACCCAGGTGGGCGGATAAACCGTGATCTTGATCAGAATAGTACTGAGAATCACGCTGCCCGCCGTACCCACCAGGATGCCCACGATGCCGCCGATGCCGCAGAGCATGGCCGCCTCAATCAGGAACTGGGCCACGATGCTGGACCGCTGGGCGCCGATAGCCCGGCGGATGCCGATCTCCCGGGTACGCTCCGTCACCGTCACCAGCATGATGTTCATGATGCCGATGCCGCCCACCAGCAGGGAGATGGCGGCGATGCCGCCCAGGATCAGACTGATCTGGGTCAGATACTCGTTCTGATAGTCCTGGTACTGGTTGGCCGACTCCACATTGTAGCTGCCGTTGCTGCCCACCAGTCCCTTGACATAACCGCTCAAAATGGGAACCAATTCCTCCAGATTAACCCCGGACTTGGCCTTCACCGTGAACTGGCTGGGCGCCTCTCCCCCCAGCAGCCGCCGGGCGGTGTAGGGGAAGGCGATGAAATTGTCCAGATTGCTGTTGCCGGTAGATTGATCGCTGAGGCGGCTGCCGTAAACGCCCACTACCAGGAAGGGGTTCCCGTTGACCTGGAGCTCCTGCCCCACAGGATTTCCGGAGCCGAAGAAGGTCTTGGCCGCCTGCGCACCCATGACGCATACCTGATTATAATTGGTCATGTCCAGATATGCCAGATCCCGCCCCTTGGCCATGGTCAGATTGTTGCAGATGCTGTACTGATCGCTGGCGTAATAGAGGTTGGGCGGCGTGTCGCCGATGGGGTTGCCGTTTTCGTCCCACTCATAGCCCATGTTGGCGGTGGACTTGGTCCCGTACGTCACGGTTATGTTATTGGCATAGCCCTCCGGCGTCACACCCTCGATCTGGTCCTTCAGCCCGTTGCAGTATTCATATAATTTGGGGAAATAGTCCGGTGCCAGGCTGTTTCCGTTTTCATCATACAGGTTGGACCAGATGTATACTGTGACGCGGTTGCTGCCCATGGCCTCATACTGCTGCCGGGTCAGCTCCTTCATGCCCTCCATGACGGAGACAATGGTCATCACGGCGGCAATGCCGATAAAAATGCCCAGGATGGTCAGCGTGGACCGGCCCTTCTTGCCCCAGATGGATTTCAGGGCCATCTTTACTGCCTGCAGGATATTCACAGCCAATCCACCTCCTGGGTCCGGTCCTCCACGATCTTGCCGTCCGCCAGGCGCACGCAGCGGCGTGCAGTGGCCGCGATTCCGTTGTCGTGGGTAATGAGAATCACCGTGGTGCCCTCCCGGTTCAGCTTCTGCAGGAAGGAGAGCACCTCCAATCCCGTGCGGGAGTCCAGCGCGCCGGTGGGTTCGTCCGCCATGACAATGGCCGGGCGGGTGGCGATGGCTCTCGCAATGGCCACCCGCTGCTGCTGGCCGCCGGACATCTGGGAGGGGCGGTGCTTCGTACGCCCGCTCAGTCCCA
>CALXDZ010000064.1 GCA_944387205.1 uncultured Oscillospiraceae bacterium
TCAAAGAGGACGAAGTGGCCCTGGTCTCCTTCTGTATAGGTGAAGTACTTGGCGCACAGCTCCGGAGTGTAGAAGATGGAGGGCTGCTTTTGCGCCACCAGCTGCCGGAATGCCTCTTGGGACAGCGGTGTGCCCTCGCCGGAGGGAGCGGGAAGAGGAAAGTCCATCCGCACTCGCTCCACATCCAGGGCTGGCAGAGGGGAGGAGGAGACAGCCTGGGAGAGAAACTCCTGGAAGTTTCCGCCGGAGAGGGCGGTACCCAGTACCGGAACAGCCCCTGGTATCCTGTAGGACTGGGGTACAAAAAGGCTGCGGCGGTTGCGCTGGAGCAGCGGAGAGAGCTGACTGAGAAAGGCCTGCCGGTCCGGCGTGGGCGGGTCCTCAAAGTCCGCCAGCACTCCGGAATAGCCCCGGCGGTTGCATTCCCGCAGGGCTGCGGAGCACAAAGCACCGGGGTCCTCAATAGGGGGAGCGTCGCGGTCGGTGAGAACCAGAAGTCCGCCCCGGGTCTGGACCAGGAGGCTGTTGCGCAGCAGGCGGCTGCCACGGCCGATGGAGTAGGCCACATGGGCCAGGGTATGACACCAGCGTTGGGCAGTGGAAACCTGGGTGGGTGTGACGGCAAGATAGGTCAGCAAGGCGATTCCCCCTTGTGAAGCAGTGGATAAATTGGTATAATAAAAATGTACCGGAGCACCTGCGGGGTGCCCAGATGGTCGTTTCATTCTATGTGGAGGAGGAGCCGCTTATGTCCCTGTCGCTGACGCCTCACCGGGTCTTTGACCGGTATGGCCAAATCACACCGGAGTGGCTGCGCCAACGGGGGATTACGCTGCTGCTCAGCGATCTGGATTTCACCCTGGCGGCCAAGAGCACCCGGCAGCCGGACCAGGCCCTGCGGGACTGGATCGAAGGGCTGAAGGCGGCGGGCATCCGCTTTGCCATCGTCTCCAACAACCGCTCCGGCCAGCGGGTCACCGACTTCTGCGCTTCTCTGGGGGTACCTTATGTGGGGCACGCAGGCAAACCCAGTACACGGGGACTGGAGGAGGCCATGGCCCGGATCGGTGCCAAGCGGCAGGAAACCGCCATGCTGGGGGACAAACTGCTGACGGACATGCTGGCGGCCCGCCGGGCGGGTGTGCTGGCGCTGATGGTGGAGCCGGTGGGCGGTGCTGTCACGGCGTGGCAGAAAGTACTCCATGCACTTCAATCTCCCTGGAAGGCGGCTTGTCGCCGAAAAATGAAGGCCGGGAGATAAAAAGAAGGAAAAACAGGCGGCTTTTTGAAGAGCTGGAAGAAAAATACTTGCAATACAAATAAAATTGGGATAAAATACTCTAGGTTATGCAAAACAGGGGAAACAGATCGCCTCAGGTCGTTTTCCTGGAAATATCGTAGGGAGGATAATACTATGGCAACTATTACCGCAGGCGATTTCAGAAACGGAGTTACCTTTGAGATGGACGGCAAGGTTATGACTGTGGTGGAATTCCAGCACGTCAAGCCCGGCAAGGGTGCGGCCTTTGTCCGTACCAAGATGAAGAACGTGGTCACCGGTGCTGTCACCGAGACCTCCTTCAACCCCACCGCCAAGTTCGAGCAGGCCTTTGTGGAGCGCAAGGAAGCCGAGTACAGCTATCAGGACGGCGACCTGTACTACTTCATGGACCCCGAGACCTTCGACATGATCCCCCTGAACCGGGACGTGCTGGGCGATGCCTTCAAGTTCGTTAAGGAGAACACCGTCTGCAAGCTCCAGTCCTATAAGGGCAACGTGTTCGGCGTGGAAGTGCCCAACTTCATGGATCTGGAGGTCACCGAGACCGAGCCCGGCGTCCGGGGCGATACCGCCACCAACGTCACCAAGCCTGCTACCCTGGAGACCGGCGCCGAGATCAAGGTGCCTCTGTTCATCAACGTGGGCGACAAGATCACCATCGATACCCGCACCGGCGAGTATATGGGCCGCTGCAAGGAGTAAGATCCCAACCTGTCCCCGGCACTTTGCCGGAACCATTTGAAAGGAGCTGCACCATGGAAATCACCGAAAAGGTCGCGTATCTCAAGGGCCTGGCTGAGGGCCTGGCGCTGGATACCGAGAAGAGCAAGGAAGGCAAGCTGATTGCCGCCATTATCGATGTTCTGGATGATATGGCTCTGGAACTGGCGGACATGCAGGACGAGCAGTGCGATCTGGAGGACGGCCTGGACGCTGTCAGCGAGGATCTGGCCGATGTGGAGAGCCTGATCTATGAAGAGCTGGACGACGAAGAGGACGAAGAGGACGAGGACTGCTATGAGACCACCTGCCCCACCTGTGAGGAGGCCATCTACTTCGATGACTCCATCCTGGAGGAGGGCGAGATCATCTGCCCCAACTGCGGCGAGAAGCTGGAGTTTGACCTGAGCGATCTGGCCAACGAGTCCAAGAGCGAGGACGAGGACTGATACAGCCATAAAAAGCCGGTACAGCAAAGCTGTATCGGCTTTTTTATTATAGAGGGAAGAGATTTTCAGCAGCAGGCCTTTTTCTTCAGGCTGCACAGTCCGGCGCCAATGGCCGTAGCAAAGGTGGCATTGTCCGGCACAATGTAGTGGATGCCGTAGAGCTGCTCAAAAAAGCGGAAGTTGGGCACCACCTGATCCAGCGTGGTCATGGACCCGGTGAGAACCACGGTTTTGGCTCCGCAGCCCTGGCAGGCCAGCACTGTCATGGTACCGATGGCCTGAAGCACCAGATTCACCGCGCCGGCGGCCAGATCGGCAGGAGAGGCATCCTCCGCCAGGTTGCCGAAGTTGGCGGCAGTCATATCGGGGTCCAGAGTGGGGGCTACGGTCTTGGACAGATCCTTGATAGTCAGATCCACCTGGTTGAGATCTCCGGCGGCTGCCAGCTTTTTGATCTGGCCGAACCGCTCCATACCCACCAGCTTGTGGCAAAGGCCGCCCAAAGTACCGCCACCGATGCCGCTGCCGCACAGGTGCCGCACAGGCTGACCCCGCTGAGCCCACAAAAAGGCGGTGCCGGTGCCCATAGTCACCACCACGGCGGATTCCTGTCCTGACAGAGCCAGGGCACCGGTGCCGCTGGCTTCAAATTCCTCTACTTTGCAGGTAGGAAGATCGTATATGTTGCCTTCCACAAAGGAGGCACCCACGCCGGTGAGTACCACCCGGGCGATGTTTTCCAGAGCCAGCCCATTGCTGGTGAGATAGTGGCCCAGGGCACCATAGAGGCTGGTGACCTGGTCCTCTGCCCGGACCCGGAGCATGGAGATAACGGTTCCATCCGTCTGCAATCCTACGATCTTGGTGGTGGAGCCGCCGATATCGATACCTAAAATGATTTTTTCCATGGAGAGACCTCCCCCTGTTCCGGCATGGCCCAAAGTCCTGGGATTCCTGCTGAAGGGTGCCATGCATTATCCCTCCCATCATAGGGGGCAGACAGGGGAAAGTCAAGGGAAATTGATGAATATTTCACAAAAACGTTGCTTTCCGTTAATCGGGAGATTATAATCTAAACAGTGTCCGCTGACAAGACACCTCTGGCGGACAAAATTACGAGAATGTTGAGGGAGCGGGCTATGTATTCCGAAGAGAGACTGAACATGACCATGCTGTGCGATTTTTATGAGCTCACCATGGGCAATGGGTATTTCCAGAAGGGGTATCGCGATCGCATCACCTATTTTGACGTGTTCTTCCGCAATGTGCCGGACAAGGGCGGCTTTGCCATTGCCGCCGGTCTGGACCAGATCATCGACTATGTGCAGCACCTGCATTTTTCCGAGGAGGATATCGACTATCTGCGAGGCAGAGGGATATTCTCCGAGGAGTTTTTGGACTATCTGCGGCATTTCCATTTCAGCGGCGATATCTATGCCGTGCCGGAGGGGACCCCTGTATTCCCCCACGAGCCCGTCATCACGGTGCGGGCTCCCGCCATTGAGGCCCAGCTGGTGGAGACCTATTTCCTGCTGGTGTTCAACCATCAGGGCCTGATCGCCACCAAGGCCAACCGCATCGTCCGTGCGGCCCAGGGACGCACCGTGCTGGAGTTTGGCTCCCGCCGGGCCCAGGGCGCCGACGGTGCCGTCAACGGTGCCAGAGCCGCCTACATCGGCGGCTGCAACGGCACTGCCTGTACCATCTCCGACCAGCTCTACCAGGTGCCCGCCGGCGGCACCATGGCCCACGCCTGGGTCCAGATGTTCGACAGTCAGTATGAGGCTTTCAAGGCCTATTGCGAACTCTATCCCAATAATGCTGTGCTGCTGGTGGATACCTACAATACCCTTAAATCCGGTATTCCTGACGCCATTCGGGCCTTCAACGAGGTGCTTAAGCCCAAGGGCATCCGCAAGTGCGGCGTCCGTCTGGACTCCGGCGACATGGCCTATCTGACCCGGAAGGCCCGGCAGATGCTGGATGAGGCAGGCTGGACCGAGTGCCAGATCTCCGTGTCTAACGCCCTGGACGAGTATCTGATCCGTGATCTGCTGCTTCAGGGCGCTCAAATTGATATGTTCGGTGTGGGCGAGCGGCTTATCACCGCCCGCAGCGAGCCGGTGTTCGGCGGTGTGTACAAGCTGGCAGCGGTAGAGGATGAACAGGGCAACATCATTCCCAAGATTAAGATCAGCGAAAATGTGGCAAAGATCACCAATCCTCATTTCAAAAAGACCTACCGGCTGTTCAACAAGCGTACCGGCAAGGCTATCGCGGACTATATCTGCGTCCATGATGAGGTGATCGATGAGAGTCAGCCTCTGACTATTTTTGATCCTATGGCTACCTGGAAGCATAAGACTCTGACGGATTATGAGGCTCGTCTTCTGCAGGTGCCCATATTTCTCAAGGGTCAGCTGGTGTACCAGCAGCCCTCTCTGAAGGAGATCCGGGACTACTGCGCCCGGGAGGTGGACACGTTGTGGGATGAGGTCAAGCGCTTTGACAACCCCCACACCTATTATGTGGATTTGTCCAAACGGCTGTGGGATATCAAGCATGAACTGCTGGAGGAGAACAGCTGCAGTTAAAAAAGAAGGAGGCGCCGGAGGTGCGCCTCCTTCCTTTTTGTAGTCCGAAAACCTCCGGCTGAGCCGGAGGTTCCAAAGAGCTTGAGCGATGAATATGTAATAAAAACTCCTTCTGCTACAATAGAAGCGGTCTAGCCAGCCGCAAACTGAAGAGTAGCAGAAGGAGGTCAACCGAGATGGATGACGTAAATAATTTATCACATACGACGTGGAACTGCAAATATCATATTGTATTTGCCCCAAAATTTCGGCGGAAGGTGTTTTATCAAGAAAAAGAACAGATATAGGAAAGATATTACGCCAGCTATGTGAGTGGAAGGGAGTCAAGATTATAGAAGCGGAAGTTTGCCCGGACCACATACACATGTTGGTAGAAATACCGCCGAAATATAGTGTATCGGGGGTCATGGGATACCTGAAAGGGAAAAGCAGCCTGATGATATTTGAGAAATATGCAAATCTCAAGTACAAGTATGGCAACCGACAATTCTGGTGCCGGGGCTACTATGTGGATACAG
>CALXDZ010000065.1 GCA_944387205.1 uncultured Oscillospiraceae bacterium
CAGGCGACGTTTCCGGCCGCTGTGAGAAATTGCTGGAGAAAGGTTTTTGCCATAGGGGTCAAGGAGCCTTTTCGCCAGAACAGACCGCTGTATACCGCCGGCGCGTTATTTAGAGAAACATTCACCAGGCCTTTCATGTAACGCAGAGGAGCAAAGTCGGAGAGCAGTGCAATGCCTGCGTTGCTTTGTACCATAGTGAGTACAGACTCTACCCGGTCGTATTGCGCTGCGATGCGGGGCTGAAATCCGCACCGGCCGCACCAGTCCAGTGTAAAGCGAACCTCACTGGATTGTGCGTCCTTTCCGAGAAAGATAAAATCTTCACCGGCCAACTCTTGGAGATCCACCCGTTCCCGGCTGGCCAATGGGTGTCGATCGGAGACGACAATGGACAAATGATGCTCCTCTAGAACTTGGAAACCGAGGGCAGGGATGAGCTCATCGGTGGTAAACAGTTTCAGACCCAGGTCCCGTTTGCCGGAGAGAAGGGCGTCGTTGATCTCCACTCGTTCCAAATAGGGTCGGGCGATGACATGGATACCGGGGTTGTCCTGCTGAAATCGTTTCAAAAAATCGGGAATCAGGTAGATCAGGTCAAAGACCATATACCCAAAGCGGACCTGGGAGACGTCCTGAGCGCAGTGAGTATGCAGCCGTTGGATCACCTCCGCTTCCTGCTCAAAAAAGCAGGAGTAGGCCTGGAACAACTCTTCTCCAGCGGCTGTCAGCTGGAGGGTGCGGTTGGTGCGGTGGAACAGTTGGACACCCAGGTCTCGTTCCAGATCCTTTACTGCCTTGCTCAGAGAGGGTTGACTGATGTAGAGACTCTGGGCGGCAAGGGAGAGGTTCCCCTTTTTGGCTACCTGATAAAAATAAAAAAGCTTGTTGTAGTTCACGGACATTCACCCTTGATTTGCTATAGATAAAATCTATGTCTAACAAATATTTTATTTGATTTTTCTAATGTGTCAAGGGGTGGTATAGTGTACTCAGAAACCAGGCCTGCAAATGTTGGGCCGACGGAAGGAGAGAATACTATGATCCGAGAACTGAGAGTGGATGCAGCGCGCTGCACCCACTGCCGGCAGTGTCTGGACGTGTGCTCCACCAACGTCATTGGCTGGGATGAGGGCAGAGACAGGCCCTACGCCCAGTTCCCGCTGGACTGTCAGCTGTGCTGCATCTGTGAGGACGCCTGCCCGGCGGGAGCCATCACGGTGATACCGAATTGGGGGCTGAAGTATTATCCGGACTATCTTTCGAAAGGGGGAATGGAACGTGTCAAGAGAGCACACAACGGTTAAGCGCGGAGAGATTCTAATCATTGGAGGTGGCTGCACCGGGTTGAGCGCAGCGCTTACTGCCAAGGAGTGCAATCAGGACGTAGATGTTCTGGTGGTGGACAAGGCCTGCGCCAGCAAGGGCTGGGCGGGTAAGGCCGCGCGTACTGCCGGACTGCTGAGCTTTGTGGGTCAGGGCAAGGACCCGGAGGAATTTGCCCGATACTGCCTGAAGGAGATCGGCTTCGGGCTCAACGACCAGTATCTGCTACGGGAGTTTGCCTATAACAGCCGGCGCATTGTGGAGCACTTGTCCAACTGGGGAGTTGAGATTGAGCGTAATCCTGACGGAAGCATGGCGGTGGGCGTATGGCCCTTTCCGTGGGTGACGGCCGGGGTGGACCCGGATATGTGCCGGGCTATGGCCTGTAAGGCAAAGGAATACGGTGTTCGGTTTGCCGACCGGGTGGTGATCACCCGGCTGCTGGTAAAGGATAACCGGATCCGGGGTGCGGTGGGCTTCCACATTCTCACCGGGGACTTCCAGGTTTTTTACGCCGATACGGTGATCCTGGCCTGCGGTTCCCAGAATTTTGATATCACGCCCAGTTGGTGTTCCACTGGGGTATCCCAGAAATTGGCCTTCGATGCCGGCTGCCGCCTGCGCAATGTGGAATTCTGCGGGATGGGGGATTTCGGCCGCATCGGGCCGGATGGCCAGCGCTATTACGGACAGCACTCCGGGGCCCACACAGGTCACGATTGGCTGTTCGTCAGAGGGGAGAACATCTCCCAGAAATGGCGTCCTGGCTTCCACTCCTCCATGGATCCCTATGCGGCCAATGCCTGGTATCAGGAGACCATCGCCGGAAACGGTCCCGTGGAAGTCCATATGGAGCAATTTAACGAGCAGAGCGGTGAGCTTTTTCACTTCCACCCAAAGGCCCGCAAACGGATGGCAAGGGTAGAGGACATTGCAGGCTATCCTCGGGAACACGAGTGGTATGAGGTGTTTCCCGGCGTGATCTCCGAAATGTCTGCCATTCGGGTGGGACACAGTATGCAGACTGACGTAGCTGGCCTGTTTGCTGCAGGGGATGCTGCCGGTGCGGGCAGCGCCCGGGCAGGGGCTGTTCCCGCACCTCCGGCCAAAATCCACGGCACCGGACTGATGAACGCTCTGTTCATGGGAAGTAAGAGCGGGGAGTCTGCAGTGCTGCTGGCGGACGTTCAGCGGAAAACATCTGCGCCCTATGAGCTGCCGGAAGAGGAGCTGGACCAGCTGCGGACAGAGACCTATGCCTGCATGGATCGGGAGAGCGGGATTTCTCCCTACGATGTGATTCACCGGGTGCAGGATGCCATGGCCCCCTGCGACTACATTTTCGTTAAGAGCGGAGAGCGAATGCGGGAGGCGCTGGACATTGTGGCCCAGGCCAAAGCCATGCTGCCGGAGATGCGGGCGGAAAACTATCATGAGTTGAGCAAATGCGTGGACGCCCAGGCCATGGTGCTGTGCGCCGAGCTGTTTTTCCTCACCTCCTTGGAGCGGAAAGAGTCCAGAGGATTCCATCTCAGAGAGGACTACCCGGACCAGAGCGATCAGTATGATTGTTGGTTGGATGTGTGTAAGGATGGCGATGGTGTTAGCATCAATCGGGAAGAGATTCCAGATGAGAGCTATGACTATCCCTGGCAGAAACAATAGCAATATGAGAGAGTGTGCACAGGGCCGCGCCGGTAATCCGACACGGCCCTGTGTTGTTGCCAGGAGAAATTGGCTTGCAAGGTCTGCTGTGAAAATGCGGTAAAGAAGGGCGGGCGGAACAGCGGGCTTTGTGGGAAAAACAGTTGCATTGAAGGGGGTGAGATGATACAATAAATTATCTATGACATCATCTAAAACCTGTGGATAATGGGGTGCGTAGTTTGTACCTGAAGGCATTGGAAATCCAGGGCTTCAAGTCTTTTCCCGACAAGACCGTGCTGAGCTTCGGCTCGGACATCACGGCCATTGTGGGGCCCAACGGATCGGGAAAATCCAATATTGCCGACGCCATC
>CALXDZ010000066.1 GCA_944387205.1 uncultured Oscillospiraceae bacterium
ATATCTACTGCATTGAAGGGCTCCATGGAGATCACCGATACCATATCCACACGGTTTTCCGGGACAGCGATCTTCCTCCGGCCGTTGTTCGATTCTTGTGGAAGGCGGGCGAAACATGGGACGAGCCAGTACTGATGGCGGAAGGCGGGTACCGACGGCTGGCCGAATATTTCAACAAGGAGCGCACAGACGGAGTTTGGATTCCAATAGGCCGGCATCCATGGAGTTGTTCCCGAAGCTTGAACCGACAGCTTGCGCCTCCAGAGCGCTGGAAGGATGAAAGCGGGTGCATTGAGATCCCAGATGACGTGATTTGGGCGCGTCGAGGAAACTGTCAAAACGACTTTGGAGCGTACTACTACGGTAATTATATCCAAAAAAAGGAAGTGAAATTCTTTTTTTAATATGTCGCGCGCACGCCCGCGCGCGCACGCACACGCGTCTATCTTGAAATCTAGTGGAAAATTAGACACACTTTTAAGAACAGGGGGCGAGCCTATTGCGAAACGAGCGAGAAGCTGGTAAAATAGTCGTAAAGGATGGATGGGTTATCTGTCCAAAGTGCAAAACGATGAAGCTCTTGCGATTGGTCCCGGACGGCAAGGTGAAGGCCTATGTCTACTGCCGACACTGCAGGCAAGAGCGTTATCTGGATATCGATTTGAGCCTGAGCCAATGAGCCTGAGCCTCATGGTCCGCATGATGCGGCCCATGTTGGTTCAGGCTTTTTCTTTTGCCTGGAGGTGTGACATGCTGCTGAAGCTTTGCAGTAAATGCGGAGCAGCCACCCAGAACTACAACGCCATATGTGACCAGTGTGCGGAACGCTTGTCAGCGATGCAGCGGGAGCGACATGCAGGGTACGACAAGCACCGCGACCCGGTCAAAGTGGCGTTCTACCGATCCAGGTCGTGGAGGGCGCTGCGCCGTAAGAAGCTGGAGTCCATAGGCTATCGGTGCGAGGAGTGTGTGCGAGAGTGGCAAGCTGGCCTTCGGCGCGAGGAGGACATCCAGCTTGCCACAGAGGTTCACCACCTTGAGCCTATCGACGTCAACTGGAACCGGCGGTTGGATATTACGAACCTCAAAGGCGACTGCAAGGCACATCACAGTGCTGAGGAGAGCCACCACAAGCGCCCAGGGGGCGGGTCAAAAAGTACGAGCGGACAACGTGCATGACCGCAAGGCCTCTGTTCTGTGGCAAAAACTCCCCGATGGGAGAAAATTCACCTCGGTGGCTTTGGTGGGATTGGTCTTTTTAGCCGTCGCTCGCGCGCTACCTGGGCGCGCGCGAGACAAAACAGGCCGAAAAAAGGGGCAAAATTACACCCGGAAATGTGTCCAACTTGGACACACCGAGAGAGGAGGAACACGTAATGCCAAACAATCGTGAGCCCATCAATCTTCTGCTGGCCAAGGGGCGGAAGCACCTGACCCAGGAGGACATCCAGCGGCGTATGGCCACCGAGCCCACGGCCCCGGCCGATGCTATCCAGCCGCCGGAGTATCTGTCCAAAAAGCAGCGGGACGAATTTTCCGCCCTGGCGGAAGAACTGCAGCGGATTAAGATCATCGGCAATGTGGACGCCGGGGAGCTGGCCCGGTACGTGATTGCTCACGGTTTCTATGCCAGATACACCAAGCTTCTGCGGACCCTGCCCAAGAAAAAGCGGGCGCGGCTGCGGGAGCTGCGGGCTAAGCTGGCGGCGGAGGAAGGCCGGGCCGTAGTTGCCGGCGAGGAGATCGACGACGAGGACGCAGCTCTGGAGCTGGAGCGCAGTCTGGTTCTGCTTCAGGATAAATATTTTGCCCAGTGTGAGACTACCGCCCGGGCCCTGGGGCTCAACATCACAAGCCGGTGCAAGCTGGTGATCCCCCAGGAGCCACCAGTGCCGAAATCCAACAAGTTCGACCGGTTCAAGAAAGCGGCGGAGGGTGAATGAAGGACCGGGCGACGGCTTACGCCGAGCAGGTAGTAGCCGGCGACGTGGTGGCCGGGGAGCTCCACATCCAGGCGTGCCGCCGCCATCTGCGGGATCTGGAACGGCAAGGAACCGATGAATTTCCTTACCTCTGGCGGCCTGAGAAAAGTGAGGAGATCCTGGATTTTGCCGAGACATTGACCATTATGGAGGGTGATGAGCCCCGGCCGGTCCGTCTCTATGGCTGCCAGACTTTCGACCTGGGTGTGCCTATGGGGTGGGTCAACCGCAAGGGCTATCGCCGGTTTCGGCGCAAGTACAAGTCAGTGGCCCGGCAAAATGGCAAGACCTTCGAGAACGGTATCACAGCCGCCTACCTGGCTGGCTTCGGCGGCTACCGCTTCGGCAAGCTCTTTACCGTGGCCACCAAGAAGCGCCAGGCCCGGCTAGCCTGGGAGGACGTGGAGCGGTTTATCCTGGCGGACGGCGACCTGATGGAATGCTTCCGCATTCAGGACTATAAATCCCTAATCACCGCATGGGAAACCGGCTGCACCATTGAGGCCCTGTCCCGAGAGGGCGGCCTGGACGAGGGCTTCCGCTCCATCTATGCCTCCATCGACGAGATTCACCAGCACCGGGACAACAAGATCTACAAGGCTATCTACAATGGCCAGCGGTCACTGAAGGAGGCCCTGACCTCTATGATCACCACGCGGGGCGATGATCTCAACAGCTTCTGCTTTGAGATGGATGAGTATTGCCAGGCGATTCTGGCCGGCGGCTCCACGGCGGAGAACTTCTTCGTGGACATCTATAGCTTGGACGACGGGGACGACATTTTCGCTCCGGAGTATTTCCTCAAATCAAACCCAGTTCTCTGCCAGACAGAGGAGGGCATGGAAACTATGATGGCCGACGCCCAGACAGCCAGGGACGCCGGCGGCCGGGAACTGGCCGACTACATAACCAAATGCCAGAACATGTGGTCAGAGAACGCCGACGAAAAGCTGGTGACTCCGGCCATCTTAACGAAGTGCCGCTCCCCGCTGACATTGGAGCGGTTCCGGGGCTGCTCCTGCTTTGCCGGACTGGATCTATCCTCCGGCGGCGACCTCACCACCCTGGCCCTGGAGTTTCAGTGGACGGAAGGAGACCGGCCCATGTATTACGGCTGGAGCATTAGCTTCATGCCCCGAGGGCGGCTGGAGGAACACATTAAGACGGATCTGGCCCCCTATGACGTATGGACCCACAATAGACTCTTGCTGGCTACCGGGAGCCTCCAGGACTTCAAAAACGATTACAGTTTCATACTCTCCACCCTGCGTGACACCCTGGCCGCCTATGACTTGACTCTCCTGGGGCTTGGGTATGACCCCCACAATGCGGACTGCTTCCTCAAGGACCTGGAGGAACTGGGCGTACCTTTGCTGGAAGTGAAGCAGTCCGCCCGATTTCTGAACAGCGGCACCGAGGATCTTCAGCTCCTTATGAAGTCGGGGCAGTATCTCTATGACCAGCAGAACGAGCTGCTGGATATGTCCTTCCGGAACGCCCGCATTGTGCGTAACAGTTTCAAGGAGATAAAAGTGGACAAGGAGGCTGGCAGGCGCACCAGGCGGATTGACCCGGTGGACGCGGCCATCGATGCCCATGTGGCACGGATGAAGCTTACCGAATCGCCCCCGGTGGACCTGGAGCGGGCCATGTCGGAGTATTTGACCAAGATGGGGTGGAACACATGAACTATATCAAAACAATCTGGCAGTGGGCGGAGCCGGGTTACCGCTGGACGCTGGAAACAGTGGGCGAGCTGGTTAT
This sequence comes from uncultured Oscillospiraceae bacterium, assembly GCA_944387205.1. Lineage (GTDB taxonomy): Bacteria > Bacillota > Clostridia > Oscillospirales > Oscillospiraceae > Oscillibacter. Next base: position 3,747 of record CALXDZ010000066.1, read on the forward strand.
CCTGGCGGGCCGGGGATGCCGGTGGCTGGGGCGGCTCCTTTTAGCCCTGCTCCTGTTCCTGCCGTGGCTGGCGGTGGGAGTTGTGGTGTGGGCCCGACGCCGCCGCAGGAAAGGAGGTGACTGACCATAGGACTATTTCAGAGACTGGTGCAGAAAACAGACGGCCAGACCGCGGCGCCGGCGGACGGATCGGAGCAGGTAACGCTCAGCCAGCTCATTGATCTGCTGAACCTGGGGGGAGTTCCCCGGAGCAAGCTGAGCGAGGCAACCTACTTCACCTGCCTCCGGGTGCTGAGCGAGGGAGTCTCTAAACTGCCGCTCAAATTGATCCGCAGCACCCAGGAGCACGGGGTTGAGGAGATGCGGCAGAATCCGCTCTATCGGATTCTGCGCTACCGGCCCAACCCACTCCAGGCTGCAACCTACTTCTGGGCTGATATGGAGATGTCCCGCAATCACTACGGCAACGCTTACGCGGCCATCTTCGGCCACGGCGCAAACACCCAGCTTTGGCATATGCGCAGCGACCGGGTGAGTGTGTGGTTTGACAACCGCCGCATTTTGGGCCCGGACGCCCGGCTGTGGTACATCTGGTCGGCACCAGACGGGAAGCGCTACAAGCTGTGCCAGGATGAGGTGCTTCACTTCCGCACCTGGCTGAGCCTGGATGGGATCACCGGACTGTCTGTACAGGAAATCCTGCAAAGTACATTGGACGGCAGCCTGCAGTCTCAGCAGATGCTCAACTCCCTCTACAAGAACGGTTTTACCGCCAAGGCCGCCGTCCAGTACACCGGCGATCTCAACTCGGAGGCAGAGCAGAATTTCCTGCGGGGCCTGGAAGCCTATGCCACAGGCAAGATGGACGCCACAAAGACCTTCATTCCCGTGCCCCTGGGGTCCAAAATCGAGCCGCTGAACATCAAGCTGACGGACAGCCAGTTCATTGAACTGCGAAAGCACAGCGCCCTTCAAATCGCGGCGGCCTTTGGCGTCAAGCCCAACCAGGTCAACGACTATGAAAAATCCTCCTTTGCCAATTCCGAGTCGCAGCAGCTGGCCTTTCTGACCGATACGCTGCTGTGGATACTCAAAGGCTATGAGGAAGAGCTGAGCTGGAAGCTGCTGGAGCCCGAGCAGATCAACCGGGGGGAGGCGGCCCAGTTCAACACGGCGGTGATGCTCCGGGCGGACACCAAGACCCAGATCGAGAGCATGGTGCAGGCCGTGGCCAACTCGGTCTATAAGCCCAATGAGGCCCGCGCCTACCTGGGGATGGCTTCAGCTCCCGGCGGGGACCGGCTGATCGCCAATGGAAATATTATCCCCTTAGAGGATGTGGGGAAACAGTACGGAAGCAGAGAGGAGTGATAGTATGGGAGCTGATGCAATCCAGAAAGCGGCCAGAGTGGAGAAGCAGGCTCTTGCCGAAGAAGAACTTGTCCTCATCAACCGGCAGGCATTGAAGGAGCTGGCGGCGGAAGATGTCTTTGTGTTCCGGGTAGCCGCCTGCGACAACCAAGTTGACCGGGACCAAGAGCGCTTTACAGAGGCAGCTTTGGCCCGGCTGGCTGAGCTGTACGTGGGAAAAACCGTGATCATGGATCACAAATGGTCCGCCAACGGCCAGACGGCCCGGATCTATGCCGGAGCCGTGGAGGAATCGGAGGGCGTGCAGCGGCTGGTGCTGCGGGCATATATGCTCCGCAACGACCAGACGGCACCGCTGATCGCCGCCATTGAGGGCGGTATCCTCCGGGAGGTGTCGGTGGGCTGCCAGATGGCGAAGGCCATCTGCTCGATCTGCGGGACAAACCGCAGAGAAACCTACTGCGGACACTGTCCCGGTCAGGAATATGAGGGCAAGCAGTGCCACATCGACCTGGACGACCCAACGGACGCCTATGAGCTGTCCTTTGTGGCGGTACCGGCCCAGAGGGAAGCCGGAGTTATCAAGCATTATGGGGGGAAGGGCGAGCCGGACGCCTTTCCCAAGCCGGGGGAGGAGGCCCCGGATCTGACGCTCCGGATGCGGTTTATAGACACCAGCCTTGCGCTGATGGGAATGGAGGAATAACAGATGAACAAAAAAATGAAAGCGATCCACAAGGCGATGCAGGACAAGTTCGCCCAGGCGCGGAAGGCCCAGGACGAGGGCCGCAGCGAGGACGCGGCCAAGCTGATGGACGAGTGCGACGCACTCCAGAAGGATTTTGACCTGGAGAAGCGGCTCTATGAGCGGGAGCGGGCGCTGGTTCCTGACGAACCGGAGGGCACTGACCTGAGCGACCCGGACTCCAAGAAAGAGATCTCCGGCTTTGCTATCATTGCCAAGCTGCTTCGCAGCCAGCCCCTCTCCGAAGAGGAGCGCGCAGCAATCACGGTGGAGCCCGAGCTGAAGGCGCTGGTCACGGGCACAAACGCCACCAATGGGGAGGCTAACCTAATCCCTGAGGACGTGGACACCACTATTCGGGAACTGCGCCGGAGCTACATCTCCGCCAAGGACCTGGTAACGGTAATCCCCACGTCTTCCCTCTCCGGCAGCTTTGACTTTGAGTCGGGCTCTGTCACTGGCCTGAAGGACTTTGACGACGGCGATGACGTGCCCGACGGTACGGACCCCACCTTCAAGGCGGTGAAGTTTGCCATCGCCCTCAAGGGTATGATTATCCCTGTGTCCAACATCCTGACGGCGGTGGAGAAAGCGGGCCTGATCGCATATCTCAACAACTGGTTCGTCAAGAACGCCATCTACAGCGAGAATAAGGATATCTTTGACACGCTGAAAGCCAGCAAGTCGGCCAAGGAACTGGCCAGCCTGGATGCCCTGGGAGAGTCTATCAACCTGGATCTGGACCCCGCATGCCTGGTGGGAGGTGTGCTCGTCACCAATCAGACCGGCTGGAATGTCTTGGACAAGGCAAAAGACGCCAACGGGCGTCCTATGCTCCAGCCCGACCCCGCCAACGCCACCCGGAAGCTCTTCAAGAACCTGCCCGTCCATGTCTTTTCCGACGCCCAGCTCCCCAACGACAGCACCGCCGGCACGAAGGCCCCCGTTTTCTACGGCGACCTCAAGAGCGGCTGCTACTTCGTGGAGTTTGCCTATCAGTTCTTCGATGCCAGCGCTCACGCGGGCTTCGTGAAGAACCGCACCCTAATGCGGGTTATTGAGGGCTACGACGTGATTCAGGCAGACGCAGACGCCTATTGCTACGGGCTCCTCGACCCGGCGGCGGCTAACATGCCCACGGTGACTGTGACCGTCGATGGGGAAGTTACCACCAAGGCCGCGGCAGCGGGCTGAGCGGTGAGAACATATGGTGATCACTGTGGAGGAGGCGCGGGCCTATGCCCGTGACTACGAGTCCACCGACGAGGAGATGACGGCCCTCATCGAGGTTGCCGAGAGCATGATCGACGACGGCATTCGGGCTGGATTTAACCGGGAGAGCCCCCAGGCTAAGATGCTCGCCAAGCTGCTAGTGACCGATCTGGATGACAAGCGGGAGCTCACAGCGGCAGAGGCTAACTCCATGCGCTATCTGACGCAGAGCTTGAAAATGCAGCTCCGCTACAAGGATGTGTCCAAGTTGGACACATCCGAGGTGGAGGAGGTATGAGGCATGTCTGAGCAGATTGACGCGGGGAGGCTGAATAAGGCTGTCCATGTGCTGGAGCTACGGGAAACCGCACCCGGTGCCTGGGAGTGGGGGCCCATTCGGAGGACATGGACCATGCTCACCCTCCAGACAAAGAAAAACCTGTTTTCTTCGGTGGGAATCGGGGCAAGGGGGGCGGAGTTGATCCTCCGCCGCCAGCCCCTTACCCTCCACAACGCCCTGCTGCGGGGGGAGCAGCACCTGTTTCTTTCGGCCATCCTCCCGGAGGGGCGGCTGCACCTGCGGGTGCAAGCCGCCCTGGTGGAGCCGGTCACCTGTCTGGCCACCCGGACCGAGGATACTGTGGGAGAGGCCGGGCGGCCCACTACGGCGGAGACCATGCGCATGACCTTTCCTGGGGTCCTGACGGAAAAATACGCCAGGTACGAGCGTGAGGAGACCCACGCGGAGAACGAAACCAGCTATGTGCTGGTGGTCCCCAAGGTAGTCCAGCTGAAGGCCAGCGATCTGGTGACCGTCCAGGAGGGGCCGGCCAAGGGGGTCTACTATGTGACCATCTGCCATGTTCTGGACCCATATAAAAACGAGTATGAGATCATCTTGCGGGGGGATGTGTGATGCAGACCGTAGACACCCGTGAGATTGACCGGCTGGTGGAGAGCTGGGACCGGCTGCTGAAGCAGTTCCCGGAGGCAAAACGCCGAGCCCTGGAGCAGATGGGCCGGGACCTCCTGGCCAATGTGCGGGAGGAGATCGGCGGCAGCGGCAAGG
>CALXDZ010000067.1 GCA_944387205.1 uncultured Oscillospiraceae bacterium
TGGGCGTCATCGGCTACTTCCTCATCAAGCTGGACTTTGCCATGCCTCCCATCATCCTGGGTCTGGTGCTGGGCGCTCTGGCGGAAAAGAACGCCCGCCGTGGTCTGGACCTGCTCTCCGGCGACGAAACCATCTGGGAGCACCCCATCGCCATCGTCTTTGTGATTTTGGGCTTGGTTTCTCTTCTCTCCCCTGCTATTGGCGCCTTCCTCAAGAAGCGCAAGGAGAAGAAGATCGGCCAGCCCACTCCCTGATCGGCATCTTTCCTCTATCCGACATTTCAGTACAACAGAATTGAAAACGTCCACTCCCTCCGGTACAAGAAACTCTCTTTTACCGGAGGGAGTTTTTATCCTTTTTACCTTCTTTACCGCCAGGAATTGGCATTCATAGACGGTTCCTGTCCGGCCAAACTAGTGTTGCGATATCCAAGGCGCAACTCAATACGCCAAGCCAATCATCAAATCAAAGAGAATAGAGGAGAACAACGATATGTCCAGTAAGAATTCCAACAAGATCAATGTCCCCGAGGCTCGTGCCGCTATGGATAAGTTCAAGATGGAAGCCGCCAGCGAAGTCGGCGTGAACCTGAAGGAAGGCTACAATGGTCACCTGACCTCCCGTGAGGCTGGTTCCGTGGGCGGCCAGATGGTCAAGAAGATGATCGAGTCCTACGAGAAGAACATGTAACTTCTCTCCCGAACCGGGCACTCTGCAACAGCGGAGCGCCCGGTTCCCCTTTTTACGCGTATTTTCCCCTTTTTCAGCAGACTTATCGAAAGCAGGCCCGGTTTTTTTCTTTTTATGAAGCAAAAAAATTCTTTTTTCCCTTGACAATCCAATTAAATTCCTGTAAACTAGTTGCTGTTGTAAAGCGATAAAACTTTACAGAAGGAGGTTGCCCGTGAAAAATCAAACCTATCGCATGACGATGCTCTTCGATTTTTACGGGGAGCTTCTCACCGACCGGCAGAAGGAGTTCTTTGACCTTTATTATAATGAGGACCTGTCTCTGGCTGAGATCGCGGAAAACGCAGGAATTTCCCGCCAGGGTGTCCGGGACGTCATCGTCCGGGCGGAAGCCTACATGCAGGACATCGAGGACAAGACCGGTCTCATCAAGCGCTTTTTGCAGATGCGTCCTCAACTGGATGCCATCCAGGCTGCTGCCGATGAGATCGAGACCATCAACTACCGCCACTATGAAGATCAGCGGCTCAAGGAGTTGGCGGAAACCATCCGTGACGCCGCTTCCGCTTTGAAGGAGTAACTGTCTATGGCATTTGAGGGCCTTACCGAAAAACTGAATGCCGCATTCAAAAAGCTGCGAGGCAAGGGCCGCCTCTCTGAGGCCGATGTCCGGGAGGGCATGCGGGAAGTGAAGCTGGCTCTGCTGGAAGCCGACGTCAGCTTTAAGGTGGTCAAGGACTTTGTGGCCAAGGTCACGGAGCGGGCCACCGGCGCCGACGTGCTGGAGAGCCTGACCCCCGCCCAGCAGGTCATCAAGATCGTCAACGAAGAGCTCACCGCTCTCATGGGCGGCACCAACGCCAAGATCGCCATGGCCAACAGCGGTCCTACGGTGGTGATGATGGTGGGTCTCCAGGGTGCCGGTAAAACCACCAACGGTGCTAAGTTGGCGGGCCTCATGCGCCGACAGTACGGCAAGCGTCCCCTGCTGGTGGCCTGCGACGTATATCGCCCCGCCGCCATTGAACAGCTCAAGGTGGTTGGCAGTCAGCTGGAACTGCCTGTCTTTGAGATGGGCCAGGGGGACCCGGTAGAGATCGCACAGGAGGCGCTGAAATACGCCCGGGATCACGGCAACGACATGGTGTTTCTGGACACCGCCGGCCGGCTCCATGTGGACGAGGCGCTGATGGACGAGCTCAAGCGCATGAAAGCCACAGTCCACCCCAACGAGATTTTGCTGGTGGTGGATGCCATGACCGGTCAGGATGCTGTCAACGCAGCCACCGCCTTTGACCAGGCGCTGGGCATCGACGGCGTGCTTTTGACCAAGCTGGACGGCGACGCCCGAGGCGGTGCCGCACTAAGCATCCGGGCTGCCACCGGAAAGCCTATCAAATTCGTGGGTACCGGCGAAAAGCTGGACCGCATCGAACTGTTTCACCCGGACCGCATGGCCTCCCGCATCCTCGGCATGGGCGACATGCTGTCCTTCATTGAAAAGGCCGAGCAGAGCTTTGACGAAAAGCAGGCCAAGAAGCTGGAGGAAAAGCTGCGGAAAAACCGCCTGACCCTCCAGGACTTCTACGAGCAGTTGGTGCAGCTGCGCAGCATGGGCGATTTGAGCCAGCTGGCTGGCATGATGCCCGGCGGCACGGGCCGTCAACTGCAAAATGCCACCATCGATGAAAAGGCCCTGAGCCGCACCGAAGCCATCATCCTCTCCATGACGCCTCAGGAGCGGGAAAATCCCCAGATTTTGGGTGCCAGCCGCAAGCGGCGCATTGCTGCCGGCTGCGGACTGCAGGTGGTGGACGTGAACCGCCTTTTGAAGCAGTTTGAGGCCATGCAGGAGATGACCAAGCAGATGAGCCGGGGCCGTATGCCCGGCCTGGGCGGTCTCACCCATGGCTTCGGTAAGAAAAAGCGCCGGAAAAAGTAGGCGTGAATCCTGTTATAAGTGCTCACGCATTTATAGATAAAAGAAATATCCCTGAACATTATTTGGAGGTGAAACCAATGGTTAAAATCAGACTTCGCAGACTGGGTGCCAAGAAGGCTCCTTTCTACCGCATTGTGGTGGCGGATTCCCGTTCTCCCCGTGACGGCCGTTTCATCGAGGAGATCGGCACTTACAATCCCTGCGTCAGCCCTGCCGAGATCAAGATCGACACAGAGCGCGCTCAGGCTTGGATCAAGACCGGTGCTCAGCCCACCGATACCGTCCGGGCCCTGCTGAAAAAGGTGGACGTGCTTTAATTTGGAGGGCAGAGCATGAAGGACTTGCTGCTCTACATCGCCAGAAACCTCGTGGATGATCCTGACGCCGTCACGGTGACGGAGGTCCCCGGTGACCAGGAACTGACGTTGGAGCTGCGCGTCGCCCCGGATGACATGGGCAAGGTCATCGGCCGCCAGGGCCGCATTGCCAAGGAGATCCGCACCGTAGTGCGCTCCTATGCCCAGCGCACCGGCGCTAAGGTTTCCGTCGATATTGTAGACCAATGAGGAAAAAGGGGGACGCAGGCGCGTCCTCTTTTTTTGTCCTCTTTCCTCAGCCGTCCACCCCGCCCCTTGTCAATTTTAGACGCTTTGGGTATAATGAAAAAAACGTCAAAGGGAGTGAGCGGGTTTGGCAGCACGTTTTCTGACCTACTCCAGCACATATGCCAAGATCGCTTTGGATCATTTCTTCGTTGGCGAAACGGCCTACCAGGAGGCACAGGCCATTTCCGCCGACCTGGATGATTTTTACGACTACGACGCCCTCGTGCGCCGGGAAAAGCTGTGGAGCTCCTCTGAGCAGTACTGCGTCGCTGTGTGCTTCTCCGCCATGGCACTGGAGAGCTATATCTACGACTACGCCGCCCGGCTTCTGGGAGACGGCTATGTCTCCAAGTATCTGGACAAGCTGGATGCGGTGTCCAAGTGGCTGGTGATCCCCCGGCTCATCACCGGCAAAGAACTCTCTCCCGGCGGCCGTTCCATGGAGCTGCTGCGGGAGCTGGTGCGGCAGCGCAACCAGATGATCCATGCCAAATCCCGCCCCTATACCCCGGAGGCGGCCATGGCCTATCTGGACGCCCAGTCTGAGGAGGATGACCGCCGGACGGCCCTCCATGCCTTGCAGGCTGTCTACCTTTTGGCCCAGGACCTGGACGAACTGGACCCGGAAGCTACCTGCCGCTTTCTTCTGGGCATCGGCAGCAGCTATGCGCCTGAGCAGTTCACAGTGCATGAACCCTGGGCGAAATTCCTTAAGCTGGCCGGCATCTCGGTCAAGGGCTGATGCCCGGAAAAGGAGCAAACCATGAAATTGGAATTTATCGAGGTGGGCCAGATCGTCAACGCCCACGGCATCCGGGGCGAGGTCCGGGTCCAGCCCTTGGGGCAGGATCCTGCCTTTCTGACCCGGTTCAAGACTCTCTATCTCAACGGCAAGCCGGTGCAGCCCACCGCCAACCACGTCCACAAGAACCTGGTGCTGCTCAAGCTGCCGGGGGTGGACGATATGAACGCTGCTCTGGCTCTCAAGGGGACCAGGGTATCCATCCGCCGCGACGACGCCCATCTGGGCGAGGGGGAAGCCTTTGATCAGGAGCTGCTGGGCCTGACCGTGAAAAACGCCGATACCGGCGAGACTCTGGGAGAGCTGACCACCGTCACCCCCTATCCCGCCCACAAGGTCTACACCGTGCAGGGGCAGCGGGAGTATCTCATTCCCGCAGTGCCCGGAGTGTTCATCCAGTCGGTGGACCTGGAGGCCAATGTGATGGAGGTCCACGTATGGGAGGGAATGGCAAGCGATGAGAATTGATATCTGCACTCTGTTTCCCGACTCTGTGGACGCTATGCTCAACGTCAGCATCCTGGGCCGGGCCCAGGAGCGGGGCTACATCACCATCCAGAGCCACCAGATCCGGGACTACACCACCAACAAGCAGATGCAGGTGGACGACTATCCCTACGGCGGCGGCCGGGGCGCCGTGATGCAGGCGGACCCCCTCTACCGCTGCTGGGACCATATCCGCCAGACCTACGGTCCCGGTCGTACCATCTTCCTCTCCCCCTGCGGCCGGACCTTTACCCAGGACGTGGCCCGGGAGCTGAAGGAGAAGTATGACCATCTGATTCTGGTGTGCGGCCACTACGAGGGCGTGGACCAACGCTTCCTGGACGAGTGCGTGGACGAGGAGATCAGCATGGGCGACTTTGTCCTTACCGGCGGAGAGATTCCCGCCATGGCCGTGTGCGACGCCGTGTGCCGCATGGTGCCCGGGGTACTGCCGGAGGAGGAGTGCTTCCAGGAGGAGTCCCACTGGGACCACCTGCTGGAATATCCCCAGTACTCCCGGCCTGCCGAGTGGCACGGCCGGAAGGTGCCGGAGGTACTCCTCAGCGGTCACCACGCCAACGTGGCCGCCTGGCGGCGCAAGGAGAGTTACAAGCGCACCATCCGCCGCCGGCCGGATATGTTCGCCCAGTTTGACCAGTCCAAGCTGACCACCAAGGCCGACCGAAAGATCCTGCGCCAGGCTCTGGAGGAGCTGGAGGCAGAGGAGGCAAGCGGTGCGGAGCAGCCGAAGGAAATGGAAACGTAATAGAAAAAGGGACGCCTTTGGGCGTCCCTTCTTGCTATCCTTTTTATGCCTGGGCCTTGGCCTGGAAGCGTTCCTCCAGCCAAGCCTTGAGCTCCTCCACCCCTTCGTCATTCCAAGGGAAGTCCCGCTCCTCCACATCGTCAGCCTTCTCATAGCATAGCTTGGTATAGACCGCCGCACGGATGGTGGTGTCGTCGTCATGGACGAAGCGGAAGCGGAAATCTCCAATGCTGCCGGTGTAATTAAAGGCCCGGTGGAAAAAGTTGGGGGTGAGCTGGGCAAAAAACTCCGTCATGACGTCCCTTAGCTCTCGGCGTCAGGCCGGTCCCAGGTAACAGAGGTGACGATGCCGCTGCCAAACTCCAGGTATTCGCTCTTGACGATGTAGTCGCTCTTACCCACGCGGACCTCCTGTCCGCCCACGTTGGAGGTCAGCACGGCGCTGTTGGACACGGTGCCCTCCAGAGTGAAGATCAGGTTCACATGCTCCGGATCCTCCACCCACTCTCCGTTGTCAGAGAGAACGTAGAAGGGCTCCTTTTCCACATCTACGATATTCACATCGTACAAAACGCCGGTGGCCATCACCTGAGAGGGGATATACTGCTTGGCGGACTCATAGAGGTCCGCATCCACTTCCTCGCACTTGACGGTATAGCGAATGCCGCAGAGGCTCTCTTCGCCTCCGGCGCCCCGGTTGAGCAGCTTATAGCCCACGAAGGCCAGCACCGCCAGCACCAGCAAAATCACCAGGAAGTCGATGATATTCAGCTTTCCGAAAACTTTCTTTTCCTTTTGTTCCATATCCGTCTCCTCTGCTTGACCTGATAGGACAAGCACTGTATAATGAGATTTGTCTGCCGGAGAACATTCCAGCTTGGATATGATATCATAGTTTTTCCGGTTTCTCAAGTCATTCTTTCTTGTGAGGCGTCATATGAAAGTCATCCATCTCATCAGCGGCGGCGACAGCGGCGGGGCCAAGACCCATGTGCTGAGCCTCCTGCAGGAGCTCAACCGCTCCATCACCGCCCAGCTGGTCTGCTTCCGGGACGGTCCCTTTGCTGAGGAGGCCCGCTCTCTGGGAATCCCCACCCGTATCCTGGCGGGGAACCACATCCTGCGCACCTGCCGTGAACTCACCCGCTATATCCAGTCGGAGGGCTTCCAGGTCATTCACTGCCACGGTTCCCGGGCCAACATGATCGGCGCACTGCTGCGGGGGCGGCTGAATGTGCCGGTGGTCTCCACCGTTCACAGCGACTATAAGCTGGACTACATGGGCCGTCCCTTCAGCCATCTCACCTTCGGCAACATCAATTCCTGGGCCCTCCATCGGGTGGACTACCGCATCGGCGTGTCTGACGCCATGGTGAACCTGCTTATCGACCGGGGATTTCCCCCTGACCGGTTCTACACCATCTACAACGGTATCGACTTCACTCCCACTGCCATCAACGAGGACCGGCTGGAATATCTGCGCTCCCTGGGGGCGGATGTGGATGAAAGCTGCGTGGTGGCGGGCATCGCCGCCCGGCTTAACCCCGTCAAGGATATGTCCACCCTGATCCGCGGCTTTGCTGCCGCCTATCACCAGCAGCCCCGGCTGCGTCTGGTGATCGCCGGCGAGGGTGAGGAACGAGAACAGCTCCAGCGCCTGGCCCAGGAGCTGGGGGTGGAGAAGGTGGTGTGCTTTGCCGGCTGGATCTCTGGCGGCATGGACCGGTTCTATCATGCTCTGGATATCAACTGCCTGACCTCCCTCTCGGAGACCTTCCCCTATGCTCTCACGGAGGGCGCCCGGTGGCATCTGGCCACCGTATCCACCGCCGTGGGAGGCATCCCCTATCTCATCGACAATGAAGTCAACGGCTTCCTTTTCTCCCCCGGCGATTGGCAGGCTTTGGGCCGCCATCTGGCCGCTCTGGCCGCCGACGACGAGATGCGCCGGGAGATGGGCCGGCGGCTGTATGAAAAAGCCTCCACCCATTTCTCCATCCAGAACACCGTGGATACCCAGCTGCGCATCTACCAGGAGGTGCTGCGCCGCTACCACCGGCCTAAGACCAAGCGGGACGGTGTGGTGATTTGCGGCGCCTACGGCCGGGGCAACGCCGGCGACGACGCCATTTTGGAGGCCATCCTCCAAGAGATGCGCAGCATCGATCCGGATATGCCCATCACAGTGCTGTCCAAGAATCCCAAAAACACCCGCCTGACCTATCGGGTCCGAGCCCTGCACCGGTCCAACTTCTTTGGCTGGCATCGAGCCATGTCCCGCAGCAAGCTCTATATCAACGGCGGCGGCAGCCTGATCCAGGACGTCACCTCCCGCCGCTCTCTGTGGTACTATCTCAATAACATCTCCACCGCCAAGCGCTTGGGCTGCCAGGTACAGATGTACGGCTGCGGCATCGGCCCCATCATCCGCAGCAGCCACAAGAATCTGGCCGCCAAGGTGCTCAACCGCTCTGTGGATGTCATCACTCTGCGGGAACCGGACTCCCTCCATGAGCTGGAAGCCATCGGCGTCACCCGCCCCAAGATCCTTCTCACTGCTGACCCGGCCCTGATCCTCTCCCCTGCCGAGGAGGATGAGGTGGACAGCGCCCTGCTCCAGGCAGGCATCCCGCCTCACGGCAAGTACATCTGTTTTGCCCTGCGCCACTGGAAGGGCTTCGATGAGAAGGCGCCTCTGCTGGGCAAGGCCGCCGCTTACGCCTATGCGACCTACGGTCTGACGCCTGTGTTCGTGTCGGTGGAACGTCACTCTGACCCCTCCGCCGCCCGGCTGGCCGCCGCGGGGCTGGAGTGCCCCTGCCATTTCCTGGTCAACGCCGGAGACGCCGGGTCCATCATCGGCGTGCTGTCCCGGATGCAGGTCATCGTGTCCATGCGGCTCCATGCCCTGATCTTCGCGGCCGGCCAGGGGGTGCCTCTGGTGGGCGTGGTATATGACCCCAAGGTCTCTGCCTTCCTCAAATACATTGGCCAGGACCTGTTTGTGGACCTGGACCGGCTGGATCTTCAGGAGCTGTGCCAAATGATCGACGCGGCCGTGGAAAAGGCCCGTCACCCGGAGGCTCAGGAAGCCGCCGTGGAACAGCTGCGCCGGACCGAACAGCAAAATGTGGCTCTGGCCCGGGAGCTGCTGGAACAATCGTAAAAAGACGCCGCAGGCAAAATGCCTGCGGCGCTTTTTTACGATTTTACGTTCTCTTCCATCTGACGGTCCACCGCCTGGCAGATAGCGCGGCACCAGTCCTCCCGAACCTCCAAAAACACATCCGCCGTTTCCCGCAGCTGAGGATGATCCAGGTCCAGCCCCTCAGGCAGGGAGAAGTCCGCCGCCGTGGCAGGCAAAGCCTTGGCGTTCTTCCCCGTCAAGGCAGCATAGGCCGTAGCTGCCACCAGATAGCTGCCGTAGACGGAGGCGTGCTTGCCGTCTGTCCAATACATCTCGATTTCCGGATGCTCCCGGCGGATCGTATCCCAGACCTGACCCACAGGGATCAGCAGCGCGTCATGCTCTGCAGCCATCTTCTGATAGACTTCCGTCATAATGGCCTGCTGTTCCGGGTGCTCCTTCTCTGCCCAGGTCATCAGCAAAGCCGGCCGGGTGCCGGCGGCACGGCACAGGGCGATCAACTCTCCCACCGTCTTGCTCGTTTCCTCCGGGTCCGGGAAGGGATGGGCGTGTTGCTGCAGGACGCAGATGTCATAGTGCCCGTGAAGAATGTTGAAACGGGACTCAAAATACTCCTTCCGGTGCCACTCCAGAGACTGGCCGGAATGACTGAGCATAGTGACCTCCGTGTCCACGCTGCTGCGGCGGCAAAAAGCCGCAAACAGTGCTGGCATATCGTTGAAATAGGTGTGGCTGTTGCCGATGAATAATACCCGCATGGTATGCTGCTCTCCTTTTTTCTGTTCTGGCGGGCCTGTCCTTCTCTCTCTCTGAAGCAGTTTTGAAAAATCAAAGGTCCACCGTTGATTCATTAGGTATTATTATACCGGCCTTGCCGCTTGGGATGCAAGTCTTTTTTCCGCAGGCAAAAAAGCGGCATCCCGCCTGCCAGAGATCTCCGGCAGACGGGACGTGTGCGGAAAAGCGGGAAGGATGAGGAACAGCACCTTGTCTCAAATCGCCCCTTAGGCCTTGGCCAGGACCTCCCCCAACTTCCGGCAGGCCTCTATACCCATCTCATCCGGCGTTTCGTTGACGATGAGGCCCTCGTCCTCCACCAGGAGAGCGCCGGCGCTTTCGGTGCGCTGGTACCAGTCCCGCATCCACTGGCCGTCGCCCCAGCCATAGGAGCCGAACAGCGCCACCCGGCGGCCGCCCAAATGACCCTCCAGTTCTGTAAAGAAGGGCTCAAACTCGCTCTCCTCCAGTACCTCGGCGCCCATGGCCGGGCAGCCTAGGGCCAGGCGGTCATAGACTACCGCCTCCGACGCGCTGATCTGAGACACCTGGAACAATTCCGTCTCCGCGCCGGCGGCCTTGGCGCCCTCTGCCACCGCCTGGGCCATGGCAGCGGTGTTGCCGCTGCCGGACCAATAAATCACTGCGACTTTACTCATCGTTTCGATACCTCCTGTGGGTCTGAATTTTAGTTAGCATATGCTAACCATCTGGTTTTGAAAAAAGAAAGCTAGTTAGGCTTTCCTTACTCTTTGGTCAGTATACAACAGCGCAGGAGCGGTTGTCAACCCCCTTTTCCCTGCGCAAGCAAAAAGAAAGCGGCCCTCCCCAAAAGGAGAGAGCCGCCTCAGATTCAAAGCACATAGAGATAGACCGCCAGATAGTGGCACAGGGACCCGGCCAGGATCAACAGGTGGAACAGCTCGTGGAAAGTCCACTCCGCCGACAAATTGGGCCGTTTGATGGCATAGAATACAGCACCCACAGAGTAGCACACGCCGCCGGCAGTGATAAGAGCCATGCAGCCCGGCTCCGCCGCCGCCAGGAAGTCCTCCAGCACAAAGAGCACCGCCCAGCCCATGGCCAGGTAGAACAGCGTGCTCAGCAGCCGGGGCGCATTGATCCACACCAGTTTGGCCAAAATCCCCACCACGGCGATGCCCCAAAGCAGCAGGCAGAAGCGCTTGCCCTCCGGATAGGGCAGCAGGGCCAGGGAAAAGGGGGTGTAGCTGCCGGCGATGAGGACATAGATCATGCTGTGGTCCAGCTTGCGCAGCAGCCGCTTGACGCCGCCGGTGGTCACGTCCCCGGGATAGAAGTGATAGACCGCACTAGCGGAATACAGGGCGATCATGGACAGGCAAAAGCACATGGCCGGCGCCACCTGAGCCGCTGGGAGCTCCGCTCCCAGTCCCCGCATCAAAAACAGCACACCGCCCGCCAGAGCCAGCACCGCCCCCATGGCATGGGTGGCACAGCTGACTCGATCCTGGGCCGAGGCAAACCATTTGTGCAGCATATGCATCTCTCCTTGCGAAAATACGGTGTCGAAACCGTGTAATCTAGTTTATGAAACTATATTACACGATATGCATACCAATTTCAAGAAAAAGCTGCACAATTTTTCTATGCCTATTTTATGGTTTTCATGGAATCAGTCAATTTTTCCGCTGCAATTTCTTGCTGCTGCTCTGTCAATGCCCAGTCAGCATCCAGTTCCACGATCCGGTCCTCCCAGCACAAAAGCCACCGGTTATAGGCCTCACCATCCCGCCACAGGCGATAGGCTGCCTGCGCGCCCCAAGGAGCCGGGTCCTCCGGGCGGTACTCTCGGATCCAGATCTCCGTGTCCTCCGTATACTGCCGCAGGTAGGTCGAAAGGCACCAGTCGTAGAGGAAGGAGGCCTTCACCGTCACCACCTCATATTCCAGCTCCAGCGCGTCGCTTCCGTCGGGGGCGTGCCACTGGCGGCCCTCCAGATAGCCCAGAAGCGGGGAGCTGTGCTCCGTGCGCTCATAGGAGTAGTGTTCCCCCGTCCGCCCTGTCAGGTCCTCCACCGTCAGCGGCAGTGCATCGCGGTAGAGCTCAAAAGTGAAATTCTCCGTCTTATAGACGTCTGCCGGCTCACTCCGGAACCATCCCTGTTGGGTAACGCCCCAGAAGATGAGGAACGTGAACCCGCCCACCAACACCACCGCGCCCAGCACATCCGCCGACAGAGTCAGCGCCATGTTGGTCCGCTTGCCCACGCCCCGCCGCTTGAGGCCCTGCTTGGTTCCCCGTACCAGCAACGCCAGCAGGGCAAAGCCTGCCAGATAGGCCAGAATGAAGGGCAGCATCCGGGTCTCTCCCTCTGTCACAAAGGCCACCGCATATCCCACTGTCAGCACTGCAAACAGGCCCCGAGTAACCTGCGACAGCCGACGATAGCCGCCGCCCGGGACGCAGGGCCCCCCCTGGGCCACAGACCTCTCTGACCGCCGCAGCCAAAGCGCATAGTCCAGCAGGTTTCCTGCCACGGACAAAAACACCAGCAGCCACAAGAGAATGGGCAGCATTCGGCTGGTCTGACTCAGGATGGTCACCGGATCCCCCAGCAGGGTACTGATCTGCATGACCATCATCAGCAGAGCCAAAGCCATCAGCAAAATACCGCTGGGCACAAAGTTCTTCCGTCCGGCCCGGCGCAGCACGGCCAAACGCACCGCATCCTCAGTCTCCAGTGGATAGGGATCAGACTGCTCCGACCGGAAAATCTGCATCTGGAACCAGTCCCCTACCTTTTCCCAACCGGCAGCAGCGCACAGCTCCCGCAGCTCCTCCTGTCCCCTGGTGGGAACGGGATTGAAGTCGGAGGCCTCCGGCACATAGGTGGCGGCATAGTGGACCTGCCGGGGCTCCACCCGCTGATATTTCCAAAACGTGCCGGTGCGTTCCAGTCGCCAGCCCCGGGCTTCCATCTTTTCCAAATGGCGCTCCACCCCCTGATAGTCATAGAGGGCAAAGGATTCCATACGGTACTTGGTGTTCACACGCGCTCCTCCTCTCCCAGGCACCGGCGGTAATCCGCTGTCTGTGCGCAGAGCCTGCGGTACTCCTCCCGCAGGGCCTCCGTCCCTTTCTCCGTCAGTACATAGCTCCGCCGGCGGCCCTCCACCTTGGTCTCCACGATCATACCGGCGGAGAGAAACTGGTCCAGCAGATGGTACAGCGTCCCAGGCCCCACAGATACCCGTCCGCCGGTCAGCCGTCTCACCTCCTCCATCACGTCCATACCGCAGCACTCCTGCCGCAGGCACAGCAGGATATAGAACATCTGCTCCGTCAGGGTCTGAAATTTCTCTCTGGGCACGGTCTCACCTTCTTTTATCGAATATCGTTATTTCCAGCTTCACTATATCATCGAATATCGATAATGTCAAGAGCGTTCCGTTTCCGGTTGACAGCGGAAAATTGGGGCAGTATGATAGGAAAAAATATCGCCTGGTCAGGACATTGATCCGCCAGGCCAGGACAGAGAGAAAAGGAGCGATCAGCCATGGAAAATCAACTGCGCAGCAAACTGATGAAGGGCCGGAAGCCCGTCGGCACTTTCTTTGAAAGCGGAAGTGCCAGCATTGTAGAGTGCCTGGCTCTGGCGGGTCTGGACTATTTCATCGTGGACTCGGAGCATGGTCCCTTTGAGGTGGAAAGCACCATTGACTTTGTCATGGCCGCTCTGGTCCGTGGCATCACCCCTCTGGCCCGGGTGAAGGACGGGTCCCGGGCTTCCATTTTGAAGATGCTGGACATCGGCGTCCAGGGCCTCATCATTCCCGACCTCCACACGGTGGAGGAGGCTCGCCAGGTGGTGGAGTACGGCAAGTACTATCCCCTGGGCCGCCGGGGCGTGGCCTTCGGTCGGGACGCAGGCTGGGGCTATGCCCCCCATGCCACGGGGAGCATGGACAACTACTTTGCCACCTGCAACCGGGAGACCATGCTGATCCCTCAGTGCGAAACACGGGGCTTCCTGGACCACATCGAGGAGATCTCCGCCATGGAGGGCATCGACGGCATCTTTGTGGGGCCCTATGACCTGTCTGTGGCCCTGGACAAGCCGGCCCAGTTCGACGCACCGGAGTTCCAGAGCGCGCTGGACCGGGTCCTGGCAGCCTGCCGGGCGGCAGGCAAGCCCTGCTTCATCTACGCCCCCAACAGTGCCGCCGCCCAGGCTCATCTGGACCGTGGCTTTAACAGCGTGGCCGTGGGGATGGACACCATCATGTGCGTGGAGGGTTTCCGGCAGCTGCTGGGAGAGCTGCGCACGGAGTAAGGCGTCCCCTCATTTGGCTCCGTGCCGTCCACGGGGCGACCTCAGAGAAAAACCGCCGCCCGCCCCATGGCAGGCGGCGGTTTTTTGCGGAGCGCTTTTCGGCGCACCTTGTCCCTTCTTTTTTGCCCCAAACGCTTTTCAATCGCCCGCTGCCGTGGTATCATGGCAGCAGCGAAAGGAGGGCACGCCATGGAGAAGTCCGAACACTATGCCGGCGACGTGCTGTTTTACTTTGACCAAAGGCCTTTGGAGCGTTCGCTCTATGAAGCCTTAGAGGCCCGGATGGAGGAGGCCTTTCCCGACGCCGCGGTAAAGGTGCAGAAGAGCCAGATCAGCTTTTACGCCCGCCATCTTTTTGGTGCAGCTTCCCTGCCTGTCCGCCGGAAAAAGAGCTGGCCGGAGCACTGTCTGCTGGTGACCTTTGGCCTCTCCCACCGGGTGGAGCATCCCCGCATCGCTGTGGCGGTGGAGCCCTATCCCAACCGCTGGACCCACCATGTGGTGGTATCGGCACCGGAGGAGATCGACGGACAGCTGATGGACTGGCTTCGGGAGGCCCACGACTTCGCTCTGGTCAAGTGACACGGCACAGAAAGGAGAACCCCACCATGCGCATCCTCATCTCCCCGGCCAAGAAGATGCGGGAGGACACCGACACCTTCCTGCCAGAGAGCCTTCCCGCCTTTCTGCCCCGGACCGAGCGGCTGAAGGCAGCTTTGGAGGCCATGTCCCCTCAGGCGCTGCAGCGGCTGTGGCGGTGCAACGACGCCATCGCTGCCCTCAACGTGGAGCGGCTTTCCCACATGGACCTGCGCTGCCGTCTCACCCCTGCCCTCTTCTCCTATGAGGGCATCCAGTACCGATATCTGGCCCCGGGGGCGCTGGAGGAGGCGGCTCTGGACTACCTGCGGGAGCATCTGTGCATCCTCTCGGGCTTTTATGGGCTCCTGCGCCCCTTTGACGGGGTGACGCCCTACCGGCTGGAGATGCAGGCCCGTCTGAACGTGGACGGCACCGGGGATCTCTATGGCTTCTGGGGCAGCACTTTGGCGGAGGCGCTGGCCGCACAGACCGATGTGGTGGTGAATCTGGCCTCCCGGGAATACAGCCGGGCGGTGGAGCCCCACCTGTCTCCTGCGGTCCGATTTCTCACCTGCACCTTCGGCGAGAAGCGGGAGGGAAAGGTTTTGGAAAAGGGCACCATGTGCAAAATGGCACGGGGAGAGATGGTGCGCTGGATGGCCCAGACCCGCGTCACCCGTCCGGAGGATCTGGCCGGATTCGACCGCCTGGACTACCGTTTTCGCCCGGAGCTCTCCTCTCCCCAGCATTTTATCTTCATCAAAGGAGGCAACGAACCATGCTGCAAGCAGGCATGAAAGCCCCGCTCTTTACCCTGCCCGACCAGGACGGCAATTCCGTCTCCCTGGCGGATTTTGCAGGGAAAAAGGTGGTGCTCTACTTCTACTCCAAGGACAACACCCCCGGCTGCACCCGGCAGGCCAACGCCTACGCCCAAGCCTACCAGGCCTTTCGGGATCTGGGCTCGGTGGTCATCGGCATCAGCCGGGACTCCTCCGCCTCTCACCGGCGGTTTTCCGACAAGTATGAACTTCCCTTTCTCCTTCTCTCGGACCCTGAGCGGACAGCCATTGAGGCCTACGATGTGTGGCAGGAGAAGAAGCTCTACGGCAAGGTGAGCATGGGCGTGGTACGGACCACCTATATCATCGACGGCAGCGGCGTTATTGAGGCCGTCATGCCCAAGGTGAAGCCGGATACCAATGCCGCTGACGTTCTGGCCTATTTGCGGGAACAGGAGGGGAAGTGATGGCCCATTCCTTTGACTTTCCCATTTTCCCCCAGGAGGCGGACCTGGACACCATGGACAAGGCGCATCTGCAGGAGAGCCTGGAGGCAGTCCGGGCCCAGATCTGCCAGCTGGATGAGGCCGAGCCCGAGGACATGGCAAGCGAAGCCTATGAAGACTGGGGCGACCGCCACGAGGAGCTGGAGGATCTGCTGGACGAGATCACCGAGCGTCTGGAAGAGCTGAAAGAGTGAGCGGCAAGGCCGGAGAAAGGAGACTGAGCCATGGCTGATTTTGCCTACTGCAAGCTGGAGATCTTCCTGCCGGAGAGTCATCTGGCAGCCCTGCAGAAGGCCCTGCGGGCGGTGGACGCGGGGCACATCGGCCGCTATGACAGCTGCCTTTCTTACGCCCCTGTCACCAGCTGCTGGCGCCCTTTGGAGGGCACCTGTCCCTATCTGGGCCAGCCCGGTGTGCTGAGCACAGAGCCGGAGCTGAAGGTGGAGGTGACCTGCCCCACGGAGCGGGTGGACCAAACAGTGGAGGCGATCAAGGCCGTTCACCCCTATGAAGAGCCGGTCATCAATGTGATCCCTCTGTACCGAACCAGCTTTTGAGCATCCCCAACGCAGAAAAAGGAGCTCCCCGGCTCACGCCGGAGAGCTCCTCGTTTTTTTACCGGCACAAAAACGCCGCCCAGGGGCCCGGGTCCTCCTGCCAGTGGGTCTGCCAGTAGGTCAGGCGGTCCAGATACTGCTGCCGCCGCGCCTCCACCGCCTCCCGGCAGTGCTCCACGCCGTATTGCCGCACTAGTGCTGTCAGCTCGTACATGGGAAACCCTAAGGCGTGTCCCGCGGTGTGGACCACGGCGCAGGCCTGGCCCACCGCGTGGCACAGGGCAATGTGTTCTGGGTCCTCCATCTCCTTGGCCGCTGCATGGCAATCCAGGATGGCCCGTTGCGCTCCGCGCATTTTCTCCCGGCCTCGGGCCCAGAGCCAGGACGCCGCCAGCGCCAGCCGGGGACGGTTCTCTCCCGGACAGGCAGCTTCCAGGGCCTCCACGCCCTCCTGAGCCAGCTCCAGCGCCCAGAGCACCACCGCTCTGTGGTCCTGTCCCTCCAGCCGCTGCCGCAGTTCCCGAAGGCAGACGCCGTCCTTGGCGATCAAAATAGCGTTTTTCCGTCTCGCTTTTTCTCGGATCTCCTCCATCCAGTCCATCCTGCTGCTCTCCTTTTCCGCTTTCTTGCTCCCTATGATACCCCTTCTCCCCGCCAACCGCAAGCCGCTCTCCCTTGCGCAGCCGCTTTCTCCATGCTATACTGACAAAAACGCCGCCGACGGCGGCCAAAGGAGGTCCGCATCTATGTTGGTGACCATTTCTTCTTCCGCCCTCACCGTGAAAATCGAGGACCTGGGGGCCCAGCTGGCCTCGGTCCGCTCCCCGGACGGTACGGAATATCTCTGGCAGGGTGACCCCAACATCTGGGCCCGCCGGGCGCCTATCCTCTTCCCTGTCCTGGGCCGCCTCCGGGACAGCCGCTATCTTCTGGACGGAGTCCCCTATACCATCCCCACCCACGGCTTTGCCCGGGACAGCGTCTTTACAGTTGTGGACCAGGCCCCCGACTCCGTCTCCTTCCAGCTGACGGACAGTCCGGAGACTCAGGTCTGCTACCCCTTTGCCTTCTCCCTCACTGTGACCTACACCCTCTCCGGCAACCGTCTCACCAAGACCCACCGGGTGGAAAACCGTTCCGACCGGGAGATGCTCTATGAGCTGGGTGCCCATGACGGCTTCCGGGCGCCTCTGGGACCCGGGGAGCGGATGGGAGACTACGCCATCCGTCTGCCCGGTCTGGAGTCCATCCGCCCCTATGGCATGGATGCGGACTGTATGGTCACGCCCCAGGACCGGGAGATCCCCCTCCCCAATGGCCGGATGCCCCTCACTCCCGCCTCCTACGGTCTGGACACGGTGATCCTGGACCGTCCGCCCCAGGCCCGCGCCGTACTGGTGGACGGCGCCGACCGGCCCCGGGTGACAGTGGAATTTGATCAATTTCCCTATCTGGGCATCTGGACCCAGAATAAGCCCTTTGACACCAACTACGTCTGCATCGAGCCCTGGTCCACCCTGCCCGACGCGGTCTTTGTGGGCCGAAAGCTGGGAGACAAGGCCGGCATCCGCTCCCTGGCCCCCGGTGCTGTCGAAACGCTGTCCTATTCCGTCAGCTTCTCCTGAGCGGACGCACCCTCTGCCGGGTGCCAGCCCATTGGCGCTTTAGGCAAATCCCAGATAAAGGAGGTCCTTTCCATGGAATACCGCTTTGATGACCGGTCTCTCACAGCCCAAGTGTTTCTCCCGCTGGTCAACCAGGTCTGGCCGGGAGACTATGACGGGGCAAAGACCCAGGCCGCCCTGGAAAAGACCATTCAGGTCACCGCTTACGACGGCCCGGTGCTGGTGGGCTGCCTGCGCATCCTCACCGACGGATATTACTTCGGCACCATCACAGAGCTTTTGGTTTTGCCGTCCTATCAAAAGCAGGGCATCGGCAGCCATCTGCTGCAGCTGGCCCGGGAGCACACGCCCACTATGCTCTATTTCGGTGCCCAGCCGGGGCTGGAGCCCTTCTATGAAAAAAATGGGTGTCAGCGGAGCCTTACATCCTATCTCATTCCGGGGTCCCGGGACCGTTGAGCGGGGATGTCGTTTCCAAGTCCCAAAACAGGCACAGTACAAAAGGAAGGGCATGGAGCTTCCATACCCTTCCTTTTCCTATTTCAGCCTCCCTACAGGGGGATATCCCAAATGAGCCACAGCAGATTACGGACCACACAGTGTATCCCCATCAGCCCCAGCATCCCCCACAGCCATTTGTCGGACCAGCGAAGAACCCACCCACGCTGTCCCCTCAAACGCCAGAGGGTCTGACTGACCAAATAGGCCGCCACGGACGCCGCCCCCACAAGAACCGCCAGATGGAACCGCAGAGAATCCAGCAGCCGTCCTTCCAGCAGGGCGATAAAGGCCCGCGTGCCGCCGCAGCCCGGGCAGTAGATGTGCCATCTGGTATAGAACCAACAGGGCGGCAGAGAGGGGCGTCCCAGTGCATTCCAGAGCAAGGCAGCCCCCAGAAAGACGCCGCCGGTGATCCACAGGGCAGGGTAGAGCACATCGTCAATCGTACACTCATCGCGGCTCACTGGATAAAACCTGCCTTTTTCAATGCAGCAGATGGATCTGCCCCAGCAGAGGGACCTCCCGCTCCTCGCCGTTGATGGCGGCGATCAGACCCATGACCCAGCAGACAAAGACAAAAATACCCCAGATCCAGCCGATACAGGGGATAAAGGTAGGCAGGCTGGCCAGCCAGATGACCAGCGCTTGATTCAAATGGAACTTAGCCCCCTCCCGGTCTCCGGCCACCAGGGCGATCAACAGTCCGATCCAAGTCAAATAGGCAACAATTCCTGTGGTTTTGGCATCCATGCAAACACCTCATTCTTTTATTCGTATTTTTGATGCTGGACTCTAGCTTATCACACCGAGGAAAAGAATACAAGCTCTCACTCCTCTGGCAGAAGTGGGCTATACATCATAATTGCGTCATTGGAAAATAGGAATTCCTCCCCCAACAGCATACCGGACTCGTCAAACACACGCCGAAAGAGCTCATTATGGCGCACATAGCCACCCCAGGCCGCTTGGTCCATTCTAGGGTTACGCTCCAGCACCTCAAAGCGCAGCTGCTGCGGAACTGTTGCCCGCCACTGGCCCTCCAGATGGGTCTCTCCCACCTGTAAACAAAGCTGAAAGGGCACCTTGGTGTCGTTGCGAATCATCAAATCCCGATGGGGATAGGCGCAGGTTGCGCCGCTGCCAAAGGGCTGGGTGCGATTGGAATCCGGAAACACATCGTGGGAGTGGCGATAACGCTCAGTCACAGTCAAAGGCGTGTGAAGGGTCATCCAGAAGATCAGGTTAGAGAGCTGACACAAGCCGCCGCCCACGTCGCTGCCGATACGGCCCAAAAACAATACCATGCCCTCCCGATAGCCCTTACGGCGGGTAGGGCGGCCGATGAGTTTCCAATAGCTGAAGGTCTCTCCCGGTGCAAGCACAAGACCGTCCAGCCGATCCACCGCCAGGCACAGATTCAACACCTTATTGCGCTGCAGTTCCATCTCCTCCCCCCGGAGCTTCCGCAGCAGCGGCGTGGTATGGGAGGCCTGCACATGAGGGAGCCGCTCTGCCTGCCGCCGCTTTGCCCAATGGAACCGCGGGGAGCACCAGAGCAGATAGCGTCTGCCGGTGTAATACGCCTTCCCCAGCCGCAGGCGCAGCCAGCTGCGCCGAATCGGCGGACGCAGGCTCTTATTGCGCGGATCCACCATACTCTCACCCCTTGTCCTTTTTAATAGTAAGTAGTTTCATTCTTGAATGTCTACAATATAGCACAAGGGCAGAAAAAATTCACCACAAAATAGAAACAAAAAAGAGACAGTCGTTTGACTGTCTCTTTTCCTGTGTTGGCGCTACCTATCTTCCCAGGCCGTCTCCAGCCAAGTATTGTCGGCAGAAGCGAGCTTAACTTCCGTGTTCGGGA
>CALXDZ010000068.1 GCA_944387205.1 uncultured Oscillospiraceae bacterium
GGCACCCTGACTGTGGATTATGTGATGGAAAATCTGGGCTACTCCACGGAGGAGGCCGCTCAGAATTACCTGAATCAGGCCATTTCCCCGGTGGGACTGGTCCTGCTGCTGATCGGCGTGCTGGCCCTGATCGTGCTGATCGTCATCGTCAATGATGCCGAGCGCCGTATCCCCGTCCAGTATGCCAAGCGTCAGGTGGGCCGCAAGATGTACGGCGGTCAGAGCACCAATCTGCCCATGAAGGTGAACATGTCCGGCGTTCTGCCCATCATCTTCGCTCAGAGCATTGCGTCTCTGCCTGCCACCATCGCTGCCTTCATCAGCACCCAGCCTGAGGAGGGCACTTTCTCCTACGCACTGCTCAATGCCATTGATACCAAGTCCATCCTCTATATGGTGGTCTATTTCATCATGATCATTGGCTTCAGCTATTTCTATGCCACCATTCAGTTCAATCCCGTGGAGATCTCCAACAATCTGAAGAAGCAGGGCGGCTTCATTCCGGGCTTCCGTCCTGGTAAGCCCACCAGCGACTTCATCGCGCGGGTCCTCTCCAAGATCACTCTGTTCGGTGCCATCTATCTGGGCATTGTGGCCATCTGCCCCCTGATCGTGGGCAAGGCGGTCCAGAACTCTGCCATGTCCATCGGCGGTACGTCCATCATCATTATCGTGGGCGTCGCGCTGGAGACGGTGAAGGCTCTGGAGTCCCAGATGCTGATGCGGCAGTACAAGGGCTTCCTTGAATAAGAGGAGAGTTTCAAAATGAATTTGATTTTATTGGGTGCGCCCGGTGCCGGTAAGGGCACGCAGGCGGAAAGACTGTCCAAAGAGCTCCAGATCCCCACTATCTCCACTGGCAACATCCTGCGGGCTGCCATTAAGAATGGCACGCCCACGGGCCTGAAGGCTAAGTCCTTCATGGATGCCGGCAAGCTGGTGCCCGATGAGGTGATCATTGGTATCATCACTGAGCGCCTGGCTGAGGAGGACTGCAAGAACGGCTATATCCTGGACGGGGTGCCCCGCACCATCGCTCAGGCCGAAGCTCTGGAGCAGGCTGGGATCCAGTTTGACGCGGTGGTCTCCATTGAGATCTCCGACGAGGCTATCATGCAGCGCATGAGTGGCCGCCGCGTCTGTGAGGATTGTGGTGCCAGCTACCACCTGGTCGCTGTACCCCCCAAGCAGGAGGGTGTGTGCGACAACTGCGGCGGTAAGCTGGTGCAGCGGAAAGATGATGCCCCCGAGACGGTGAAGGCCAGACTCGAGGTCTATCATAATGAGACAGAACCCCTCAAGGACTTTTATGAGTCCCGGGGAGTCCTGAAACCTGTGGAGAACGCCTCTTCCGTGGAGGCGACCACCCGGGCGATCCTTCGTGTGTTGGGGAGATGAGCTAAGATGATTACGCTCAAATCCCCGCACGAGATCGAAGCGATGCGTCGGGCCGGAAAAATTACCGCGGCTGCCCGTGCTTTTGCAGGGGAAATGGTAAGGCCTGGCGTAACAACCCAAGAAATTGACAAGGCAGTATACGAATTTATCACAAAGCACGGCGCCACCCCGTCGTTTTTGCACTACAACGGCTATCCGGCCAGTGTCTGCATCAGCGTCAACGATGAAATCATCCACGGCATTCCCGGCAAGCGGGTGCTGCAGGAGGGCGATATCGTCAGCGTGGATGTGGGAGCTTATATCGGCGGGTACCACGGCGACTGTGCGGGCACCTTCCCCTGCGGGAAGATCAGTGAGGAGGCCCAACGCCTCATTGATGTGACCCGGCAGAGCTTCTTTGAAGGCCTGCGCTATGCAAGGGAAGGGTATCGTGTGGGAGATATCTCTCACGCGATACAGGCCTACGTGGAGAGCAATGGCTTTTCCATCGTCCGGGAGTATGTCGGTCACGGTATCGGCACCAAGATGCACGAGGCACCGGAGGTTCCCAACTACGGCCATCCCGGCCGGGGACCCCGGCTGCTCCGGGGCATGACCTTGGCGGTGGAACCCATGGTGAACGCGGGCACCGCCGCCATCTGCCAGATGCCTGATGGCTGGACGGTCAAGACGGCCGACGGAAAGTACGCGGCTCACTATGAGAACAGCATCCTCATCACGTCCGGCGATCCGGAGCTTCTGACGGACCCCGGCGACATACAGGTGTAACATCCTATGGATATTGCGAAATCCAACGTAGTCAGGTCGGCCGCCGGCCGGGACGAGGGGAAATATTTCTTCGTCCTGGCTGTGGAGGGGGAGTACCTCCTCCTGGCGGACGGCAAGTGCCGGAAGGTGGAATCCCCCAAGCGAAAAAAGCGCAGACATGTGCAGTTCGTGGCGGCGGAGGACACCCGTGTGGCCGAGAAGATCAGGAGCAACGAAAAGATCACAAACAGCGAGCTTCGAAGAGCACTCGCGGCCTACTGCCGTGAGGAAGGTAATCAAAACCAGGAGGGATAGCGCTTTGGCAAAATCCGACATGATTGAAGTGGAGGGCGTAGTGGTCGAGTCCATGCCCAATACGACGTTCAAAGTAGACATTGGAAATGGTCATATTATCTTGGCGCATATTTCCGGAAAGCTCAGAATGAATTTCATCAGGATTCTGCCCGGCGATAAGGTCACGGTGGAGATGTCCCCGTACGATCTGACCCGCGGTCGGATTACCTGGCGTAGTAAGTAGGAGGTTAACGACTATGAAAGTAAGACCGTCCGTGAAGCCCATGTGTGAAAAGTGCAAAGTGATTCGCCGC
This sequence comes from uncultured Oscillospiraceae bacterium, assembly GCA_944387205.1. Taxonomy (GTDB): domain Bacteria; phylum Bacillota; class Clostridia; order Oscillospirales; family Oscillospiraceae; genus Oscillibacter. The sequence continues at coordinate 2,754 of CALXDZ010000068.1, forward strand.
AAGGGCCGCGTTATGGTGATTTGCGAGAACCCCAAGCACAAGCAGAGACAGGGCTAACGACTAATTGGAGGTGCTGAACAAGTATGGCGAGAATTGCCGGTATTGACCTGCCTAAGGATAAGCGGATCGAGATTGGACTCACTTATATCTACGGCATTGGCAGAAAGAGCGCCAAGGATATCCTGGCGCAGACAGGCATCAATCCTGACACCCGTGTGAAAGATTTGACCGACGAAGAGGAAGCCAAGCTGCGTGAAGCCATTGACCATGGCTACACCGTGGAGGGCGACCTGCGTCGTAATGTGGCACTGGACATCAAGCGTCTGACTGAGATCGGTTGCTATCGTGGCATCCGTCATCGTCGCGGTCTGCCCGTCCGCGGCCAGCGCAGCAAGACCAATGCCCGCACCCGCAAGGGTCCCAAGAAGACCATTGCGAATAAGAAGAAGTAAGGAGGGAGATCGACAATGGCTACTGCTAAGAACACCGGCAAGAAGGTTATTCGCCGCCGCCGCGAGAAGAAGAACATCGAGCGCGGTCAGGTGCATATCCGTTCTTCCTTTAACAACACCATGGTGACCGTCACCGATACACAGGGCAATGCGATCTCCTGGGCTTCCTCCGGCGGACAGGGCTTCCGCGGCAGCAAGAAGTCCACCCCCTTCGCGGCCCAGACCGCCGCTGAAGTGGCTGCCCGCGCTGCGATGGAGCACGGCCTGAAGACCGTTGAGGTCTTCGTCAAGGGCCCCGGCCAGGGCCGTGAGGCTGCCATCCGCGCGCTGCAGGCTGTGGGCCTTGAGGTGACCATGATCAAGGATGTCACCCCCATCCCCCACAATGGCTGCCGTCCCCCCAAGCGTCGCCGCGTCTAATTTGAGTAGGAGGTAAGCAGATTATGGCAAGATATACCGGAGCAGTTTGCCGCCTGTGCCGCAGAGAGGGCCAGAAGCTCTTCCTGAAGGGCGATCGCTGCTATACGGATAAGTGCTCCCTGGAGCGTCGTGCGTATGCTCCCGGCATGCACGGCAATGGAAGAAACAAGAAGCTGTCCGAGTATGGCCTGCAGCTGCGCGAGAAGCAGAAGGCCAAGCGCTATTACGGCGTGCTGGAGAGCCAGTTCCGTGACTACTTCGAGATGGCCAACAAGAAGCAGGGTGTCACCGGTGATAACCTGCTGGCGATCCTGGAGTCCCGTCTGGATAACGTGGTCTATCGTCTCGGCTTTGCCATGAGCCGTGCTGAGGCCCGTCAGCTGGTCCGTCACGCGCACTTCACCGTCAACGGCAAGAAGGTCAACATCCCCTCTTTCCTGGTGAAGGTGGGCGACGTCATCGAGCTGAAGGAAGGCTCCCGCAGCCTGGACAAGTTCAAGGGTTCTCTGGAGGCCAACGGTTCCCGCGTGGTTCCCAAGTGGCTGGAGATGGACCAGAACAATGTGGCTAAGGTCATTGCAGTTCCCACTCGTGAGGATATCGACCTCCCCATCGAGGAGCACCTCATCGTCGAGTTGTACTCCAAGTAATAGGGGAAGACCCTCGATCATTGCAAGAGTTAGGAGCGGCGTAAAGACCTTTTGCGCCGCCATGATAAGAAGGAGGGTAACTGCGTGATTGAAATTGAGAAGCCCAAGATTGAGTGCATCGAGACGCCGGGGGATGCTACCTATGGCAAGTATGTGGTGGAGCCGCTGGAGCGCGGCTACGGCACGACTTTAGGCAACGCCCTGCGCCGCATCATGCTGTCCTCTTTGCCCGGAACGGCTGCAACCAGCATCAAGATCGCCGGTGTTCAGCATGAATTCTCCACCATCCCCGGTGTGAAGGAGGATGTGACGGAGATCGTTCTGAACATCAAGGGCCTTCTGACCAAGCTGCACAGCGAGGGCGTCAAGACCGTCTATATCGAGGCGGTGGGCCCCTGCGAGGTGACGGCCGGCGACATCAAGAGCGACGGTGAGGTGGAGGTCCTGAATCCGGACATGCACATCGCCACTCTGGATGCGGGTGCTACCCTGAACATGGAGATCACCCTGAGCCACGGCCGCGGCTATGTCTCCGCCGACCGGAACAAGCCTCAGCAGACCGTCATCGGCCTCATCCCCGTGGACTCCATCTATACGCCTGTCTATAAGGTGAACTATACGGTGGAGAACACCCGCGTGGGCAACATGACCGACTACGACAAGCTGACGCTGGAGGTTTGGACTGATGGGACCATTTCCGCTCGGGACGCTGTGTCTCTGGGCGCTAAGATCCTGTGCGATCACTTTGCTCTGTTCACCGACCTCAGTGAGAGCGTGAGCAGCAAGCCCACTGTGGTGGAGAAGTCCGAGGCCCAGCATGATAAGGTCCTGGAAATGACCATCGAGGAGCTGGATCTCTCTGTCCGGAGCTTCAATTGCCTCAAGCGCGCCAACATCAACACCGTTCAGGATCTGATCTCCAAGACCGAGGACGAGATGATGAAGGTCCGTAATCTGGGCCGGAAGTCTCTGGAGGAGGTCATCAACAAGCTGAACATGATGGGCCTTTCTCTGGCCGACGAGGAAAACAGCAACAACTGATACGCGCCTGCGGGCGCAGACAATATTCCTGACAAGGAGGGAAAACCAATGCCCGGAACCCGTAAGCTCGGCAAGACCACTGACCAGCGTATGGCTATGCTTCGCCAGCAGGTCACCGATTTCCTGGACAACGGCAAGATGGAGACCACCGTCACCCGCGCCAAGGAGATTCAGCCCCTGGCCGAGAAGATGATCACCCTGGGTAAGAAGAATGATCTGGCTGCCTATCGCCAGGCCATGAGCTTCATCACCCGTGAGGATGTTTGCAAGAAGCTGTTCAAGGAGATCGCTCCCACCTATGCGGAGCGCAACGGCGGCTATACCCGCATCACCCGCACCGGCGTCCGCCGGGGCGACGCGGCTGAGACCGCTATGATCGAACTGGTCAAGTAAGATCATCTCAAGCAACAAAAAGCCCTTTGCCATGTGTCCTAGGAGCACATGGCAAAGGGCTTTTGTTCATTGGCAGGCTTGCGAAAAAGCGGGAGACATTGGCAGAGTCTGCTTCGGTTATTTTCCCACAGGTGCCGCAAACTATCCCTGTCAATTGGAAAGGGAGGCTTTTTGTGTGCGTTGGAAGGGTATGATTCTCATGCTGCTCATGTTGGCTTTTCTGATGGCTCCATCAGAGGGTAACGGAGAAGCTGCGCCTGCCGTGGGCAGCGCAGAGATCCAGGCGGAGACCGCTGGATCAGAGGAGGGAAAGTATGTGGCACTGACCTTCGACGATGGCCCCCGGGCGGACACCACGGAGCGGCTGCTGGACGGATTAAAGGAGCGGGGGGCGGTGGCCACCTTCTTCCTCATTGGCCAGCAGATCCCGGGCAATGAGGCACTGGTGCAGCGTATGGCTGCCGAGGGACACCAGGTGGGGAACCATACCTATGGACATACCCGTCTGAAAAATGCCGACGATCAGACCATTCTCACTGAGGTGGCCAAGACCGATACACTGCTGCGGGAACTGCTGGGAGACGGGGGCTATTGGCTGAGGCCTCCCTATGGGCAGATCAGCCAGCAAGGCAGAAGCCTGGTCCAGGTGCCCATGATCCAATGGACCGTGGACCCGGAGGACTGGAAGCTTCTGGATGCAGAAAAGGTCTATCAGGCGGTGATGAAGGCAGTGGAGCCGGGCGCTGTGATCCTGCTCCATGACTTCTATCCTACCTCTGTGGACGCGGCGCTGCAGGTGGTGGACGCCCTTCAGGCCCAGGGCTATACCTTTGTGACAGTGCAGGAGCTGTTTGAACTGGCAGCGGAGGAGGCCGAGCCGGGATGTCTCTATCGTGCGCCGGGAAAAGCGGGATATGAATACTAAAAAAAGGACCCTGCGGTTTCAAACCGCAGGGTCTCTTTACACAACAGGATCAGATGATATTCAGTACCAGGGTCAGGATGATAAAGACGGCACCCACCCACTTGGTAGCCCGGGCCAACTTGGCGTCCATGGTCTTGGCCTTGCCCTGGGCCAGGAAAGAATCCGCCACACCGCCGATGGAACCGGACAGACCGGCGCTCTTACCGGACTGGAACAAGACCACCAGAATCACGATCAGACCGCAAATCAACTGCAGGATCGTGAAGATCAGCTCAACAGCACTCATAATGCAAACCTCCAATTTTTAAGCCGCCTACTGCGACATCCGTTTCACAGAACTTAATGATAGCACAAACACCGCTGCATTTCAAGTGATTTTTTACGTTTTTCCCGGTTTCTCCCCGCTTTTCTAAAGAAGAGAGAGATGGGAGAAAAAATAGAAAGAGAATCAAACAAATGTTTGCTTTTTCCCAAAAGATATGATAAGATAAAAGAAAAAAATCCGGCCCCAGGGCGGAGCAGCGGAGGAGGCGCTTAAGATGCAGGAACTGTCCAGAATGCAGCAGAAGATCTATGACTACATTGCCGCCTTCATCCAGGAAAAGGGATATCCCCCTTCGGTACGGGAGATCGGTGATGCGGTGGGGCTCAAATCCCCCTCCACGGTCCACTTCCATCTCAAGCATCTGGAAGAGGCTGGTGTCATCGAGAAGACCGCCAACAAAGGGCGGGCCATCGTGCTCTCCCACCGGGGAGAGCGGCAGGCGGCGCACGTCCCATCCTCTCAGCCCTCTCGGATGCCCAAGACGCCTCAACAGGAGGCCCCAAGGGATCGAGTGCCCATCGTGGGAAACGTGGCCGCAGGCAGCCCTATTTTGGCCGAGGAGTGTGTGGAGGATTACCTGACGCTGGATGTGGGTGGCCGGGAGGAGGAGTATTTTGCCCTCCGTGTCCGGGGCGAGTCCATGATCAATGCCGGAATTCTGCCGGGAGACTTGGTGGTGGTCCACCGGCAGGTGGAGGCCCACAACGGGGAGATCGTGGTGGCCCTTCTGGGGGATGAGGCCACAGTCAAGCGCTTTTCCCGCCGGGATGGCCACATATGGCTGCTGCCGGAGAACGAGGCCTATGCACCCATCGATGGCACCTACGCGCAGATCCTGGGCAAGGTGGCCTATGTGATGCGCCAGTATAACTGAATGAAGCAAATAGAAATGTCCGCTGCGGCTTTGCCGCAGCGGACATTTTCTGTGTGAGATCTCTCATTTAATCCTCTAATCCTCAGAGAGATGAATGGTCCATTCCTCCAATTTGTAAAAAGGATTGGCCAGAGTAGGGGAGAGCCCCTCTACCACATCCTCCTGTACCAGAACGGAGGTGGATTTGAAGCACACCGCTAAAAATGGCATCTGCTGACGGTATTGCTGGCACAACCGCTGGGCGCTAGCGCTGGTGCCGCTGGAGGAAAACTCCGCCAGAAGGGCATTGGTGGTAGCATCGGAGAAGCCGCCGTAGTTGAGGCTGCCGCCGGCGGCCATGAGACGGCGCAGATCCCAGTCAGCAGTTAATCGGGTCTCACCGTAGTACAGATCAAAGTTGCCGGACCGGATAGCTGCCGTGTATTCCTCCCAGGGCAGTGTTTCCACCTCGATAGAGAGGTTAGCAGTGCTCAGGGCAGAGGCGATATACCGTGCCATGGAGACCTTGAAGCTGTTCTCCTCGTTCACCAGCAGGGTCAGAGTGGTATGTCCCTCACCAAGTCCGGCATCCGCCAGGGCTTGCACATAACTCTCTTGGGAGTAGGCGGTTTCCAGGGTATCAGGGTACAGGGGAGAGACCGGAGAGATGGGAAACTGAGCTGCCTTGCCATGGCCGGAAAGAAAGGCGCTGATGGCGTATTCCCGGTCAAAGCCCTGACTTAGGGCCTGGCGCACAGCGGGGACATTAAGGGGTTCACGACGGACATTGATGCCGATATACTGCATGGCGGTGGTATCGGTATCGGAAAAAATGATGTTTCCGGTGGTACTGAAGGAAGTGGTGCCGGTGAGATCAGCAGTGATCAACTGGACCTCGTGGGAAGTAAACTGATAAAGCAGGTCATCCTGGTCCTCAATAGCTATCAGACCGATGCGGTCCACAGGCTGGGCGCTGCCTTTCCACCAGTTCCTGTTGGCTACCAGGCACAACCCGCCGTCATCGCTGCTCCAGAGATAGGGGCCGGTGCCCGTGGGGACGGCATTTTTCTCAGTGCCGGACTTAACGATAGGGATGTCCAGCAGATTGGGCAGGAGCTTATTGTCCCGGTTGAGCCGGATGGATACAGTACTGCCCTCACCGGAGATGGACTGAATGGTGGAGAACCGGGCGCTGTACCGCTCGGAACTGGCGGCCCGGTTCAGGGTGGCCACCACATCGGTGGCCGTCAGAGGAGAACCGTCGCTGAAGGTGACCCCAGAGCGCAGAGTAAAAGTCCAGGTCAGTGCAGCGGCATCGTAGCTGGAGGAGGCGCACAGACAGGGCTGAGCGGTAAAGGTCTCGTCCAGTTCAAAAAGTCCTTCATACAGCAGCGCTGCCAGATCCTGCTGCGATCCATCGGGGCAGGTAATCGGGTCCAGGGTCTGCCCAGACCAATAGGGGAGAGAAAAGCTGTCCGGCAGGGGGACGTCCTTGATGGGAGTCTCCTCTTCCATAGAGGAGGAGAGGATGGGCAGCATCTCCTCCTGGGTGGGATCGGCGGACCAACAGCCGGTCAGCAGCAGAAGGGGCAGCAATATGGCCCCCAGAGTTCGCATCTTCATGGCAGTCCTCCTTCGTGGGAAAGTGGGCGGGGAAACGGGCGAAAAGGCTCACCGCCGCAGAGCGATCTGTGCCACCTGAGCACCTCGCCGCTGTCCCATCTTTCGATGGGACCAGAACAGGTCCGGGCGGCAGGCCGTACACAGCTCACAAACCTGGATCTGCCCAGAACTGACGCCCGCACGCAGGAGCCACAGCCGGTTGAGGCCTCGCAGATCCACATGGTATTTAGTTCCCTGCCGGGTGATGAAGGGCTCGGCTTGGGCGCCGAAGGCGGCATACATGGCCTCCGGCACATCACCGTCGGTCTCAAAACAGCACGAGCCAATGCAGGGGCCCAGGGCCACCAGCAGGTTTTCCGGCCGGGTGCCGTAGCACCGGCCCATCTCAGACACCGTTTTGTTCAGAATGCCGTTGGCTACGCCTCGCCAGCCGGCGTGGACCGCGCCTACGGAGCGGGTGAAGGGGTCATAAAGAAGCGCTGTGCCGCAATCGGCGGAAAATACTGTCAGGGCAAGACCAGGGACATTGGTGATGAGGGCGTCGGCTTCATAGTCCCGGGGCCGCCATAGGCCCTTTCCTGCGTCATCGGCAGTGGCCATCAGGACGTTATCGCCGTGGACCTGCTTGCTGAGGACTGTGGACTGGACATCAGTGCCCACGGCGGCACAGAACCGGCGATAGTTTTCCTCCACTGCCTCCTGGGCGTCGCCCCGCCCAACTCCCAGGTTCAGGGTGTGGAAGGGGGGATCACTGACGCCGCCCCGCCGGGTGGAAAAGCCGTGAAGCACACCGGCACATTCCTCCAGGTGAGAGGCAGCCAGCCACATCAAACCATTTCGTTCATGGGTCAAAAAGGACATGGAATCCTCCGTTTCGTTGCCAATACGGCACAAATTAAGAAATCAAATTTCCAGCAGGGAAGGGAGCCTGTTCTCCGGCGGAGCGCGCACCGCTCTGAAGAAGATACCCAAAAAATCAGGCGGTATGGCTGGAAGATACCCCCTGCCCTCCGCCAGGAGAGCAGGGGGCTGGTCAAGCAACAGGCGGAGCCTGTATCAAAACGCTTGGACGCGCCATTGAGGCGCGGACTGCTGACGCTCATATGGGCCCCGCAGCGATGGTTTACTGGTCGTGGTACTCCTTGCAGGTGCATTTCTTCCACTTGAGGCCGCTGCCGCAGGGGCGCAGATCGTTGCGTATCCCATGGGGCGGACCGCCCCATGGGAGCCCTTCCGATTGCACATCCTCGGCAGGCAGAGCCTGCCTGCGGCAAGGTTTTGCCGCGTGGCGTCAAAACACTTGGACGCGCCATTGAGGCGCGGCTTGCTGGCGCTCACATGGGCCGCAACGGCGGTTTACTGGTCGTGGTACTCCTTGCAAGTGCACTTCTTCCACTTGAGGCCGCTGCCGCAGGGGCAAAGGTCGTTGCGGCCGATCTTGGTGACCTTTTTGGGCTGTTTCTTGGGAGCAGTGCCGTCACCGCCCACATTTTCCACCATGCCGGAAGCCACGCGCTCCCGCTTGACCTCCTCGTCCTTCTTGAGTCGGACGGAGTACAGGCGGCGGATGGTCTCCTCCTGGATGGCGGAGATCATCTCCTCAAACATGGTCAGGGACTCCTTCTTATAGGCGATGACCGGATCGGTGTTGCCGTAGGCCTGGAGCCGGATGCCCTGCTTGAGGTCGTTCATGGCGTCGATGTGGTCCATCCAGTACTCGTCCACCACGCGCAGCATGATGACCCGTTCCAGCTCCCGCATGACAGGGGAGGTGATCTCCTGCTCCTTGGCCTCGTAGGTCTCGGTGGCCTTTTCCAGGAACAGATCCGTCAGATCCTGAGCAGTCTTGTCACCCAGAGCATCCTCATCCAGAGAAATGGCGCCCTTAGCAAAGAAGACGCCCTCCAGGGAGTGGAGCAGATCCCGCCAGCTGGCCATATCCAGGGTGGGCCGCTCGCCGAAAGCCTGGTCCACCTTGGAGGAGATGGAGGTCTCCACCATGTGCTGGATGGTGGCCTTGATGTCCAGGCCGTCCAGAACCTGCTGACGCTGCTGATAGATGATCTCCCGCTGCTTGTTCATGACGTCGTCGTATTCCAGGACGGACTTACGGGACTGGAAGTTCCGGGACTCCACGGTGGTCTGTGCATTTTCGATGGCGCGGGTGAGCATCTTGTTCTCGATGGGAGTGTCCTCATCCAGATCGAAGCGCTCCATCATGGCCTGGATCCGCTCGCCGCCGAACAGACGCATCAGATCGTCTTCCAGGGAGATATAGAACCGAGTCTCACCGGGGTCGCCCTGACGACCGGCACGGCCGCGGAGCTGATTATCGATCCGGCGGGAATCGTGGCGCTCGGTACCAACAATGAACAAACCGCCAGCCTCACGGACCTTTTCCGCCTCAGCGTCGGTGTCCTTCTTGTGGGCGGCCAGCCGCTCAGCAAAGAGCTTGCGGGCCTCCAGGATCTCTTCGTTGTCGGTCTCAGCATAGCCGGTGGCGTCGGTGATGACCTCGTCGCTGTAACCGGCCTTGCGCAAATCGGCGGTGGCCAGATACTCGGCGTTGCCGCCCAGCATGATATCGGTACCACGGCCGGCCATGTTGGTGGCTACGGTGACAGCGCCCAGCTTGCCGGCCTGGGCCACGATCTCGGCTTCCCTTTCGTGGTTCTTGGCGTTGAGCAGATTGTGCTGGATGCCCTCCCGCACCAGCAGGGAGCTGAGCAGCTCGTTCTTCTCAATGGACACGGTACCCACCAGGACAGGCTGGCCCTTGGCGTGGCTTTCCTTGATCTGAGCAATGACGGCCCGATACTTGCCCGCCTCGGTCTTGTAGACCACATCGTGGTGGTCATGGCGCTGATTGGGCTTGTTGGTGGGGATCTCCACAATGTCCAGGTTGTAGATGGTGGCAAACTCCTCCTGCTCGGTCATGGCGGTACCGGTCATACCGGACAGCTTGTGGTACAGGCGGAAGTAGTTCTGGAAGGTGATGGTGGCCAGGGTCTTGTTCTCCCGGGCCACGGTGACGTGCTCTTTGGCCTCAATGGCCTGGTGGAGACCGTCGGAGTACCGCCGACCGAACATAAGACGGCCGGTGTACTCATCCACGATGATGACCTCGCCGTCCTTGACCACGTAATCGATGTCCCGCTTCATGGTGCCGTGGGCCTTGATGGCCTGATTGATGTGGTGGGAGAGGGTGGCGTTTTCCGGATCGGAGAGGTTTTCGATGTGGAAGAACTCCTCGGCCTTGGCAATGCCCCGGGCAGTGAGGGTAGCGGTGCGGGCCTTTTCGTCCACCACATAGTCGGCGTCCAGATTGACGTCCTCTTCCTCCTTGTTGTCCACCTCGGTGACCACCTTCTTAGTCATCCGGGCCACCAGCATCTCCGCCATGTCGTAGAGCTGGGTGGACTTTTCACCCATGCCGGAGATGATCAGGGGGGTCCGGGCCTCATCGATCAGGATGGAGTCCACCTCGTCCACGATGGCAAAGGCATGACCCCGCTGGACCTGCTCTTGCTTGTAGATGGCCATGTTGTCCCGCAGGTAGTCAAAGCCCATCTCGTTGTTGGTGCCGTAGGTGATGTCGGCAGCGTAGGCGGCCTTGCGCTCCTCACTGGTGAGGCCGTGGACGATCAATCCCACCTTCAGGCCCAGAAAGCGGTGGACCTTGCCCATCCACTCGCTGTCGCGCTTGGCCAGATAGTCGTTGACGGTGACGATGTGGACACCATTGCCGGTCAGAGCGTTGAGGTAGGCCGGAAGGGTGGCCACCAGGGTCTTACCTTCACCGGTCTTCATCTCGGCGATACGGCCCTGGTGCAGCACCACGCCGCCCACCAGCTGCACCCGGTAGGGCCGCAGGCCCAGTACCCGGTCGGCAGCCTCGCGGACAGTGGCAAAGGCCTCCGGCAGAATGTCATCCAGGGTTTCGCCCTTTTGCAGCCGCTCCTTGAACTCACCGGTCTTGGCCTGCAGCTGGGCGTCGGACATGGCCTTGTATTCCTCAGAGAGCGCTTCGATCCGATCCACGATGGGATAGATGTGTTTAAGCTCCCGTTCACTGTATGTTCCAAAGATAGATTTAATAAGCCCCATTGATTGAAACATCCTTTCCTATATCCTGACTCTCCCTCCAAAAAAAGGAAGGGAGAAGGGAGTTACTTATTATAATAGGTAACAACCTCTATAAACGCACAAGTAGCATACCACAACTGTATAGAGATTGCAAAGGAATTTCTCAGATGTTGCAAAAAGTTCACGATTGCCGACAAAAAACAAGAAAATTCCGCTTCTTTTCTGTATGCTTTACAAGAAAGTGGCCGATTCAAAACCACCTTTTGTGCCGGTTGGGAAAAATGCCTTTACAAAATAGAATGTTTGTTCTATACTGAAAGCCGAAAGAAAAAAGGAGGACAGGCCATGCGGACACGGGCGGAGACCTGCTGCTTTACCGGGCACCGGCCCGGTAAGCTGCCCTGGGGACTCAATGAGGAAGATCCCAGGTGCCTGGAATTGAAACGGCGGCTGTGGGACGCGGTGGAGACGGCTTGGGAGATGGGCAAGCGCCACTTTCTCTGCGGTATGGCCATGGGCTGCGATCTGTACTTTGGAGAGACTGTGGTGGAGCTGCGGCGGCGTCATCCGGAGGTGACGCTGGAGGCTGCGGTGCCCTGTCCGGGCCAGGCAGATAACTGGGGCCGGGAGCTGCGGGAGCGGTATGTGCGGCTGTTGGAGGCATGTGATCTGGAGACGCTGGTGCAGAGCCGCTATTCACCCAGCTGTATGCAGCGGCGGGACCGATACATGGTGGACCGTTCGTCTCTGCTTATCGCCGTCTATAATGGGACCCCCGGCGGCACCCGGTATACCGTCCAATACGCCATGAGCCAGGGGATCGACATTGTGGATCTGTCCCCACTGGAGGAACTGTGAGTTTCGTTTTTTCCCGGGAAAGGGAAGGAGCTCTTCCCCGCCTGATTTGCACTGCACATAAAAAAGCCCCCGACCTGCCGGTCAGGGGGCTTTTGGTTTTGGGGGAAAACGCTGCTGCGCCTTACAGGCCCATCACCCAGGCCCACAGCGGGATGGTCAGAGCGGAGAGCAGGGTGGACAGTAGCACCACGCCGGCGCTTTCAAAGTGGGCTTCCGGCGCCGGGTCATACTGGAGGGTGAAGGCAGCCATCATGGAGGAGATGGGCAGAGCGGCGTAAATGACCATCAGGTTGCTCAGCTGGTTCTCCACCGGCAGCAAGCGGGTCAGCAAAAGGAGGAGCCCCGGCAGCGCCAGGTCCCGCACCAGAGGCAGCAGCAGATATTTCCGCCGCAGCAGCTGGCGGAAGGGATACTCACCCAGGGAGATGCCGCACAGCAGCATACCCAGCGGGGAGCAGATGGAGCCCACGCTGTGGACCACGTCGTCCAGTACGGTGGGCAGATGCCAACCTGTGAGATACAGCACCAGCCCCACCAGGACAGCCACCACCGGCGGAGAAAGCCAGCCCCTGAGGTGCTGCAAGAAGGTCTGCTTGCCGTGAGTGATGCCGGGCGGGGACAGCATAAGCTTGGCGGTGGAATAGTAGACGATGCGGATGGGCACCAGGAACACCACGAAGTAAAATACGCCCTGGCTGCCGAAAAGGGCCTCTACCACTGGGATGCCCATAAAGGTGAAGTTGGTGTAGGTCATGCCGAAGCGGAAGATGCGTCCGGAGGAGGTCCGGCCTGCCAGCAGATAAGTGCCCTGGCCTAAAAGAAGCTCGATCCCCAGGGTCACCAGGGCCAGCACCAATAAAATGCCGCAGTTTTGCAGCTCTGAGAGGGAGGCGGTGCCCCGCATGGAGTCCACGATCAGACAGGGCAGGGCCAGCTTTGTAATGAGAGAGGCCAGCTCCTCGTTGAAGTGGGGACCAACGATGTGGGATTTTCGGGCGAAAATACCGGCGCCGATCATCAAAAGCAGCTCCAGGGACAACATGCCGGCGGTCATGGACAGCACCTCCTGAATTCAACGATGAAATGAAGAAAGCCGCTGCACCGTCAAAAGAGGCGCGGCGGCATAAGGCAAGTGTATCACAGGTTTCAGGCATAACACAACCCCCCATCCGTCCAGCGCGGATGGGGGGCTACCCATTGATCGGATTTTCAGTCAAGCCTTCTACCTACGACTTTCTTAGATTTCCTCGCAGTGCATCTGGGATGGGATTTTTGCCACAACGAAACGCTAGGGGTCTTGCCGCGGCGCGCCAGCCAGAAACTTTTGCGGAGGATGAACCCGGTTTCCTGCTTCTCAGTGGTTTCTCAGGTACCTGTCACATCGGTTTGCACATCGAATCGATTCTTGTGCGTCGCATAGGAATGCGTGTTGTACGGACGCTGGGAACTAGCTAAGAATTTGGATTCCGTGTCTGCAAGGATGAGACCTCGACGCTTACGCTGTACATTGGACTCACTCCTTTCTTGTGAGTTCAATATAGCATGAGATGTCAAAAGTGTCAATAGTTGCAGAGATAAAAAGAAGACTTTTGTATAAATAGACAAATAAGACCGCGACAAATTGACAGATGAACTCTGTATGAGGACAAAGACGAAAGAGGGCGTTTTCAACGTTTATCGCCGGGGCGAAAGAGCAGGGCCATCACCACAGCAAAGACCACGGCGGCGGCGATGCCGCCGGCAGAGGCAGTGAGGCCGCCGGTGAAGATGCCCAGCCAGCCCTGCTGGGTCACGGCTTCCCGGACGCCCTTGGCCAGGTTGTAGCCGAAGCCGGTCAGAGGTACCGTGGCACCAGCGCCGCCCCATTCCACCAGCGGCTCATAGAGCCCCAGAGCCCCCAGCAGCACGCCCGCTACCACATAGCCGGTGAGGATGCGGGCAGGGGTCAGGGAGGTCTTGTCGATCAAAATCTGTCCCACGGCGCACAACAGGCCGCCGCAGAGAAAGGCGTTGAGATACTCCATGTGTTTCCCTCATTTCGTATTGGAAAGGCAGACTGCATGGCAGATGCCGGGGATGCTCTGGCCCTGGGAGGAGGAGACGGGGGAGAGCAGGGCCCCCGTGGGGCAAAAGAGGATGCGTTCCCATTTGTGCGCCCGCATTCCACCAAGCAGATAGCCATTGAGCGTGGCGGCGCAGCAGCCGCAGCCGGAGCCGCCGGCATGCATGTCTTGGGCCTCCAGGTCATAGAGCAGCATTCCGCAGTCCCGATAGTTTTTTGTCATGTCCACGCCGTCCTGGCGGAAGAAGTCCGTAACAATTTCGTGGCCCAGGGCCCCCAGGTCTCCGGTGAGTACCAGGTCGTAGTCCGCCGGGGAGGTGCCGGTGGCCTGGAAGTGGGCCCGCAGGGTGTCGTAGGCGGCAGGAGCCATGGCCGCTCCCATGTTGTTGGCGTCGGTGATGCCCTTGTCCACAATGCGCCCGCAGGTGACATGGGTGACGTAAGGGCCGTCCCCCTGGGCACCCAGGATGCAGCAGCCGGCAGCGGTGGCAGTCCACTGGGCGGTGGGGGTGCGCTGGTTGCCATAGGGCACGGGCATCCGGTACTGCCGCTCGGCGGTGCAGAAGTGGGAGGAGGTGAGGGCGGCGATGAAGGAGGCAAAACCTCCGTCAATGAGCATGGCACCCAAAGACAGACTCTCCCCCATGGTGGAGCAGGCGCCGTAGAGGCCATAGAAGGGGATGTGGAAGGAGCGCAGGCCGAAGGAGGTGCCGATGCATTGGTTGAGCAGATCTCCAGCCAGCACATAGTCCAGGTCCCGGGCCTCCATGCCCGCCTTCTTCAGGGCACGCCGGAGCACCCGTTCCTGCATGACGGACTCGCCCTTTTCCCAGGTGTCCGCCCCGAAGAAGGAGTCCTGGCTCAGCTCGTCGAAGTAGGCTGCCAGAGGTCCTTTGCTCTCCAGCTTGCCCCCGATGTTGGAAAAGGCCACTACAGAAGGCGGGGAGGCCAGGGCCACGGTCTGGGGGCCGATGTGCTTATTGATCAATGGAACCACGTCCTTGTCAGTGAGATGCCGTCCCGGTGGGGGAGGTCATAGATCGGCAGCGTCCGGCAGATCCTCCAGAGAGGCGAAGGAGTAGCCCATCTGCTCCCATTTGGTCAGAAGCTCGTCCAGGATCTCGGCGTTGGTGGCAGAGGTGGAGTGGAGCAGCACGATGGCGCCGTTGTGGATGCGGGGGAGGAGCTTGGAATACGCCTCTTCTGCCGTGGGCTGGTCGTCGGTGTACCAGTCCACATAGGCCAGGCTCCAGAAGACGGTCCGATAGCCCAGGGCCTGGGCCTGGCGCAGGTTTTCCTCGCTGTATTTTCCCTGGGGCGGACGGTAGAACCGGGGCAGTTCCTTCCCTGTAGTCTCCTGATAGAGGGCCGCCAGGGAGTCCAGCTCCTCCTGGAAGGCGTCCTGCTGGGCGATGGCGGACATATCTGGGTGGTGATAGGTGTGGTTGCCCACGATGTGGCCCTCCTGGACCATGCGGCGGATCAGATCCGGGGCAGTCTCGATCATATGGCCCACCACGAAAAAGGCGGCGGGAGCCTCATGGGCCTTGAGCACGTCCAGAATCTTGCCGGTGTAGCCGTTTTCATAGCCGCAGTCGAAGGTCAGGTAGATCACCGGTTTGGAGGTGTCCCCCAGGTAGTAGGCGTCATATTGGGCCAGATCCTCTGCGGAGGCGTTGCCTACGGGAGACTGGCCTTCGGTGGGGAAGGAGAGGCCCCAATTGTCCGCCGAGGCGGGCACGGCGGCGTCTCCGCCCGCAGGCAGGGCGTCCCCTGCGCCCTGTCCCATGCGCCATAGGGCCAGGGCAATAAGAAAAGAGACCAGCGTAACGGCGGCGGCCATTACGGCGGTCCGGCGGGATGAAAAGTGCTCCATGATCGTCTCTCCCTTGTCCAAAGGATGGTCCGCCGGCGGTTTGACTGGAAAACGTCGGCGGCACTGCTGTCAGGTTGCGCAGTTTGGGGGAGATTATACGCTGCGGCGGGAAAAGGCTCGGTGCGCTGCCTCCGTTCGATAAGACAACAATAAAAAAACTGCGCACCCGTGGAGGTGCACAGCTTTTTGATATGGTGAAAAATCAGCCCGGGATATCCCCCACGCCGCTCAGCACCAGCCGGGGACGGTAGGGATACCGGTCGATGTCCTCCCGGGAGGTGACGCCGGTGAGGACCAAAATGGGGTCCAGACCGCTTTCGATACCGGCGATGACGTCTGTATCCATCCGGTCGCCGATCATGGCCGCATCGCCGGAGTGGACGTCCAGCAGCCGCAGTCCCGTGCGCATCATCAGCGGGTTGGGCTTGCCCACATAGTAGGCCTGCTTGCCGGTGGCGGCCTCGATGGGAGCCACCAGGGCTCGGCAGGCAGGGACGATGCCCTGCTCCGTGGGGCCGGTCAGGTCGGTGTTGGTGCCGATGAGTTTGGCCCCGTGGAGCACATGGCGCACAGCCTGGCAGATGCTCTCATAGTTGTAGTTGCTGGTCTCGCCCACGATGACGTAATCCGGGTCCACGGTGTTGATGGTGATGCCCGCATCGTGGAGAGCGTTGTACAATCCGGGGTCACCGATGACATAGGCGCTGCAGTTGGGGGACTGATGGCTGAGGAACTTGGCGGTGGCCAGAGCACTGGTGTAGAAGTGACTTTCGTCTACATCCAGCCCCATGCGGCCCAGCTTCTGCTGGAGCTCCTTGGGGGAGCGGCTGCTGGCATTGGTCAGGAAGAGGAACTTTTTATTTTCCCGGTAGAGCCAGTCCACAAATTCCTTTACGCCGGGAAGCAGACGGTCTCCATGGTAGATGACACCGTCCATATCACAGATGAAACCCTGTTTGTTTCTGAGCTGCTCCATATAGACCTCCTCTGTTGTGATATTGATACAGCACCATTGTATCATTGCCGCTTCCGGCTGTCTACCAGTGCCAGCTTAGAGCGGAAAACGGCAGGCTGGGAAAAGGTGCAGCTGTTGCCGAAGCGGTCAGTCCTCCTGCTTTGCCTCCGTGTCGGCAGAGGGACTCTTGGGTCCCTTTTTGCTGCGGCGGCCCCTGGTCCGCTGAAAGCAAAACAGAAGCCAGCCGCTCCAGGCAGCCAGAAAGCTGAGAAAGAGAAGAAAAAGCCTGCGCATGGGGTTCACCTCTTTTCCAGATCCGGAAAATTTGCAAGCCCCTTTTACACTCTCCGATATTTCCGAGGTGATGGAGAGGCAAAAGGAATATTCTCCCAGTTTTTGCGGCGATTATGCCATGATGCGCAGCTAATGGCAGAGGCTGCATATTTGGGCTGCCCTGTCGGGATGGGAAAAGCAGCAGTGAAAGTCATGGTATAATAACCTCTTTGCGGCTATTATACCATGACAAAACACGAAGGAAAGATACAAAAATGCACAATTTTTGCGGGCCTGGAGGGGGGATTTTCCTAACCTTATGGATTTCCCTGCAGAGCGGCTTCAGAGCAGGCCTGGGAGGTCACGTCCAGGAAATCCGGACAGCGGCCCAGATCAAATTGGACCGGTGCCTTTGCCTGGGCCAGACGGCTCAGGTCCACATACCGGACGCGCTGATTTTCATAGCTGACCCAGTAAAACCGCAGGGATTCGCTGCACATCAAAGAGGTGTAGACGGTGTAGTCAAATGGCAGGCCCTCCGGTTCCAGTTCCGAGGGGTTTCCTGGCTGGGAGACCCGGACCATGCCCAGGGGGAAGACAGCGCTCTGGAAGAGGTGAAGCATCCGGCTCACACCATCGGCCTCATTTTTCCCTTTAGCACCATAGTGGCGTAAAAATGCCAGGCGGATGAAGCGGGAGGGAGAGCTCCAGTCTCCGGGAAGCCCCTGGGCGCCGCTGCCGGAGAAGCACTGGTCCAGGCAGAGCTGATCCAGCTCTAGTGTATCGTAGTCCAGATCCCGGATACCGGCGTAGTTGAGCAGATTGAGCCGGTGCCAGGGGTAGCCGGGGCTGTTGGTCATGACGCCCACTGTATTCCGGTAGATGTGCAGTCCGTCCTGGTCTGACTCCACGACGATGGTCTCACCGGTGCGGTCGCTGAAGGACCAGTGGAGGGGCGGCACGGTGCCCATCAACGGCTGTGCCACCAGCGTCACCTGCTGCTCCAGCATTTCCACCACCTCCGCCACTGTGGCGCATTGGGCCAGCAGGTGGTATACGGCAAGAGGCGGCTGCAGGGGCATCGTGTCCGGTCGGGCCTGGGATGGGAAGTGGGCAAAGCCCCGGTAGTAGAGCTGACCGCCCATCAGGCCCTGGTCGTTGATGCCCTCATAGAGAATGGGGGAAGCGGGCAGGAGCAAAAGACCCATGCCCACCGCGCCGTAGCGGGAGATCTGCCGGGTCTCCTGGGAGGGGGCCTGTTTTGGATCGGCGATGCAGGTATGGTAAACGGTGCCCCGGGGCACGGCGGAGACTTTGCTGTCCTGGGCGATGCGATTGAAGTCGAAATTTCGCCCCCACAGGTGCTTGCCGTCCTCTGTGGTCCAGCTCAGGGCACTGCAGCCGGCGCCGGCGTCCTGCAAGGCTGCCTTTAGGCGGCGGGAAAGGCCTTGTTCCATAATCTTTCGCTCCTTTTCTTTTTTGGAAGGATTCTCAAAGCAGTATACCACATTCCGCAAAGGATTTGCACACCAAGAAGAAAACTTGCGGAAAGCAGGAGAAAAGGGGACATAACCGGGCAGACAGGCGCATAGGGACGGCCCTGGAGTTCATAGGGTGGAGGGAAAGGGGCGATGTACATGATTTCTGCGGCGCTGCTGCTTTTGGCCCACAGCCTGCTGTTTTCCCTGCGGCTGGACGCAAATGCCGGGTCCTTCCCCAAGCCGCTGACGGCGGCAGAGGAGCGGGACTGCCTGCACCGGATGGCGGAGGGGGATCTGGAGGCCCGCAATACCCTCATCGAGCACAATCTCCGTCTGGTGGCGCACATTGTAAAGAAAGGCGGAAGCAAAAGGAGGATTTCTCCCGCTGAAAAACAGCCCGCCAGGGGCTGCCGTCAAATAAAATGAGGTCCAGGCGGACCTCGTTGCGGGTGGAGTCCTGACGGACCACCGCCTGCTGTAAAAGGGTGCTGACCAGCCAGGAGTCGATGCCCCTTGCAAAGGACAGTTCCTCTGCAAGGGCGGTGTGGATCTCTCGCAGCTGCTGGGGGGAGAGAAGATCCTGTTGGGCTTGGAGATCATCCCGCTGCCGCTTCAGAAGCTCAATCTGGCGGTTGAAGCCGTCGTTGCGCGCCTTGAATTCCTGGTCGGATAGTGCCCCTGCCACGCTCAGCTCCAAAAGGCGGTCCTTTTTGGCGGTCAAGCCGGACAATCGCTCTTGAATTTGTCGCAGCTCCCGCTGGGAGCTCTTTACTGGGGCCGCTGAGCGGATCAAATCGAGAACCGCTTCTGCCAGGGCATCCTTGTCGATCAGATAGGGGAAGATACGGGCCAGGATCTCATCCAGCTCCCAGCTGTATACCTGGGGCGCAGCACAGCCCGCCCGGCCCCGGCTGCGGTAGACCCGGCACTGCCAGACCTCTTTTTCCCCTTTGGCGCTTTTGAGCACCTGCCGGTGGAAACTGGTGCCGTGGGCCTCACAGAGGAGTTTGCCGCTGTAGGGGTAGCGATTGTGAAAGGACGTGCCCTGCTGGTGTGCCATCATTTGCCGGCTGCGCTGCTTGTAGAGGGCGTTGGCCCGGTCCCACAGCTCCTCGGGCACGATGGCCGGCACCGCCGGGTCCGGGTACATGACCCAGTCCTGTTCCGGAAGGAAGACCTTGCGCTTGCTGCGGTAGTCCACTGTCTGGCTCTTGCCTGCGCAGTACCAGCCCTTGTACTTGGGATTGCAGAGGATGTGCCGGATGGTCAGCTCGTTGAAGGCGTTGCCGTTTCGGCTGGTGAAGCCCTCGTCGTAGAGGGCCTGGGAGATGCGGCGGATGCCCATCTGCTCGTTGGCGTAAAGGTGGAAGATCCGGCGGACCACCTGAGCCTCCGGCTCGTTGACCGTTAGGACGCAGTTTTTCTTGTCATAGCCCCACAGCCTGTCGTTGCCCAGCACATGGCCGTTGCGGATGGCCTGACGAAAGCCGAACTTCAACCGCTCGGAGAGCTTGCGCACCTCATCCTGGGCCACGCCCGCCATGACCACCAGACGGAACTCACTGTCCGTATCCAGGGTGTTGATGTTGTCGTTTTGAAAAAGCACCCCTACGCCGTGCTCCAGAAGCTCCTGCGTGTACTGAATGCTGTCCAGGGTGGAACGGGAAAAGCGGGAGATCTCCTTTGTGATGATAAAATCGAAGCGTCCGGCCCGGGCGTCGGCGATCATCCGCAGGAAACTCTCCCGCCTGGCGGTGCTCGTCCCGCTGATGCCCTCGTCGATGTATCCTTGCACATAGGTCCAGCAGGACCTGGACTGGATGAAATCCGTGTAGTACTGCACCTGGTTTTCGAGGCTCCCTTTCTGTTCTGTTTTCTCGGTGGAGACCCGGGCGTAAAAGGTCACTCGCAGGGGCAGGTCAAAAAGACTCTTTCCCTCCCGCAGCTCCCGCCGGATCTGAAGAAGATTCAAAGCAGAGTACCTCCTTTGGAAGTGTGGCGGCTTTGCCTGCCGGCGGAGGCAGGTCTGCGGTCCGGGCTGCATCTGCGGCGGCGGTGTAGAGAGCCTGGGAGATCAGTCCCCGATCCCGGAGGCGGCGCAGTAAAACTGCCGCCAGCTCCTGCTGCACGTTCGTCAAAACCATCACCTCCCTTTCAGGGTATGCGGCCAGATGGTGGAAAAGACCGAACAGTGCCGGAGAAAGATCCTGTGAAATTTCCAGCTATTTAGGAAAGGGTAGGCCGGGGAAAAGTCAGATGTCTCTAGGTAGGCGTGCTCTTTAAGAAAAAACGGAAAGAATTTGTTAAATGGTATTTTTCCCAGTTGCAAAACTTGCAAAATTTGATATACTTGAAACCAGTATGAGAACAAATACAACGAGGTAGACCAGGGCTTTTTTTGCGCAAAAAAAGTGCCTCTCTAAAAAGGGAGGCACACAAAGAGCTCTGACTACGGGAAAAGGGGGAATATGCTTGAAAAAACGTAGCCTGTCCCTTCTGTTGGCGCTGTGCCTTTGCCTGGGGCTGACCGTGGGGACATGGGCGGCGGAGCCCACCGTGGCGGTGACGGCCTCCAGCGCCTCGCCCGCCGTGGGGGATACCTTCACGGTGGACGTGTCCATCCGGGGCAATCCGGGCTTTTCGGCGGTCCAGTTCACGCTGACCTTTGACAGCGCGGTGCTGGACTGTACGGCGGTGACCACCGGAGAGGCGCTCCGGGGAGCGCTGTCAGCGGTGAACCCGGACGCTTCCACAGGCGCCATTGTGGCGGCGGCCTCGGCCACGCCGCTGACGGCGGATGGGACCTTGGCCACCTTTACATTCAAGGTGATCGGCTCCGGTGCCATCGCCTTCGGCGTAAAGGACTATGTTCTGGCGGATGAGAATGGGACGGACATTCCCTTTGCTCTCACCGGAGCGGAGGACCAGACCACCCCGCCGGAGCCTTCCCAGCCGGAGGAAAAACCTGATCCGGGCAAGCCGGAGGAAAAACCGGAAGAGAAGCCCGAAGAAAAACCCGAGGAAAAGCCGGGGGAGACCACTCCGGAGACGGAACATAAGTTCACCGACACGGTGGACCACTGGGCGGAGAGCTACATCAACGCGGCGGTGGATCTGGGCCTGTTCCAGGGCTATGCCGACGGCAGCTTCCAGCCCGGGAAGAACGTGACCCGGGGCGAGTATGTGACGGTGCTCTGGCGCATGGCGGGCCAGCCCGCGCCCCAGACCCAGGCGCCCTTTGCCGATATGGCGGGGGTCTGGTGCGCCGATGCGGTGTCCTGGGCCTATGAGAAGGGCTATGTCAACGGCAAGACGGCGGAGCGCTTTGCGCCCAACGACCCCGTGACCCGGCAGGAGGCCATGAAGATCCTTTTCCTGTTCCACGGCGGGGTCAGCGGCCAGGAGACGCTCCTGACCAAGATCTATGACGACACCTTTACCGACAGCAGCACTCTGGCCTCCTGGGCCAAGGCGCCCATGTACTGGGCGGTGTACAACAAGCTCCTCTCCGGCACCAGCGAGACCACTCTGGGCCCCACGGGACGTGCCACCCGGGCCCAGCTGGCCAAGATTTTGGTCAATTATTCCCAGCAGTTCGGAATCTGACAGGAAAGAGGTGGAAGAATGAAGAAATTGAGGAACGCGCTTTTGCTTGCAGGGGTTCTGGCGGCGCTGCTGTGTATCACTGCCCTGGCTGAAACCCAGGAGTTTGCGCAGGGCGGCTTCTATGTTACCGACAAGGCGTCCGGTGTCACCATCACGCCCCAGACGGCGACGGGGGAGACGGTTTCCAGCACCTCCGCCAACGTGGACGGTCAGGAGGGCTATGAGAGCTTCTATCCCGGCTCGGTGAAGATGGAGGTTACCTACAGCGGCTCCATTGCCGCCGGGGAGAACTATGTGGTCCTTCTGGTGGAGGGCGATGCGCTGCCCACAGTGGACAACGCCATCTATTACATCGACCAGACCACCACGGCGTCCACCGGGGCCATCACCTTCAATGTCTATCCCATGGACATTGCAGAGCAGAAGGCCCTGACGCTGTATATCACCAGCGACAAGGAGGGGTTCAGCACTATTAAGATCTCCATGGGCTATGCCCCGGCGGGAAGCTATGACGTGCAGCCCTACACGCTGGGTGATGTGGACAATGACGGCAAGTTTACTGCCACAGATTCCCTCTATGCTTTGCAGATGGCGGTAGGCAGAGGCGAGTGGACGGATATTCAGCGGTTAGCAGCTAATGTAGATGGAGACCAGACTATTACCGCAACAGATTCTCTCTTTATTTTGCAGCGAGCTGTTGGACTGCGGGATGAATTTTAATTTGACAGGAGGAACGTTATGAGACGGCTCAAAAGAGCACTTGCTTTGCTTCTCACGCTGAGTCTCTTGGTAAGTGTAATGACCTTTCCGGCCAATGCCGCAGAGG
The DNA here is from genome assembly GCA_944387205.1 of uncultured Oscillospiraceae bacterium. Taxonomy (GTDB): domain Bacteria; phylum Bacillota; class Clostridia; order Oscillospirales; family Oscillospiraceae; genus Oscillibacter. The sequence goes on from CALXDZ010000068.1 coordinate 25,459, forward strand.
AATTTACAGTTTCCGTTGACAGCGGAGAGGTAAACCATGGAGAAACCATAAAGCTTGACGTTAGCATTGACAACAATACAGATTTGTCTGCCTTAACGGTGTATGTTTACTATAAGGCCAATTTGCTGACTTGCACTGATGCAAATGCCTCTAATTCGGCATCTGGTACCAATGATACGATTTGGTATCAACATATGATAGCAAATTTGGGCAAAGCATTTAATGAAGCAAATCCGGATGATACAACCAATATTCCTGAAGAACGCGCAGAAGATGGTTGGAAAATGGCATCGTTTGGTTATGTTAGTAATGCAACTGGTGGTTTTACAACCGCGAGCGGCATTATTGGCAGCCTGACTTTCACCGTTGCAGATGATGTGGAGTCCTGTGAGACGCCCATTGAAGTGGAAGTCGTTAAGGCCACCAATTCCAGCAACCAGGATATTGTTTCCGCTGCAACAAATGGTACGCTTACCATCAACGGCGTAACCCCCACCCTGAACGAGGTCACCCTGGCTCAGAATACCGTGAACGTGGCCGGTGGCAATGCCGAGGCCCAGACGGTTCAGGCCACTGCTACCTCCGTCAAGGGCACCAACATCACCACCGGCGTCACCTGGAGTGTGGATCCTGCTGACAAGGGCGTGACTGTGGATGCTGATTCCGGTGTGGTTTCTGTGGGTGCAAAGGCAACGGCTGGTGAATATACCATCACCGCTACGCCCAACACCACCGATTCCCAGGGCGATGCCAAGTCCGCCACCCTGACCGTTACCCGCGCCCCTGCCGCTGCCGTTTCTGTCAGCGTGGCAGATGGCAGCAGCCAGGCTGCAAGCACGGTCACCGTTCAGGGTGCTAACGCCCCCGATGACGCCACCGTGAACCTGACTGCCACCGTCACCGACCAGTACGGCGAAGAGAACGCCGCTCTGGCCGCAACCGCCCAGTGGACCGTTGCCACTGAGGACGGTAAGGAGGGAGATGTCACCGTTTCCGGCGGCACTGTCACCGTGGACGCCTATGCCGCGGCAGGCACCTATACCATCACCGCCGCCGTGGGCGGGCACTCCGATTCTTACGCCCTGACGGTGAAGCGCGAGGCTTCCGCCGCCAAGACCGTGAAGATCTATGATGCTTCCGGCGCGGAGGTCACCGCTGCCACGCTGGCCATTCCCGCCTCCGACTCCAAGGACTACACCTTCACCGCCAGGGTCTTTGACCAGTTCGGCAGTTCTGATGAGGTAAGTCAGATCGTCACTTGGGAGCTGACTTCCGCTGACGCTGGCATCACCAGTGATGGCGGCAAGGTCACCGTGGCCTCCACCACTGCGGACGGTGCCACCGCCACCCTTACCGCGAAAGCAGCTGATAATGTGACGGCTTCTGTGTCCCTCACCGCCCGCACCCTGAGCGTGAACTGGGACCAGGTCACCGTGACGGAGAGCGGCACCTATGGCGACACCAATGCCAGCTTTGTCACCCTGCCCGGGGGCGGTAACGGCACCGCTTCCGCCGCAGGCGACGAGACTGTCAACGGTACCTATTCCGTGAAGGATGCCGAAACGATCCAAGATACCGGCGAGCAGCACATCACCGTGGTGTTCACTGTGGCAGAGGGCGAATATGCCGGCGAGTATACCAAGGACTACACCGTCCAGATCGCCCAGCGCACCGCTGAGCTGTCCTGGAGCGGCTATGAGGACCTGGTCTATGACGGCCAGAATAAGAACGTGACCGCCACCGTCACCAATCTGGTGGGCGAGGACGAATGCACCGTCATCGTCACCGGCGGCGACCAAAAGAACGCAGGTGACAGCTATACCGCTACTGCCCAGAGCCTGAGCAATGACAATTATAAGCTGCCTGAGACCGGCACCACCCAGACCTATTCCATCGCTCCCAAGACCCTGACAGTTGAGTGGAGCAACACCACTCTGACCTACAATGGTCAGGCGCAGAAGCCCACCGCCTCTGTGACCACCGGCGTGGACGGCGATACCGTGACCCTGACCGTTACCGGCGAGCAGACCAATGCGGGCGACAGCTATACTGCCACTGCCGCCATGGAAACGCCTAACGGCAACTATACCCTGACGGGCACCGAGACCTCCTTCGAGATCAAGCCCGCCACAGTTACCATTGGCACCACGGCCCAGTCCGTCAGCAAGTCCATCAAGGCCAGTGCTGCTGAGAATACCGATGCGGCTGCGCTGAAGACCTTCATGGCTCTGCCTGCTGAGGTCGAGATTTCCGGCGCGGGCATCGTGACCTCCGCTCCCATCACCTGGGCGGGCGCCACCGAGGCCTACAACGTCAAGGGCAGCACTTACACCTATGTGGGCACCCTGGACGCCAACGCCAACTTTGTCAACCAGCCCACTCTGACCGCCACCCTGAAGGTGAGCGCCGTCAATGCTACGCTGACCCTGGGCACCACCGCTGTGACCAAGACCATGGGCGAGATCGACGCGGCGGAGGCTTACGAGGCTTTCCTGCCCACTGAGATCACTGTGGACTATGACAACGATGTGGACGACACCACCTATGCCATCACCGACTGGGACAAGACCCTGGACGAGCTCAAGGCTGTGGACGCCTCCGCCAAGGATGTGACCCTGACCCTGACGCCCACCTTTGATGCTCCCGCCTGGGCCACCCTGGGCACTACTCCCACCTTTACCCTGACCATCACCAGCAAGTACCCGGTTACGGTCTCCTTCACCACCGAGCCTACCAGCATCACCTACGGTGAGACCCTGAAGATTCCCGTAGCGACGCAGGCTGACGATGGCCACGGCACCGATACCGATAATGAGTTTGTCTATACCTATGTGGGCACCAAGGCCGACGGCACCGCCTATAACAGCACCGAGGCGCCCAAGGATGCCGGTACCTATACCGTGACGGCGGAGCTGGTCAGCGACACCCACAGCGGCAAGGCCACCAGCGCGGAATTCACCATCAGCCCCCTGACCGCTGAGCTGACTTGGGCTGGTGCGGCGGAGCGTACCTATGACGGCACTGCTTCCAATGTCACCGCCACCGTCACCAATCTGGTAAGCGGCGATGTGTGCACCGTCACCGTCACCGGCGGCCAGGAGACCAATGCCGGTCCCCACACTGCAACCGCCACGGCTCTGAGCAACCCCAACTATGTGCTGCCCGAAGCCAAGACCCAGGCTTACACCATCGCCAAGGCGAACCGGAATCTCACCGTGGAGCCCACCAGCCTGCTGCTTTATCCCGGCAGCCTGACCGCTCAGATCACCGCTTCCACCGATACCGACGCCGACAAGAGCGCTGTCATCACCTATAAGAGCGCCAACACCACCGGCGTGACGGTGAATGCCGCCGGTAAGGTCACCGGCGTGAGCACC
>CALXDZ010000069.1 GCA_944387205.1 uncultured Oscillospiraceae bacterium
TGGGTTCAAATAAAAACGAAAAACGGAAGCCAAAATCCGCAGTATACCGCAGCTTTTGGGCTTCCGTTGTGTACTTCCATCTTCGCTTAATTTCCACCAAAAGTCACAAGGGGGAAATGACTCGAAATCAGTTTGGGAGCAATCCCACGAGGGTTCGAATCCCTCCCGCTGCGCCAGCTCGCCGCAAGTGTGATATCACTTGCGGCGAGTTTTTTATTTTATTACAGACCGCGTTGCGTGCTTATTCTGCCATGCTTTTGCCAAAAACAAGTTAGCATGCCGTGCTGCAATTTAAGGCCGCTTTCCAAGCGCTTTTATCAAGGCCGAAAAGCATTTTGCACCATTGTTTGGACCTCCAGATGAAAAAAGCGGGGGAACTGACTGGCACAGAGGCGTTTGTCGGTCTCTGGAAAGCGGCATCTCCTTGACGAACCATCAAAAATATGACATGATACATGATAAAAAAGATAAAACAGCCGGACAGGCTGCGGAACACCTGAAAAAGGAGAGAGCGATATGGAAAAGATCGGTTTTATCGGCGTGGGCATTATGGGAAAGTCTATGGTGCGCAACCTTATGAAAGCCGGATATGAGCTCCACATCTATGCCCGTCATCCGGAAAAGGTGGCCGATGTGGTGGAAGAGGGGGCGCATCTCCATGAGAGCATCGCTGCCTGCGTGGCCCAGTGTCCGGTGGTGATCTCCATCGTGGGCTTCCCACAGGACGTGGAGGAGGTTTATTTTGCCCCGGGAAATATTCTGGACGCAGCGGAAAAGGGAGCTTATCTCATTGATATGACTACCACCAGTCCCTCTCTGGCGGAGCGGATCTACGCCTGCGGCAGAGAGAGAGGGCTGCGAGTGCTGGATGCGCCGGTCACCGGCGGAGACACCGGGGCCAAAGCCGGAACGCTGTCTATTCTGGTGGGCGGCGACCGGGAGGATTATGAGGCCTGCCTGCCGGTATTTCGTGCTATGGGGACAAACGTCAATTATCAGGGAAAAGCTGGCTGCGGTCAGCATGCCAAGCTGGCCAATCAGATCATGATCAGCGGGGCCATCTCCGGGGTATGCGAGGCCATGGCCTATGCAAAGGCCAAGGGTCTGGATCTGCCGACTCTGCTCCAGTCTGTGGCCACCGGGGCCGCCGGCAGCAAGCAGCTGGACGCCTTCGGCCCCAAAATCATCGTGGGAGATTATGCGCCAGGCTTTTTCCTGAAGCATTTTGTCAAGGATATGAAGCTGGCGGCTGAGGAGGCGGAAACCAGCGGATTGACGCTGAATGTGCTGCATCAGGTCTTGGAAAACTATCTGGCGCTGGAGGCAGAGGGCCTGGGCGATCAAGGCACCCAGGCGCTGATTCGGTTCTATGAGAGCGGTGAAACAAACTGAGCTGCCGGGCTGGGTGTGCAGAGGTCAAAAGTGTTTCAAGGGAAACGATCAAACCAAAATAAAAGGAGCGCCTGTCCTAGACAGGCGCTCCTTATTTCTTGAGCCCGAATACAACTCAGTCTTATTTTAAAATAATGCCAAAAGTAGGAAATAGGTGTATAGTTGACTTATCTATGAAATGTTGGAGAGGAGGCAGGATATGCGCCCGGAAGATTTTTATGGGAACATCCTGGGGCTGACGGATCAGAAGCTGATCAGCGAGGCGGTCAAGGCTTCTGAGTTCAGGACTTTGCGGCAGGGAGAATATCTGATCCGGCAGGGGACCATCCCCACGCAGCTGTATTTTCTTCTGGAGGGCATAGTGAGAGGCTTTATGCTGGATGTCAACGGCAGGGACATCACGGACTGCATCTGCTTTCGCCGCGGCGAACCTATCATGCCGGACAATGATTTTACCCAGCCGGCCTCCATTACCATTGAAGCGTTGGAAGACTGTGAGCTGATTTGCATCCCGCTGGTGGAAGTAGAGCATATGCTGAAGAACTATCCGTTCCTGTGGGAGCTGTATCAACGCTTTCTGCTGCACTCTGCCAATATGCACCGGGAGCTGAAGATCGCCACCTATCAGTACTCAGCGGTACAGAGATACCAGTGGTTTCTGGAAAAGTATCCTGGCCTGATCGATCAGATCCCCCATAAATATATTGCGTCGCTGCTCAATATGACACCGGTGACGTTGAGCAAAATGCGGAAGATCCTCAAGGAAAACGGCGGAGGACCGCTGTGGGAACAAAAGCCTGAGGCAAGACCTGGAGAGAAAACGGGGGGAACGAAATGAGACGATGCGGAAGAGGGAGAAGGCTGCTGAGCGTTTTGCTGGTGCTGTGCATGGCACTGTCCATGCTGCCGGTGACGGCTCAGGCGGTGGAGAAAGGAGAAGAGGAGCTTGGGGAGAGCACCCGGGAGAGTCCGGCTTCCCTGGACCTGGAGCAGGCGGAGAACGAACTTGAATCCGAGACGGAACCAGATGAAGAAGAGACGGCCGTTCTCAGCCTTGACGAGTGGATCACCTACCCGGTGGAGGGAGGCAATCTCTACTTTGACCCGGCCACGGGGACCATTACATATGCGGATCAGTCAGTAACAGCGGCAGTGATTCCGGAGCAGATCGGCGGAGTTCCTGTAACCAGCATCGGAGAGCGGGCGTTTTATTATAGTTTGAATCTGGTTCGCCTTGTGATTCCTGAAAGCGTGACCAGTATAGGGGAATTTGCATTTTGCTACAGCAAGATCACCAGCTTAACGATTCCCGGCAGTGTAAAGAGCATTGGGTCACAGGCGTTTGAGTACTGTTCCGATCTGACTGAGGTAAACATTGAAGATGGCTTGAGTGAGATCGGCTATTATGTATTCGGGCATTGTGAAAATCTGATCAAAGTAAGGGTTCCCAACAGTGTTGCTTCTATAAATCGCTATGCATTTGACGGTTGTGACAAATTGACCAGTGCGGGTCCGTTGGGGGGAGGCTATCACTTTGAGTTTGGTTGGACAGATGCCATTCCGAGTGAAGCATTTTATGAATGGAGCCAGCTGACCAGCGTGGTGATCCCGGATGGGATCACGCGCATTGGCTACTCGGCGTTTGATGGCTGCGGTCTGACCTCTGTGACCTTCCCGGACAGTTTGGAAGTGATTGAAAGCAATGCATTTATTGGCTGCAACCAACTGACAACTGTGAAGATCGGTAGCAGTGTTACAGAACTGGGCGCATCCGCTTTTGCGCTATGCCGAAATCTGGCCCATGTGGTGCTCCCGGCTAGCGTGACCCCTATGGGAGATGTCTTTCGCGGATGCCCAAAGCTGACCACTGCGGGACCGATTGGCGGGGGATATGACCTGGAGTTTGGATGGGATACCGTTCTGCCAGAAAAAGCATTTTACAAGTGTGAATCCCTGACAGAGGTGACTTTGCCCGATACGCTTACCGACATAGGGAAAAGCGCGTTTTATGGCTGTGACAGTCTGATCCGTTTGGATATTCCGGACGGTGTCAGCACCATCGGGGAGGAAACGTTTTATGGCTGTGTCAGCCTGTCCAAGCTTATCATCCCTGCCAGTGTAATAAAAATAGGGCAGAATGCTTTCCGGGACTGCGAGAAGCTGACCACCGCCGGCCCTGTCGGCGGAGGTTATTCCTATGAGTTTGGTTGGACGGCGGAAATTCCCATGTATGCGTTTTACGCCTGTACGGAACTGTCCTATGTGAGGATACCGGGCAGCATCACGGCTGTGGGGACCTATGCTTTTTCCCAGTGCCCAAATCTGAAAACTGCCGGTCCTATCGGCGGAGGCTATGATTATGAGTTTGGCTGGACAGCGGCTATCCCCTCAAATGCGTTTTACGACAGTTCTCTGACCAGCATTGTGATACCGGACGGGGTCACCAGCATTGGCAGGGCTGCGTTTTCTGACTGTAATGGCTTGAACAGCTTGAAGATCCCTGCCAGCGTGACCAGCATCGAAACAGATGCGTTTGGATATCATTCTGCATATGACGAAAAAACCTTTGAAAGCGCTGGCCCCATGGGCGGAGGATACGACTATGAATTTGGCTGGACTACGTCCATTCCAAACAATGCTTTTGCTAACTGCAGCACTCTGACCAGCATTGATCTGCCTGAAACGATCACCAGCATTGGCAACTCCGGATTTTATAATTGTAGGGAGCTGACTGAGATCACGATTCCCAGCGGTGTGACCAGCATTGAAGAAGAGACGTTTGACTTTTGTACAAGTCTGACCAGTATTGCCATTCCCAATGGGGTGACTCGCATTGGGAAGAGAGCCTTTTATAATTGTAGTAGTTTGACCAGTGTTACGATCCCCGGCAGTGTTGCCGCCATTGAGGACTATGCATTTTATGACTGTGAAAGTCTGACGGACATCTACTATCTTGGCACCGAGGAAATGTGGGACGGCCTGAAGAAAGGCGGCAACAACAATATTTTGAAAGAAGCGCAGATCCACTATCTCTCCGATTCCGCGGCGGAGGACGGCACCACCTTGGCCTTCCAGCAAAGCGCCTATGCAGGCCCCGCGGGCTCGGTGCTCTATGTCTGGGCGGACCTGCGGGCCGGCAGCGGGGACTGTGCCCAGCTGGCCGGCAGCCTCACCTGGACCAGCAGCGACCCTGAGGGGTTCCCTGTGGACGCGGACATGGCGGGAACGCTGGTATATGGTCCCACCTCCGGTGAAGTGTTTCTGGCCATCACGCCCCAGACCGTAGGAACAGCCATTCTTACGGTGGAGGCATCCAACGGAGCCAGTGCCTCCTGCCGGATCACTGCTACGGCCCCCGGTCAGGGCGTTACACTGACCTCCGACCCCTATCCCATCCAGGAGGGAAACAACAGCTCCCTGTATGCCCTTATCCTGAATCCGGACAAGGAGGCCATGACCTGGACCTGGACCACCAGCAGTCCAAACGTGGTGTCCCTGAACACCCGGGGAACGGCCAGTGTGTCGGGTGCCATGACGCCCCTCGACGGCGGGACCTATCCCATCTCCGTCTATGACTCGGTGACACTGATCAGCGGCTCCCCCGGCACGGCGGACATCACCATCACCCTGTCGGACGGTTCCTCGGCCACCCATCAGGTTACCATCCTCAGCCAGGCGGAGGCGGCGGACACCACCACCATAACATCCAATTCCTACAATGTGCCCACCTATCAGTACAGCGCATCCACCCAGGCAAAAAACGATCTGAACCGCTATCGCAGCGAGTGGTATGACGCCTATCTCAACTATGCCTCTGTGCTCAAGTCGGCGGTGGAGACTGCTAATGCTGAAAGCGAGGAGGGGCGCAAGCAGATCCTTTCGGCTCAGGTGGAGGCGATGATGGCGGCGGACAGCGGTCCAAGCCCCTTCCTTTCCCTGCCGGTGGCTATGCCGGAGGAGTGGAAGTATGGGGCCTACTGGGCCATCTGTTCCGTGCTGTTGGATACCACTCAGGAGGAGCTGGATCTGGGCAGCTTGGATCTGTCCAAGGCCTATACGGCGGACTCCAACCTGGTCAAGGAGATCGCCAAAAATATGGTCAGCATGAAGGAGAACGTTGCCTACAATGGGGTGGAGTACCGCATCAGTATGGGCGGGATTTTCGGGGGATACACTGGCAGTATCACCTGTAAAAGCATCGGCTCCTCTTACGGGAAGACCTATACGGTGACGGTGTGCTCTTCTCAGTCCGACTGCCAAGAGTTGGTGGTCAAATATCTCAATGAGATCAAAGAGCTGGAGTACAACGCGGTGGCCACTGCCTATCGGCTGCTGATCCAAAGCGTGCTCAACGATCCCCTGGGCACCTTGGCCAAGAACCTGACAAAGACCTATGTCCAGGGCCTGGAGCAGGAGCTGGCGGAGCTGGGGCTGAAGGACGCGGGAAATATCCTGCTCAACGGCTATGAATTCTATAAGGCCTATGAGAGCCTTTTGAAGCGCGTCAATCCGGGGCAAAACAGGATCCCGGATCTGGATCTGCTCCTGGGCAACTATTCCATTGAGGAGACAAACCTGCAGGACAAGGCGGCCAAGAGCGCGGCCAAGGTTCTGAAAAACGCCCAGGACCGTTTGACCAAGGCCCTTTTGCAATACAGCGTGGAGGGAAAGATCACCCTGGAAGAGGAGGAACAGTCCTGGTGGGATAAACTGTTCGGCGGAGGCACCAAGACCTCCATCAACTGTCCCGTGGATGTCTCCGTATATAATGCCCAAGGGGTCCAGGTGGGCTACGCTGGTGCAGAGGGACTTTGGTATGACGAGTCCATCTATCTCAAACAGGCCGGAGAGGCCAAGATCCTCTGTGCGCAGCCCGGGCAGGAACTGACATTGCGGCTGGAGGGGACGGACAGCGGCACCCTGAGCTGTTCTGTGGAGCGATACGGTACGGACGGACCGGAGGGGCGGCTGAACTTCTATGAGATCCCTCTGGAAGAAGGGACCCTCCTGACTGCCCAGATCCCCGCCGAGGAGCTCAGCCAGGCGTCAGAGATCCTTACAGTGGGAAATATCAGGGTAGAAGCAGATGAATATATTGAAGCCTCTGATAATGCCCGGGTGGAGATCCGGGCCAATGCCTCGGATGACTCCCTGGGAGAGGTGGATGGAGCGGCAGTTTATGTCAAGGGCGACGCGGTGGTCCTCTATGCTTTTCCGAAGGAGAATGCCGTCTTTGAGGGCTGGTATGAGGACGGTGTTCTGGTCTCTTTGTCCAGTGCCTATGAGTTCACAGCCCGTGATGACCGCACTCTGACAGCGCGCTTTGCTGTGCAGATTCAGTCTTTGGAAACTTATACCTTGGAGACCACAGGCGTATACGCAGGACTGCTGGAGGTTTGGATCGAGCAGACCGGATATGAGTTTACCGTCCATCTGGAGGCCGTCTCGAACCAGATGGACTTGACGGGACTGACGGCTTATCTGGTGGAATATGCGAGCAGCGGCAAGATGATCCGTGCAGTATCCTTGGCTGGTCAGAATACGGAAAATGGGATAGATCTGTTCGGCACAATGCCAGATACAGGCGGAAAGTTCCTGCTTCTGGACGACAGCGGACACCCGGTAATAGAGGCATGTCTGAGCCGATAAAGCGTTTTAATTGCAAGCAGTCCCGCGGAAAGAATCCGCGGGACTGCTTTTTGCTAAAAGGAGAGGTCCGGAGAAGGGAACAAAATGCAATAAACAGCAAAAAAAGAGCACCTGCCAAAAGGCAGGTGCTCTGAAAAGGAAGCAGAAAGAAAATGCTGGGAAATTAGCCCACGTGACGGCCACCCACATAGTAGGTGTTGTAATATGTATCGTACAGGCTGCTGATGATCACGCCGCCGCTTCTGGAAGAGGAGGAGTGAATGAACTGACCACCACCAATATAGATGCCGACGTGAGAGCAAGCCTTGCCATTGGAACGGCTGGGATCACAGAAGAACACCAAGTCGCCGGGCTGCAGGGCGGACATGGCCCAAACCTTGTTGCCCACGGAGCTCTGCCACTGACCGGTGGCGGTGTGAGGCAGAGAATAGCCGAACTGCTTGTAGACATACATGGTGAAGCCAGAGCAGTCAAAACCGCTGGGAGAGGCACCTCCATACACATAGCGGGTGCCCAGATACTTCTTAGCAGTGGCAACAATCTTCGCGCCCAGCTCACTGGCACCAGCGGTGTCAGTCAGATCCAGATAGTCGCTGCGCACATAGGCGGTAACGCCGTTGCTGGTGATCTTATACCAGCCGTCTGCAAAGCCGATAACAGAGACGGTGTAGTTCTCTTTGATGCTGAAAAGAATGGTGGAACTAGTGCTGGGGCCGGAGCGAGCGTTCACGCCGTCGGCATTGGTGGTGCCGTAGGTGGAAAACACGTTGTCCTGGTCTACTACGACGTAGTCTGCAGAGACATATCCCACGTCGCCCTCATAGGCCACCTTATACCAGCCGCTGAGCTTTTCAATGATTCCAACAGCCACGCCCTTGTCCAGATAGGCGATGGTATCAGAGGAGGTGGAGGGCTGGCTGCGCAGGCGCAGGGAGGAACCGGTAGTGGCACCAACGGCAATGCTCAGTTCGGCGGCCAGAGCGCTTACAGCCAGGAGGGCGGTGAGGATGGCGGACAGCAGAACGGCCCGCAGGATCTTTCCAGCAAGATGAGACATAACGGCTACGCTTCCTTTCGTTTCTTTTGTGTCATCAGGGGTGTGGCTTTTCTCGTCTGAAAGAATCAGGATTTTCCGTTCAAGGCCCGCTCCAGCCAAATGGCGGAGATATCCATGGCGGAATAGAGACTGTCCTTTTCACTCTTCTTGACCACCCGGTCACGGGACTTAAGGTCGGGATCAGTGAGCTGGAGTTGGATGGACACCTTGGTGGCTACGTCCAGATCCTGTTCTTTCTTGGTGTCCAGAACCTGCATCATAATGATATACTTATCGGCCATGCTGCCGTAATAAATCAGATTGTCAACTCGGCGAAGCGGATGTCCCTTGTACATCAGGCCTTCGCGCTTGTCATGCTTTGCTTCTGACATAGATACACTCCCTCAAAAAGTTGTAACCAAATTGTAACAGATTTTATCTGCTTTGTCAATTATTTGTTGCCTCTTTTTTACCGGCAAATCCAGGAAATGTGTTATCTGAAGACTGAAAATCCCTCAAAAGAACAAAAAAATCCCGCAGCAGAAAGAAATAAGTACATCTGTACCTTCTTTTCTGCTGCGGGATTCGGAAACAAACACTTACTGCCCCAGGTATTTCCGGACCAAAACCTGTAACAATTCATCCCGGTCGATCTTGCGGATCAAGGTCCGGGCATGGTTATGGTTGGTGATATAGGTGGGGTCCTCGGAGAGAATATAACCCACGATCTGGTTGATGGGATTATAGCCCTTTTCCTCCAATGCCTGGTAGACAGCGGACAGAATTTCATGAATCTGCATGTCTTTTTCTTCCGAGATATTGAATTTCCTGGTAAAATCGTCCATTCAGGCACCACCTTTTTGTTTGTTTTTTCAATATCCACGTAGGGAATCAACGTGTTCAGTATACCCGATTTTTCCCCAACTGTAAAGTGGAAAAGGGTAAAATGTAACCGAATAGTAATGTTATGCAGAAAAAAGGGAAAGCCCCGGCCGAACTATTCGGCCGGGGCGAAAATTTATTTTCAGCGCAGAGTGGCGCCCAGTTCCTCCTTCAGGAGGCCCAGGATGCTCTGCACATCGGCGTCGGCCTCCTCAGCGGTGAGGGAGCGGTCGTCGGAGCGGAGCACCAGGTTGAAGGCAACGCTCTTGCAGCCATCGGGAATGCCCTTTCCGGTGTAGATGTCGAAGAGGGACACCTCCTTGAGCAGACCCTTGGCGCCCCGGCGGATACAGTCCTCCAAAGCGCCCACAGTGACCTCGTTTTTGCACACCACGGCGATATCGCGGGTGACAGCGGGGAACTTGGGCAGGGGCACATACTCGGGATCGGGACCCTTGGCCTGGGCCAGAGCCGCCAGACTCAGCTCAGCGCAGTAGAGCTCGGTATCCACACCGTAGTTCTGAGCCACCAGGGGGTGGATCTGGCCGAAGCAGCCCAAGCAGACCTCGCCGCTCCAGACCGTAGCGTAGCGGCCGGGGTGATAGGAGTTTTCCGTGGGAGCGCCGGAGCCGGTGCGGAAGGAGATATCCTCCGCACGCAGGTCCTTGAGAATGGCCTCAATGGCACCCTTCATGGTGTAGAAGTCCATATCGGAGCCATAGGCACCCAAAGAGACGATCTTGGCCTCGTTGGCCAGGCCGTCCTTGCCGCCGGGCAGATAGATGCGGCCCACCTCATAGAGCTTCACGTTCTGGTTGCGGTAGTTGTAGTTCCGGGTCAGGATCTCCAGCATGGAGGGCAGTACGGTGGTGCGCATGATAGAGGTGTCCTCACCCAGGGGATTGAGGATCTTGAAGCTCTGGCGGGCGGCGTAATCCTCCGGCCAGCGGATCTTGTCGTAGCAGGTGGGGGAGATGAAGGAGTAGGTGATGATCTCATCGTAGCCAAGGCTGCGGCACACGCTGCCCACCTGGCGCTCCAGCTGCTCCTCGGCACCGTAGCCGCCCAGGGTGGTCTGGCCCCGCATGAGAGTGGTGGGGATGTTGTTGTAGCCGTGGAAGCGGGCCACTTCCTCGGCCAGGTCTGCCATGCCCTCCACATCGCCGCGCCAGGAGGGAACGGTCACCTGATCGCCCTCCACGGTGAAGTCCAGCTTCCTGAGGATGCGGACCATCTCGTCTTTTTCGATGTCGGTGCCCAGCAGGGCGTTGATTTTGTCGGGCTCCAGAGGCAGCACCCGGGGCTGGGGCACATAGTTGAGGATGTCGATGACGCCGTCCACGACCTGGCCGGCGCCCAGCATCTCCACCAGCTCGCAGGCGCGCTCCACGGCGGGCAGGGTGTTGAGGGGATCCAGGCCCTTTTCAAACGTGGCGCTGGCCTCGGTACGCATACCCAGAGCCAGGGCCGCCTTGCGGATGCAGGTGCCGTCAAAGTTGGCGGACTCAAATACCACATCCACGGTGTCGTCCACAATCTCGCTGTTCTCTCCGCCCATGATGCCCGCTAGGCCCACGGCCCGGGTCTCGTCGGCGATGACCAGGTGGCTGGCGGTGAGCACGTGCTCCTTGCCGTCCAGGGTGGTGAGCTTCTCCCCCTCTTCCGCCCGGCGGACGATGATCCTGCCGCCCTTCACGTAGCGGTAGTCAAAGGCGTGCATGGGCTGGCCGTACTCCAGCATGACGTAGTTGGTGATGTCCACGATATTGTTGATGGGCCACACGCCCATGGAGCGCAGCCGCTCCCGCATCCACTTGGGGGAGGGGGCGATCTTCACATTGCGCACCATGCGGGCGGTGTACCGGGGCACCAGGTCGGCGTCCGGGGTCTCCACGTCCAGCAGCTCG
>CALXDZ010000070.1 GCA_944387205.1 uncultured Oscillospiraceae bacterium
CCCGCTGCCGCCACCAGCACCACGAATTTATATTTGTCCCAAATGGGCTTCCATCGCTGTACCTGCTTTTTTTCCATCCCGTTACGGTCCTTTCCAGAGCTGGCGGTCCCGCGGGATCCCCAGCTCCGATTCCATATAGGCCGCCAGCTCCTCCTGATACGGTCCTGTGATCTCCGCGGAGCTGGGAATGGGCACTCCGTTCTCCCCCTCCTCCGCTGTTACGCTCACCTGGCAATCCAGACCCAGGCTTGCTGCCTTGTCGCATATATATGATGCGGTGGTCTCCTCTATGCGCCCTTTGAGCTCACTCTGGTTCTGGGCGGTGAATTCCTCCTCCAGAGCGTCGATCTGGGCGGCATAGGTCTCAAAGCTCTGCCGGAGACGGTCCGTCTCCAAGTGCAGCACGGGCTGTACCAGCACCACAAGGAGAACGAGCCCGCCGGTGAAACCGGCGATCTTCCGAACGGCGCCGTCCGAGATCAGGCTGTCCGCCACCGCCACCAGCATGGCCGCGGCGATGAGGCCCGTCAGCCATTCACGCAGCGATCCCATCATGGCACCACCGCCGCCACCGAGGAGACGATGGACACGATCAGCAGCAGCGCGCAGGTGCCCGTCATGCCCAACACCAGCCCGAGGGCGCCTCCCAGCCCGGAGAGCAGCTTCACCATGGGCGGCGCCCCCACGGTGCCGGAGACAAAGGCCGCCAGCTTATAGAGCAGATACTGGATCCCCAGCTGCAAAAAGGGCAGCACGCAGGCCGCCAGCACTGCCAGCATCCCAAATACGCCAATGGTGTTGCGCAGGATACCTGCGCCGGCCAACACCGTCTCCGTGGCTTCCGACAGGATGGACCCGACTACCGGCACTACGCTGGAAATGGTCATCTTGGTCAGCTTCACCGTCATGGCGTCGGCGGAGCCTGCCACCACGCCGGTGATGGTGAGATAGCCGGTGAACACCAGCAGAGCACTGGTAAGGGTCCAGGTGATGATCTTTTTCAAGGCTTGCGCCACCCCCTCCAAGGAATTGCCTGGCAGCATGACCGAGGCTGTCAGGGCGCAGATGTACAGATAGACCATGGGTACTAAAAGCCCATTGACCAGATTCAGCAGCAGATCCACAAAAAAGACGGTGAACACCTGCCGGAAGGTGGCCCCGGTGATGGAGCCGCTGGCGGCCGTGGCGGCGGCCAGGGTGGGCAGCAGCGCCTTGGAAAAGACGGACAGCTCCTCCATGGTGCTGGTCCCCAGACCGATCAGAGAGTGGAGACTGCCCGCTGAAAGGAGGGTGATGGACAGCGCTCCGGCCATGGGCGTATAGTTGCTGATGCGGCGGCCGCCCACGCTCTGAAAGGTACCGTCCACCACACCGCACAGCAGCACCACCAGCAACAACGCTACGATGTTTTTCAGCCGCTCCCGCAGGATATCGCCCACCTGTCCGCTGACCCGGTCCCAGATCCCAGCCAAGCCCTCCTGCAAGGAGCCTGCAGTCCCATCGCTGTTAAGGCCTCCCAACAGCTCCTCTGCCTGCTGTGGAACGGCATCCATCACCTCCTCCGGCACCTCTGCCGCCCGGACAGGCGTGGTCAGCACCAGCACAAAGAGCAGGGCACAAATCAGCTTTTTTCCCATCGTTTACATCAACTCCAAAAGCAGGGACAGCACCGCCCGCAGCAGCGGCAAAGATACCAGCACCGCGCAGAAAGACCCGGCTGTCTCCACCAGGGAGGCCAGGGCGGACTCCCCTGCGTCCCGGCAGAGATCGCTGCCGGTCCGGGCCACCAGAGCGATGCCGATGGTCTTGAACAGCGGCAGGAACACCTCTTGCGGCACCGCAGTCCGCTCCATCAGCTCGCCCAAAAAGGAGACGATCTCCTCCGCGTCCTGCAGCAAAAAAAGCAGCGCCGCCACGCCGATGCCCAGGGACAGCAGCAACGCCGTCTCCGGACTTCCCTTCTTCAGCAAAAGCGTCACCAGCGCGCCCAGCAGGCATAGGACAGCAACTTGAATGACCTGTTCCATCAGAAGTGGAACAGCTGCTTGACCAGCTCAAAGAGATCGCTGATCTGCTGCACCAGGATCATCAGCACCACCACCAGGCCTGCCAAGGTGGTCATCATGGCCTGCTCCTCCCGGCCCGAGCGGATCAGCAGCTGGTTCAGCACGGCCACCAGGATCCCGATGGCAGCTATCTTGAAAATCAGATCCACATCCATGGTCTCAAACCTCAAATCAGTAAAAGTATGGCCAGCGCTGCGGCGGAAAAGCTGAGGGACGCGGAGAGCTTCTCCTTCTCCCGCCGCTGCCGGCGCTTCTCTGTCCGGCAGCGCTCTACGCCCTGGGCGGCGTGGCAGAGCTGGGCCACCACTGTCTCCTCGTCTCCGTCCAGGTGCAGCTCCAGCAGCAATTCCCGCACCTGCGCCGCCGGGTGCAGTTCCTCCACCGCGGCCTTCCAGGCCGTCTCCAGGCTCCCTCCCCGTTTCATCCCCACCAGAACGCAGGCAAAAAAAGGACGCACCACCTCTGCCCCGCTTCGGGAGAGCCGCTCGATGAGCCCGGGCATAGGCATCCGCTCCAGGCGCACTGTCTCTGCCATCCGCTCCAGGGCTGCCTCCAGGCCTGCCAGCAGCTCCAGCTCCCGCCGGTGCTCCCCCATCAGGTTCAGCTGTACCGCCCCGGCGGCACCCAGCAGCAAAAGACATCCCGCTCCCTTCAGCATGGCAGGTCCTCCGTCTCATAGCGGCGGCTGCCGTCCTCCTGCCGGAGAATGCGCACCGCCCGCCGGAACACTTTGGCCGCCAGCAGATGGGCGTAGAGGGGCTTTTGCCGCACCTCCTCCACGGTGGCGCCGTGGATGGTGGCCAAGAGCCCCACACCGCAGTTGGCGGCGGAGGCCATGGCCCGGAGGTCCTCCTCCGCTGTGATCTCGTCCACGGCGATGATCTGCGGGTTCATGGTCCGCAGCACCATGGGGATGCCCACCGCCTTGGGACAGGCGTCCAGCACATCGGTGCGGCGGCCCACGTCCATCTGGGGCCGGCCCCGGAAAACCACAGCGATCTCGCCCCGCTCGTCCAGCAGCGTCACCCGCTGGGGCTCGCAGCCCTCCCCCTCCGACAGACACCGCACCAGATCCCGCAAAAGGGTGGTTTTCCCCCCGCCGGGCGGGGCCAGGAGCAGGGTGCTTTGGAATCGGCCGGAGCGAAACAGCTCCGGCACCACTGCCCGGCCTACGCCCCGCCGCTCCCGGGCCACCCGGATCACCGCCGACGACAGTTCCCGCAGCCCGGTGCACACGCCGTCCTTCATCACCGCCGTGCCGCACAGTCCCACCCGGCAGCCGCCTCTGGCAGAGAGGTAGCCGCAGCGCAGCGACTCTGCCGCCGCATAGCGGGAGTACTCCGTCACCGTGTTCACCAGCGCCTCCAGATCAGCGCCGCTGACCGCTTCCCGCCAGGGGAAGGCCTCCCCCTCCGGCAAAAGCACCGTCATGGGCCGCCCACTCCGCAGTCTCAGTTCCTCTGCCCGTGCCTTGACCTCCTCCGGCAGTCCCTCCGCCAGGTTTCGAAGCCTGGGCGGCAGACAGGCTGCCGCCCGGTGAAAGCACAGGATGTCCTCTCGTCTATCCAAGGGTCGTTCCCCCTTTCCTTTGCTGCTTCATCCTATGACCGCCTGTCCACGGCTATGACACCTTGTCCAAAAATTTTGAATTGGCTGAGATAAATGGAAAGTAAGCTTGACATTTCATTCTTCCTGTGCCATGGTCAATGTATGGAAAGCAAGCTTTCCATTCCAAGGGAGGTGTAAGTGTTTGAAGAATCGCCTGGAGGAACTGCGCAAGGCAAGAGGGATCCGCCAGGAGGAACTGGCGGCGGCATTGGAGGTCTCACGGCAGACCATCGGGTCTCTGGAAAACGGACGCAATAATCCCTCTATTTTGCTGGCCTTTAAGATCGCCCGGTACTTTGGGCTCACCATCGAGGATATTTTTATCTATGAGGAGGAGCAGACATGAGAAAGCAGACGAAGATCTATCTGGCGCTGTGGATCCTGGGTGCCGTGCTGGGCTGCATCGCCATGGTGCTGGACGGGAAGATATCGGAGCCTCTGGGCGGTATGCTGATGGGAATTGGTACCGCCCTCTTTGCCTTCGATTTTTCCATGTGGCGGATGCGCCGGAGGGAAGAGAAAGATCCCCAGCAGATGAAACAAGCGAAGATCGAAGCCAATGACGAACGGAACGTGGCCATCCGCCGCCGGGCCCAAGCGGTGTCCGGCGAGGTGCTGCAGTGGGCGATCATGGCGGTGGCATGGTTCTCCATCGGCCTGGGCGCACCTCTGTGGGTGACCTTGGCCGCAGCGGGCATATTTGTGGCAAAGAGCGTTTTGGAGCTTTTCCTCATGCTGCGGTATCAAAAAGAGATGTAAAGTATATATCCCTTTCATGTCTTGAAATATAGAAAAAGGAGGATGCCTTTCGGCATCCTCCTTTTCCATTGGATTGGGTCTCTTACTTGGTGCAGCAGCAGTGCTTTGCCTCCTCGTAGCTCTCCGGCTTGTGGACGGTGGCAGGCGGGAAGAACTCGCTGACCGGGAAGGCGATGTTGCGGAACAAGCCGCAGGGATCGTCGTCCCCGCTGCCGCCGCAGCACTCCTTCTCCGGCATGCAGTAGTCATAGACGGGGATCAGCAGCTGGGAGTCCCGCTCCAGACGCACCAGGGAGAACTGACCCAGGGTGACGTAGATGCGGCGGCTGTCGTCGCCGGTGGTCAAGTCGCTGTTGAAGAACTTGGAGACGAAGGTTGGGATCTCGCACAGATCGCAGTCGCAGCAGCGGTTCTCGCAGCAGTCCAGGAGTTTGGCGGACAATACGATGGGGTCCACTGCCTCCACCACGGCCACAGGCAGATTGCTCTTTTCCATCATCTGACGGTCCGGCTCGCCGGCGCGCATCTCCGAAGAGAAGATCTTGGCGTTACCCTCGCTGCCGAACAGGATGGCCCGCTTGTCGAACACGCACAGGCCTTCCACCTCCACGGGGCGGGGGCAGCTGAGATAGGCCTGCAGGGTGACGCGGTAGAAAAAGCGCATATCCACGGTGTAGAAGCCCCGGTTGAACACCACCGGCTCCACATCCACATAGACATGGCACAGCTCCGCGGAGCCGCCCTTCACCGTCAGGGCACGGCTGATCACCTCCTGAGAGGCCATGGTGGGATAAAAGCGCAGGTCTTCCACACAATCCTTATCTCTGCAGGAATCATAGATCTTTCTTGTATGGATACAGACCGACTCACGGAAGCCGCAGTGGTCGTCAACAGGACCGGGCATAACTCTTTCGGGCATCGTGATACCTCCTAATAAGTAGCAGTTGAAAGATCGCTCTTTCAATCCAGTCTATGCCCGGTGCCGGAAAGGGTGAAAAAGAACAGGCCCCGTTTTTCGGGGCCCGTTTTCTCAAGCGGCGATCTCAACAGGACTGTCGTTGGAAACCACGCAGACATAGGATTTTCCCGCCTTCAGGGTCAAGGGCGTTCCATCCTCCAGAGTATAGGTAAGCGGATCCGTGCGGGTGGGCTTGCTCCAGGAGATGTTCACCGCCTGCCCATTGCAGACATAGATGCCGCTGCCCTCTCCGTCCAGATCCACAGACAGACGCCCGGCGGAGTCCCCAGACAAAAGACTTACCCGGGTCTTGAGAATTAGAATGTTGGAAACCGCCACCTGCTCCCCTGTATTGCCGTCCACATAGGGCTCTCCATACTGACTCACCAGATAGGTCCCACTCTTTTTCTCATAGTCGAACACACCGGTCTTATAGCTGGAAAAGCGGACCGAGACCTGATGGGCGGTCTCTCCGCTCAGGCCCATGCCCTCCGCAGAAAACTGCACCGGATAGCGATAATCCTCCTCATGATCACGGCGGATGGATCTCTCCTCCAGATAGGTCTCAATGTTCTCCCCGCTGGTCATCATGCTGTGCTCATAGCCTACATTTTCCTTGCGCTCCTGGTCGCGCCAGAAGATCTCTGCGTCGCTTCCTCCATTGACACCATCCAGATTGTCCACCTTCCACTGGGCAAGATCTGCATAGGCCGAGGGACTGCCTCCGGCGTGGATCAAAATAGCATCATGACCCAGAACCAGGTCGATATAATAGGGACGAGTGCTGCGGATACTACCCAGGACCTCCACTTGCTCCGGGTTCTGATACACCGCCAGCATACGGGTGATGCCTCCCTCTGCCGGGATCTCATAGATGATGTCCGCCTCTCCGACGCCCAACTGAGGCATCGCTTCCTTCAGGTCGTTGAGCATCACCCCTACCGGGCGCAGTGTCTCCAGTTCCTCAGCGATCGGCAGGCCAGTGAGAGGGTTGGTCCCCTCTAAACCATCCTCCGCTACCTTTTCCGGCTTTACGCTGGTAACCGGAGGCGCCGTCCCGTCAGAGGATGCCGGGGCGGTTTCTGACGCTCCGCAGGCGGTCAAGGATAGCGTAAGGCACACAGCCAAGCAAAAACATAGCCACCTCTTTCTCACAATGCATCCTACCTTCCCTCTCACACACAAAATGATACCTTTTGTCACTTTTTGTTTCTTTTTATATCATAGCAGGAAACCAGAGGTACCGTCAAGAAAGGATTGGGTATTTTTTGAAATGAGGGTGTACAAAAGGCCTTTCTTTGCGGTATAATAACGAAAGCCAAGGCGCGGGCCTATTTTGCGCCCCGGCCGGAGAGGGTTCTTCGGCTCTTCCAGGAAGAGGCGTGTCCTGCTTCCTGGCCCATTTCATCTCTGGAGGAGGCACTATTTTGGCAGGCTTTGGATTTATCCGGGACAAGCTGGAAATCAAGTTTCTGATTTTGTATATTGCCGCCCGCGTCATTGAGCCCATCCCCTTTGATACGGTGCTGGATCTGACCATGTGTGACGACGGAATTGACTATTTTGATTTCTCCGAATGCTTGGCAGACCTGGTTCGGACGGAGCATCTGACTTTGTCGGAGGATGGTTTTTACGCCATCACCGAAAAGGGACGGCGCAACAGCGAGATCTGCGAGTCCAGTCTTCCCTATTCCGTTCGGATCCGCACGGATAAAAATGTAGCGCTGTGCAACCAAAAGCTCCGCCGGAAGAGTCAGGTAAAGGCCTCCTCCCAGCGTCGTCTCAACGGTACCTATACCGTACATCTATCCCTCAGCGACGATATGGGCAGCGTGTTGGACATGGATCTGATGGTGGTCAACGAGGACATGGCCCATTCCCTGGAGCAGCGCTTTCGCAAAAATCCCGAAAAGCTCTACTCCTCCCTCCTAACGGTACTGTTTGCCGATGAAGAGGAAAAGCCGGCCAGGAAAGAAGAAAAAAGTACAAAGAATGAAGACTGAAAAAGCCGCGGCGTATGATACGCCGCGGCTTTAAATACTTATTTGATCACTACGTTCTCCTCTCCCAAAGTGTCCAGCAGCTCATCCACCAGCGCACGGTGGAGCAGGCAGCTGCCACCCAGGAGCTTGCCGCTGTCTGCCAGTCGGATCTTCACCGGGGTCAGGCCTGGGAACATGGTGAACACCAGCCGGATATGGGCAAACTGGGGACTTGCCGCACCGGGCACCCGCAGATACAGCGCCTTTCCGGAAAGCACCTTTCCGCCTTCGCTTTTGGAAGCGGCAGGCGGCTCCTCCGCCGGACCGCTGCGCAGGGCCATCACCTGGTCGCACATGAGCTGAGGGGCCTTTTCGTCCCGGACAGACAAGCGGCCCTTGACCGAGATGGCCTGATTTTCCCGCAGGAAGCTGCCGGAGGTCTCCAGCACCCGGGAAAAGCACAAAAGCTCCATAGAGCCGGTGCCGTCGTCCAACGTCACATAGGCCATGAGGGAGTTATTCCGGGTGGTCTTGGTCTTGCTGGAGGTCACCACGCCGGCCAGACACACCCGCTGCTCATCGGCAAACCGGGTGGGTCCCCCATCCTGGGCAAAATCCCCCAGGATGGCTCCGATATGGACCGCGCCCAACCGCTTGGCCGCCTCCTGATAGGCGTCCATAGGGTGGCCGGAGAGATAGAGCCCCGTGGTCTCCTTCTCCATGGCCATCCGCTCCTCCGGCGTGAATTCAGGCAGGTCTGGCAATGTAATGGAGGCTGGTTTCTCCTCCCCGCCGGAGGCAAGACCAAAGAAATCCAACTGGCCCTCCACGTTCTGTCGACGGCTCTGGGCGATGGAGTCCAGCACCTTTTCATACACGGCGATGAGCTGAGAGCGGCGGGCGCCGAGGTTGTCGAAGGCGCCGGCCCGGATCAGATTTTCCAGGGCCCGCTTGTTCATTTCGGTGTCGAAGAGGCGGTGGCAGAAATCCTCCAGTGACGTGAAGGGCCCCTCCCGTTTCCGGTTCTCCACCAGAGCCAGAATGAATCCCCGTCCGATGTTCTTGATGGCTACCAGACCAAAGCGGATGCCTTCTTCCTCTACAGTGAAGTTGTCAAAGGATTTGTTTACATCCGGCGGAAGCAGACGGATCCCGCACTCCTTGCACTCGTTGATATACTCCGCCACCTTGTCGGAGTTGTCCAGCACAGAGGTCAGCAGCGCCGCCATATACTCCCGGGCGTAGTGGCACTTGAACCAGGCGGTCTGGTAAGCCACCACTGCGTAGGAGACTGCGTGGGCCTTGTTGAAGGCGTAATTGGCAAAGTCGTAGATTTCGTTATAGATGGCCTCCGCCGTGGCGGGCGGGATGCCATTGGCCTCGCATCCAACGATATTCCGGGACGGGTCCCCGTGCAAAAATGCTCCCCGCTCCTTTTCAATATCCTTGACTTTCTTTTTGCTCATGGCCCGTCGCACCATGTCCGCCTGGCCCAGAGAATAGCCCGCCAGCTGCTGGAAGATCTGAATGACCTGCTCCTGATAGACGATGCAGCCATAGGTGATAGACAAAATGGGCTCCAGACTGGGGTGCTTATAACGAATGAGGGACGGATTTTGCTTGCAGGCGATGAACCGTGGAATGGAGTCCATGGGACCGGGACGGTAGAGTGCAATGATAGCGGTAATGTCCTCAATATTTTGGGGCTTGAGCCCCACGCACACACCGGTCATGCCCCCGGACTCCATCTGGAATACGCCGGAGGTCCGGCCGGAGGAGATCATCTCATAGGTGGCCGGGTCGTTGTCCGGGATGTCGGAAAGGCGGAAATCCGGCTTCCTTCTCTGCACCAGCTTCACCGCGTCGTCCAGCACCGTCAGGTTCCGCAGGCCCAGAAAGTCCATCTTCAAAAGGCCCAGCTCTTCCAGGGTGGTCATGGTATACTGGCAGACCACTGCGTCGTCGTTTCGGGCCAGAGGCACATAGGTGAACACCGGGTCCTTGGTGATGACCACGCCGGCGGCATGGGTGGAGGCGTGGCGGGGCATCCCCTCCAGCTTCTGAGCAGTGTCAATGAGCTTTTTCACCTTCTCGTCGCTCTCATAGAGATCGCTGAGAGGTTTGGACAGCTTCAGGGCATCCGCCAGGGTGATATGCAAGGCGCCGGGGCCGGCAGGCACCTGCTTGGCCACTGCGTCCACCTCAGCGTAGGGAATGTTCATCACGCGGCCCACATCCCGAATGGCCGCCCGGGCGGCCATGGTACCGAAAGTGACAATCTGGGCCACATGGTCATCGCCGTATTTATGGCGGACGTAGTCCACAACTTCGCCCCGCCGGGTGTCTCCGAAATCCATGTCGATATCCGGCATGGTGACTCGCTCAGGGTTGAGGAATC
The DNA here is from genome assembly GCA_944387205.1 of uncultured Oscillospiraceae bacterium. Lineage (GTDB taxonomy): Bacteria > Bacillota > Clostridia > Oscillospirales > Oscillospiraceae > Oscillibacter. The sequence goes on from CALXDZ010000070.1 coordinate 9,772, forward strand.
GCTCGAAATACAGCCGGTACTTCATAGGGTCGACGTCGGTGATGTGCAGACAGTAAGACACCATGCTGCCTGCAGCGCTGCCGCGGCCGGGGCCCACAGGGATGCCGGCATCCTTGGCAAAGCGCACGAAATCGGATACGATGAGAAAGTAGTCGGTAAAGCCCATCTTCTCGATCATGTCCTGCTCATAGTGGAGCTGCTGAAGGTACTCAGGATGCTTGCCGCCATAGCGCTCATCAAAACCCTTTTGGCACAGCTCCTTGAAATAGGTCAAGGCGTCATAGCCATCCGGGAGCTGGAACTCCGGCAGATGATACTTGCCAAACTCAAATTCCAGATTGCACCGCTGGGCAATGCGCTCCGTATTCTCCACCGCCTCTGGGTAGTCGGGAAACAGAGCCTCCATCTCCTCCGTGGAGCGGAGATAGAAGTTCTGGGGCTCATAGCGCATCCGGTTCTCATCGTCCACCATCTTGCCGGTCTGGATGCACAGCAGTACATCGTGGGCCTCCGCGTCGGACTTGCGCAGATAGTGGGCGTCGTTGGTGACCACCACGGGCAGGCCTGTCTCCTGGTGGATGCGCAGGATGCCCTGGTTCACCACCCGCTGGTCGGCGATGCCGTGATCCTGGAGCTCCAGATAGAAGTTGTCCTCCCCGAAGATCTCCGAGAGCTCCAGGGCATAGGCCTTGGCGTTGTCATACTCCCCGTTACGCAGTCGCCGAGGGATCTCTCCCGCCAGGCAGGCGCTGAGGGCAATAAGTCCTCCGCTGTGGGCCCGCAGCAGCTCCAGATCAATGCGGGGCTTGATATAAAAGCCCTCCACAAAGGCCATGGACACCAGATAGCTGAGATTCCGGTACCCCTCCTCGTTCCGGCACAGCAGCACCAGATGGCGGCTCTCCGCGTCGAATTCATGGACCTTGTCAAAGCGAGTGCGTTCCTGGGGAGTCACATAGACCTCGCAGCCGATGATAGGCTTGATGCCCTCAGCCTTACAGGCTCGGTAGAAATCGATAGCTCCATACATAACACCGTGGTCTGTGATGGCGCAGGCTGTCTGCCCTAAGGATTTGACCAGCTTGGGCAGCTCCCGGATGCGGCAGGCGCCGTCCAGGAGGCTGTATTCGGTATGGACGTGCAGATGAACAAAGGACATTGGACGGCCTCCTCTCAGTAGGCGGAAAATGGCAGCCGCCGGGGCCAGACAGGTCCCGGCGGCCAGAGTATCAGATCAAGCCTTGGCCTGCTCTGCCAGCAGCTCCTCCAGTACCTCCACAGCGGTAACGATCAGGATATCGCAGTGGGTATCGGCTCCCACGCGCACTGCGGCAGGCGTATGCTCCGGGGTTGCCTGGATGGCTGAGTGAAGCAGATCACCGCAGCGGGACAGGCCCTCAAACCGCTCCTGGAAACGGGCCAGGAAGGTCTTGGTCAGGCCATAGACATGACGCTTGGCTGCCGTGTCCTCACCGTTGATATGAGGATAGAGCAGGCCAAGAACCATCACGCCGCCGCTGATGGCGCCGCAAACCTCCTGGTGACTGGCACCCAAGCCGCCGCCCAAACCACCGGCCACAGCAAAGCCTGTCTCCGGCGCCAGCCCGGTCAAATCGGAAAACGCCATCAGCACGCTCTGGGCACAGTTATAACCCTGCTTATGATATTGAAATGCCACTTCACAACGATCCATTTTCTTTTTCTCTCCTGTCTTTTATACGGTTTCGCTGAATCTCTTTTTCCGCATTATCATAAAAGTATTTTTGCTTTACAGTCTTTCAGCCAACTCCATCAGCTTGCGCAGCCTGTGGTTGAGGCAGGACTTGGTAATGGGCGGGTCAAATTCCTCCGCCAGCTCGCTCAGTGCCAACTCCGGAAACTCCAACCGCATAGCCGCAGTCTGCTGAAGCTTATCTGAAAGCTGTTCTATTTGCCCAGCGGCAGTAAGCTTTCGAATGGCCTCCATCTGTTCCTGAGCAGCCTCCACCGCCTTGTCCAGATTGGCATTATCACAGTTGAGGCGGCGGTTGACGCTGTTGCGCAGCCCTTTTTCCACCTTGGCAGACATGACGGCCATGGCCGCCACTGGCGCTCCGATGAGGGTGAGGAAGTCCTCGATATGTTCGCTTTGCTTGAAATAGGTCACGTGGTAGGAGTTACGCAGGACGCTTTTGGGGGAGAAGCCCAGCTCCTGCAGCAGTACATCCATCTCCCGGCTGACCTGAAGATGAGAAGTGGCCAGCTCCAGATGATAGCGCTTTTGAGGATCGGTGGCACTGCCGCCGGCCAAAAACACCCCCCGCAGAAAGGATGCTCGGCAGCACTCCTCCTCCAGCATACCGAAGTTGATATGGAGCACCAGGTTCTGCTTAGGCGCGTAGCCCAGCAGATCCACAATGCGGTGGAGCTTGCGCTCATCGGTGATTTGAAAGACCAGCTTTCCCTCCTGGTCCGGCTCCGGCAATCGGTCAAAGCGCAGGTTAAAGGCCCGGTGAAACAGCCGGGGCAGCCGGGCGGCAAACTCCGGGTTTCCCGTGATAATGCGAATCTCAGTAGCGCTGAAGGTGTTGCAGTAGAGCAAAATGCCATAGGCTTCCGCCCGGGCGCAGCAAAGGCGCTGCACTGGTTCCCGGCACAGCTCCAGTTTGGCTTCATAGGAAAAGGACATGTGGTCCTCCTTTCAGCTGCTCCACGTTAAGCCTCCGGCTCCTTGCAGATCCTTCATTTCTTGATCTCCACCTGATAGGTGTCACCAGAAAAGCCTCCGAAGCGGTCGCCCGCAATGCGGACGCTACGCTCGGCATGAAGCAAAATCAGTTCCCGTGCCAGATGGCCGGGATGATGGCGGACATAGCCGCCGCTCTCCACCGTGGCTACTGGCCGGCGGAGAATTTCCACTCCCTGGATATGGGTACACTCAGGCGGGCAGATCAGCGGCTCGGCTCCCTCCTCTGCATACCGGGCAGCCACCCCTTTAGGAATGGGAGAGGAATTGGTCAGGCACAGGTCGAAAAGACCTGTTGCTCCGTGCTGGAACAGGGCTGCAATGTGGTCGCCCACGCTGTACCCTTCCGTCTCTCCCTCCTGGGTCATAACATTGCACACATAGACCTTCAGAGCGTCAGAGGCCTGGATGGCCTCCACGATGCCGTCCACCAGAAGATTGGGGATGATGCTGGTGTAGAGACTGCCCGGCCCCAGGACGATCATGTCCGCCTCCCGCAGGGCGGCCAGGGCCTCCGGCAGCGCCCGTGGATGCTCCGGGATGAGACGCACTCTGCGAATGCGGCAGTCCTCCTTCTTCTTGCACCAAAAGATTTTGGACTCGCCTACCACGGAGGCGCCGTTTTCAAACTCTGCCTCCAGCTGCACGTCCGCTGTGGTCACCGGCAGGACCCGGCCCGTGATGGCCAGGACCTCGCTCATTCGGCTGACCGCCTGGTCAAAGGAGTCAGAGATGCCGTTCATGGCCGCCAGAAAGAGGTTTCCAAAGCTCTGGCCCGCCAGCGATCCTTCCTGGAAACGATAGTGGAGTAGCTCTGTCATCAGCGGTTCTGTGTTGGCCAAGGCCTCCATACAGTTGCGGATGTCTCCCGGCGGAGGCATGCCCAGGTCCTGGCGCAGCACGCCGGATCCGCCGCCGTCGTCAGCCACTGTGACGATGGCGGTGAGATTTTCCGTATATTGTTTCAGTCCCCGCAGCATGGTAGACAACCCATGGCCGCCTCCGATGACGGCCACCCGCGGGCCGTGTTCCCGGGGGATGCGATAGTCAGTGGTTCGATTTGCCATAAGCTCCTCTTTTCAATTGAAGAGAGAAAACCTCCCTCCCTGTCCGAAGCTGCCGCATAAGTGCGGGAGCTTTCGGCTCCGTCGTTGCAGATCTGCCGGGACAGTCCCGTCAGGACCGAGTCATATCTCGGTGGTTTTCCGTGGCCTGATAGCCCAGGCGGGAGATGTACTCCGTCAAGGCCCTGGCCACCGCCACAGAGCGATGGTGACCGCCGGTGCACCCCACAGCGATGACCAGCATGGTCTTGCCCTCTTCGCTGTAAAGAGGCAGGGTAAACGCCAGCAGATCCTCTAGCTTTGTCATAAAGTCCCGGGTCTGCTGAAAGGAGAAGACATAGTCATAGACCTCTTGGTCCAATCCTGTCTTGTCCCGCAGTTCCCGGATATAGTAGGGGTTGGGCATGAAGCGCACGTCAAACACCAGATCCGCCTCCATGGGCAGTCCGTGCTTGAAGCCAAAGGATGTAACGCTGACGCTCAATCCGCCCTTTCTCCCCTGGGCATCGAACAAGTGCAGCAGTTCCCCCCGCAGTTTAGCGGTGGACAGAGTGCTGGTGTCGATGATGTAGTCCGCCCGTTCCCGGACGGGGCGGAGCAGTTCCTGCTCCCGGCTCACTGCCTCCTCCAGGGGAATGATTCCCTCGTCAGAGAGCGGATGGAGGCGGCGGGTCTCCTTATAGCGGCGGACAATGGTCTCCGGGGATGCCTCCAAAAACAGCATCCGGCAGGTGCAGTCCATCTTCCGCAGCTGGTCCAATACGTCAAAAAGCTCAGTAAAATTCTCGCTGGTACGCACGTCGTACACCAGCGCCACCCGGCTGTACCGTCCCTGACTGCCGATGCAGAATTCGGCAAATTTCAGGATCATGGCCGCAGGCATATTGTCCACGATATAAAAGCCTATATCCTCCAAAAAGGAGGCTGCTTTGCTCTTTCCGCTGCCGGACATGCCGGAAATCAGCAGGATCTCCATTGGTCTCTCCCCTTCCCAAACCGCATCTCTTTTTTACCGGAGGATGCGGACCTCCGGCTCCAGGCGTACGCCGTGGACCCGTTCCACCGTGTCCTGGACGTGCTCGATCACCGCCAGAATGTCAGCACAGGTGGCCCCGCCCCGGTTGATGACGAATCCAGCGTGCTTTTCCGACACCTGGGCGCCACCCACGGTATATCCCTTCAAGCCGCAGCCTTCAATCAGCGGCCCGGCAAAATAGCCCTCCGGTCGTTTGAAGGTGCTGCCGGCGCTGGGCCACTCCAATGGCTGGCTGGCCTTTCTGCGGCCCATCAGCTCCCGCATCTTCTCCCGAATAGCCTCAGGGTCACCGGGGGTAAGCTGCACCACAGCATGCAGCACCACACCCTCCGGCCGGTCGCTTAGCACACTGTGCCGGTAGCTAAAGTCCAGTTCATCACCCCGGAGTGTTCTGACTCCCTCCTGAGGAAACAGGACTGCCGCAGATTTGATCACCTGCTTCATCTCTCCGCCATAGGCGCCGGCGTTCATGCACACCGCACCACCCAGAGAGCCAGGGATGCCATGGGCAAACTCCAGGCCTTCCAGTCCCATGCGGCAGGCAAAATCCGCCAAGCGGGCCAGAGGAACGCCGCACTCAGCCAAAATGGTATTCGGCTCCTCCCCGGCCTCCAGACGGGTCATCCCTTCCGTGACATCAATAACCAGCCGGTCCAGGCCCTCATCCGGCGCCAGCAGATTGGTGCCGTTGCCGATGACCAGAGGCCTGGCGCCGCACTCCTCAGCAAAGCTCATCAGCAAAACCAGCTGCTTGCCACTGCTGGGAAAGGCCATGCGCTTTGCCGGTCCCCCCACCCGGAAGGAGGTGTGGCGGCTCATGGGCTCGTCACAGACCACCTTCAAATCAGGCAGATAGTCCCGAATCTTTTCATCCAAACTCTCGTACCAGAGCATAGTTACCTCCTGGGGACAGGACCGCGGGCAGTCCCTGTTGTTTACTGCAGGCACAAAGCTGCTGCGCCGATGATGCCGGCATCGTTGCCCAGCTGCGCCTTTACGATCTTAGTCAGTCTACCTCCGTGCCGCGCATAGCATTCACGATCCACGATCTCCCGCACCGGAAGCAGCAAAGCCTCGTCCCGCTCATTGCTGATGCCGCCGCCAATGGCCAGCATATCCGGGTGCAGCAGATTCACCAGATTGACGATTCCCTCCGCCAGGTAGAAGATGTACGTCTGACAGACCTCC
>CALXDZ010000071.1 GCA_944387205.1 uncultured Oscillospiraceae bacterium
TACCATATTTTTTCATCTGTGTGAATAGAAAGCAAAAATATTTCGTGTAAAATGCGAGAAAACTGTGTTTTTACAGAACGCAAATAAGCGAAAAGATGTCGAATATTTTGTGATTTTGACAGAAAAGTATCTTGCAATCATGATCTCTTTTTACTATACTAACGAATAAGAAGCGAAGCACCCGCAGACTAATCGGCAGAAGGCAAATAAAATATGGGAAATGGCGGATATTCTGTACTTTTCGCCGTAGATAAATATGTCAGGAGGGAACAAAACAATGGAAAGAAATGTTTTGGAATTTATCCGGGAGCATAAGATCATCGCCATCGTGCGGGGGATCCCCAGCGCACAGATCGTTCAGCTGGTGCAGGCCATGGTGGACGGCGGCGTGCGCTGCGTGGAGGTGACCTTTGACCAGAGCAGCGAGGAGATGCGGCAGGACACCCTCAAGTCCATCGCCGCCATCCGGGAGACCTTCGGCGACCAGGTCTCCGTGGGCGCCGGCACGGTGATGACCGTGGAGCAGGTGCATCAGGCCCGGGAGGCCGGCGCTGAGTACATCATCTCCCCCAACGTCAACGAGGCGGTGATCCGGGAGACCAAGGCTCTGGGCATGGTGTCTATCCCCGGCGCCTATACCCCCACGGAGACGGCGGCGGCTTATGAATACGGCGCCGACATCGTCAAGCTCTTCCCCGCCGGCATCCTGGGCCCTGCCTACATTAAGGCGCTCAAAGCCCCCCTCAAGCACATCCCGCTGACGGCGGTGGGCGGCGTGTCCCCGGAGAACTGCGCCTCCTTCATCGAGGCCGGCTGCATCGGCGTGGGCTGCGGCGGCAACCTGGTCAGCGCCAAGCTGGTCAACGAGGGCCGCTTTGATGAGATCACCAAGACCGCCAAGGCCTATATGGACGCGCTGCAGGGCTGATCCTATGGAAAAAGAGTTTCTGGTCTATTACGACTCCGGCACCTCCAACTCCCGGATCTACCTGCTGGACCGGGACTTCCGGGTGCGCTATACGGAGAAAAAAGCGGTGGGATCCAAGGATTCCTCCATCGCCGGGGACAATCTGGTGCTGCTTCGGGGGCTCAAGGAGCTCTATGATGGGATGCTCTCGGCCACTGGTGTGGACGAGGGGCAGATCGAAGAGGGGATCTATGCCTCGGGCATGGTCACCAGCCCATACGGCCTCAAGGAGATCCCCCACCTGGTGATTCCTACCACGGTAGAGCGGTTTGCCCAGTCCGTGTACCGCTTCCGGGAGGAGAAGGTGTTCCACCGGGACTTCTATCTGATCCCCGGTCTCAAGACCACCGGGGAGGACATCACCCATGTCAACAATATGCGGGGCGAGGAGATCGAGATCATCGGCACCCTGGACACCCTCCAGGAGCGCTATCCCGGCCGGACCATCGCCCTGATCCTGCCCGGGTCCCACACCCATACCGCCCTCATCCGGGACCAGCAGGTTCAGGGCATCCTCTCCAGCATGACCGGGGAGCTGTTCCACGCCCTCAAGACCGCCACCATCCTCTCGCCCATTTTGAGCGCGGAGGGGGACGAGCTGGACCGGGAGATGGTGCAGGAGGGCGTGCGGAACCTGGAGACCTACGGCTTCAACCGTGCCATCTACATCTGCCACGCCATGCGGCTTTTCAACCAGGGCACGCCTGCCCAGCGCAAGTCCTACGCCGAGGGCGTGATGAACGGGGGCTTCCCCAAGGCTTTGAGCTGGTACTGTGAGCGGGACTGGAAGGGCTGCGATCTGGCGGTGGTGGTCTCCAACGCCTATATGTATGCGCTCTACTCCACGCTGCTGGAGGACCATCCTTATATCAAGGAGGTGGGCTGGCTGCCCATCTCCAAGGAAAAGAGCTATGCCACCGAGGGCCTCAAGAAGATCCTCTCCTGTGAGAAAGGGGTATGAACGCCATGGAAAAGAAGAAAGTACTTATCACCTCCCGCTCCTTCGGCCAGATCAGCGACGAGCCGCTGCGGGTGCTGGAGGAGGCGGGCTGGGAGGTGTCCATGGACCGGGACAGCTTCGACATGGACCGCTTTGCCGCGGAGATCCCCGCATTTGACGCCCTGATCATCGGCGGCCACAAGTTCCCGGCGGAGGTCATGACCCAGTGCCCCAAGCTCAAGCTCATCTGCAAGCACGGCGCCGGCCTGGACAACATCGACCTGCCTGCCGCCAAGGCCCAGGGCATCACCGTCACCAACGCCCCCGGCACCAACTCCAACGCTGTAGCGGACCTGACTTTCGGCCTGATGCTCAGTTGTGCCCGCCGCATCAGCGCGGCGGAGCGGGGCGTCCGCCGGGGGGAGTGGAAGACCGTCATCGGCCATGATGTCTACGGCAAGACCCTGGGCATCATGGGCTTCGGCGCCATCGGCAAGTGCGTGGCCCGCCGGGCCAAGGGCTTTTCCATGAAGATCCTGGCCTACGACCCCTTTGTCAAGGAGGTGCCCGAGGAGTTCCGGGGCAGTGTGGAGCTCTTTGAAGATCCCGACGATGTGATCCGGAACTGCGATTACCTGTCCATGCACCTGCCCCTCACGGATGAGACCCGGAACATGATCTCCGCCAAGGAGATGGGGGAGATGCGCAAGGGCGCGGTGATCCTCAACACCTCCCGGGGCGGCATCGTCAATGAGGAGGACCTGTACGAGGCCCTCCAGTCCGGCCAGATCGGCGCTGCCGCCATGGACGTGGTGGTCAGCGAGCCCATGCCCAAGGACCATCCGCTGCTGACCCTGGACCAGGTGGTGGTCACCCCCCACATCGGCATGTACTCTGAGGAGGCCATCAACGCCGTCAGCATGATCTGCGCGGAGAATGCCGCGGCGCTGCTGACCGGGGCGGAGATGAAGTTCGTGGTGAAGTAAATCCTCAGGCTGATTTTGCGGAAAACGAATGAGAAAGGTGGAAGCGCGATGAAAGCATTGGTCTATACCGGCCCCAAGCAGGTGGTCGTCAACGAGGTCTCTGTGCCGGAGCCCAAGGCCGGGCAGGTGCGGGTGAAGGTGGATTACTGCGGCGTGTGCGGCTCCGACACCGGCATTTTCCTGGGCACCCACCCCCGGGCCAAGGCACCGCTGGTGCTGGGCCATGAGTTCTTGGGCAGGCTGGACACCGATGGGCAGCGCCTGAAGAAGGGCGACCGGGTGGTGTGCTTCCCGCTGCTCAGCTGCGGCCACTGCCTGGCCTGCCGCAGCGGCAACTCCCATGTGTGCAACTCCCTGGGCCTCATCGGCATCGACTGTGACGGCGGCATCGCCCAGTATGTCTGCGCCGACGAGGATATACTCTTCAAGGTCCCCGAGGGCGTCAGCGACAAGGCCGCCGTGGTCATCGAGCCTCTGGCCGTCATCGTCCACTCCATGCATATGGCTCAGCTCAAACCTCTGGACTGCGCCGTGGTCGTGGGCGCCGGCCCCATCGGCATCCTCACCGGCATCGTTCTCAAGCACCTGGGCGCGTCCAGGATCTTCGTCTCCGACGTGTTTGAAAAGCGTCTGGACCTGGCCCGGGAGCTGGGCTTCACCGCGGTGAACTCCGCCAAGGAGGACTTCGTCCGGATCGTGCGGGACGCCACCGACGGCGAGGGCTGCGACATCCTCTTCGAGTGCTCCGGCTCCGAACCCGCCGCCCTGCAGATGACCGATCTGACCCGCGTCCGGGGCACCATCTGCATGACCGGCGTCCACAAAAAGCCCCATGCGGTGAACCTCCAGGCCATCAACTTCAAGGAGCAGACCCTGGTGGGCACCCGGGTGTACACCAAGGAGGAGTTCCGCCAGACCGTGGAGCTGGCCGCCGTGCTCCAGGAGGAACTGGAGAAGGTGGTCTCCCACATCGTGTCGTTGGAGGAGTCTCCCAAGGTCTTTGACATGATCGCCGACCCCGACTGCGGCACGGTGAAGGTGGTCGTGGACTGCCGCTCTTAAAACGCCTGCGGGCGCAATCAGCTGGATAAACCGGCAGAAGGCAGGTGTAAACCATGGAAATTCTCGTATTGGAAGCCAGTACGACTTCCGCGAAAGCGATGCTCTACCATACCCAGGACGGCACCTTTGAGACCGCCGCCCGGGAGTATGGCCCGGAGCCCAGCGGCGACCCGGCGGCCCGGGACATCGAGGCGGTGTACCGTCAGATGATGGCCGTGGGCCGGGAGGTGGCTGAGGGGAAAAAGATCGACATGATCTCCCTGAGCGGTACCTGGCACAGCGTGGCGCTGTGCAACAGTAAAATGGAGCCCCAGACACCGGTATATCTGTGGAGCTATACCGGGGCCTCGGAGCTGTGCCGGGAGCTGCGCAAGGACCCGGCGTACGTCTCCAGCTACTACCAGCGCACCGGCTGCATGGTCAACGCCATCTATCCGCTCTTCAAGCTGGAGCTGCTGCGGCGCCAGGGCTGGAAGGTGGAGGACTGCTTCCCGGTCAGCCAGGGCACCTATAATACCTACCGCATGACAGGACAGCGGGTGTCCACCAAGTGCCTGACCTCCGGCAGCGGACTTCTCAATATCCACACCCGGGACTATGACGACGCCTCTTTGGAGGATTTCGGCCTGCGCCGGGACCAGCTCAGCCGACTGGTGGAGTATGATGAGACCTTCCCCCTGAACCAGGAGGCGGCCCGCCTCCTGGGCGTTACCGAGGGCATCCCGGTGATCCCCACCAACTCCGACGGCGGACTCAACCAGGTGGGCGTGGGGGCCCTGGAACAGGGCGTGGCCACCTTCTCCGTGGGCACCAGCGGCGCCCTGCGCCTGACCACGGAGCAGCCTGTGCTGCCGGAAAAGCCCTCTACCTGGTGTTATCTCTCCCCAAAGGCCTGGCTCAGCGGCGCGGCCACCAACGGCTGCTGCAACTGCGTGGACTGGGCCAGAAAAAGTCTCTTCCCCGCCGGCACCGGCTACGGGGAGATCGAGGCGGGCGTCACCGACAAGGTGACTACGCCGGTGTTTCTGCCCTTCCTCTTCGGCGAGCGGTGCCCGGGCTGGGACGACGACCGGATGGGCGGCTTTGCCAATGTGCTGCCCCGGCACAATGCCAACGACCTGTACCGGGCGGTGCAGGAGGGCGTGCTGTTCAATCTCTACCACTGCTACCGCATCCTGGCGGAGGTCAATGAGCCTCCCAAGGAGATCAAGATCTCCGGCGGCATCCTCAACTCCCTGGAGTGGAGCCAGATGTGCGCCGACATCTTCGGCCGTCCCCTGACCATTGACAACGTGGTCCACGGCAGCCTCCTGGGCGGCGCGGTGCTGGCCATGGAGCTGCTGGGCGTCATCGGCGATGTGCGGGAGTATAAGCCCCAGATCTCCGGCACCATCCGGCCCGACCCGGAGAAGGCGGAGCTGTACCAGGAGAAGTTCCAGCGGTATTTGGAGTGCTACCACGCCTCGGGCAGCGGCGCTCGATAACCACCATACATACAGCCGGACAGATGCAGCTGCCCGGCATAAGGAGGAAAACATATGGATATCAATGCCAAGATCGAAAGCTTGAAGCTGGTGCCTGTTGTGGTGCTGGAGGACGCCAAGGACGCCCTGCCCCTGGCCAAGGCCCTCATCGACGGCGGCCTCCCTGTGGCGGAGGTCACCTTCCGCACCGCCGCCGCAGCGGACTCCATCCGCGCCATCAGTGAGGCCTATCCCGAGATGCTGGTGGGCGCCGGCACCGTGACCAACCTGGAGCAGGCCAAGACCGCTGTGGCCGCCGGCGCCAAGTTCCTGGTGACCCCCGGCTTTTCCGATGAGGTGACCCGCTACGCTGTGGAGCATGAGATTCCCATCTTCCCGGGTACCTGCACCCCTACCGAGGTGATGCAGGCCATGGGCTACGGTCTGAAGGTGGTCAAGTTCTTCCCCGCCAGCCAGTACGGCGGCCTCAACACCATCAAGGCCCTGGCCGGACCCTTCCCCGCCATGCGCTTCATGCCCACCGGCGGCATCAACGCGGGCAACGTCAAGGAGTACCTGGCGGATAAGCACATCATTGCCTGCGGCGGCAGCTGGATGGTCAAGGGCGACCTGATCGCCGCCGGAAAATTCGATGAGATCCAGCGCCTGACCCAGGAGGCCGTGGCTCTGGTCAATGAGGGATGAGAGATATGGCAAATTATAAAGTGATCGTAACGGCCCGGTCCTTCGGCAACACGGACCGCAAGGCCTATGACCTGCTGGAGGCCGCCGGCTGCACCGTGAAGAAGCTGGTGGCGGCGGACGGCCCCGTGGAGGAGCAGCTCCGCCGGGAGATCGTGGACGCCGACGCCGTCATCGCCGGCCTGGAGGACTATGACAAGGCCCTCATCGACTCCGCCAAGCAGCTCAAGGTCATCTCCCGCTACGGCGTGGGCTATGACAAGGTGGACGTGGCCGCGGCCACGGAAAAGGGCATCCAGGTGACCATCACCCCCGGCGCCAACGGCGACTCCGTGGCGGACCTGGCGGTGGCCCTGATGCTGGACTGTGCCCGGAACGTCACCTTTATGAACAACTCCATCAAGTCCGGCAAGCAGGAGCGCCCCTCCGGCCTGGAGATGTGGGAAAAGACCCTGGGCGTGGTGGGCGCCGGCCGCATCGGCAAGGGTGTGGCCTATCGCTGCAAGGGCTTCCGGATGCGCATTTTGTGCTACGACCAGTTCCAGGACCAGGCCTTTGCCGACGAGGTGGGCGCCACCTATGTGGACTTTGACACCCTGGTCCGGGAGTCCGACTTCATCACCCTTCACTCTCCGCTGACCCCGGAGACGGAGAACATGTTCTCCACGGCCCAGTTCGCCGCCATGAAGGACACCGCCATCCTGGTCAACACCGCCCGGGGCGGCATCGTGGACGAGGCGGCCCTCTATGAGGCCCTCAAGTCCGGCCAGATCCGGGGCGCCGCCCTGGACGCCACGGTGGTGGAGCCCCCCTGCGACAGCCCCCTGACGGAGCTGCCCAACTGCATCCTGACGCCCCACGCCGGCGCCGCCACCGCCGAGGCCAGCAGCAAGATGAGCCTCATGGCCGCCCAGAACGCCCTGGACGTGCTCCAGAGCGGCGGATGCAAGTTCAAGGTCAACTGAGAGAAAAGCAGCGGCCGACTTGTCCGGCTATCAAGCCTGGCCGTGCGTTCCCTGGGGAGCGCACGGCCAGACTCGTCCGGGCGGAAACGCCGCAGACATGGGAGGAAAGCGATGAATACCTATGCCATGGGCCTGTACGGCCTGGGCGTCATGGGCAGGAGCCTGGCGCTGAATTTCATCCGCCGCGGCATCCCCACCGCGGTGTACAGCAAGGCGGAGGGGGAGCGGACGGCCTTTGCCGCCGCCCATCCGGCGGGGCAGTGGACGGTGTGCGAGAGCCCGGCGGAGCTGGTGTCCGCCCTGGCCCGGCCCCGGGTGGTTTTCCTGATGATCACGGCAGGCGCGCCGGTAGACCAGGTGCTGGAGGAACTGCTGGGGCTGCTGGAGCCCGGAGACGTGGTCATCGACGGAGGCAACTCCCACTATCAGGACACCATCCGCCGCTGTGAGCGGGCCGCCAAGGAGGGGGTGGAGTTCCTGGGCGTGGGCGTCTCCGGCGGGGAGAAGGGCGCCCTGGAGGGCCCCTGCCTCATGGTCGGGGGGAGCTCCAAAGGATGGGAGCGCTGCCGGGAGAGCCTGGAGGCCATTGCCGCCCGGGCTCCGGACGGCGGCCTTTGCTGCGGCTATGTGGGTCCGGGAGGCGCGGGACACTATGTAAAGATGGTCCACAACGGCATTGAGTATGCCGTGATGCAGCAGCTGGCAGACGTATATGGCTTTATGCGGGACGGCATGGGCCTTTCCGCCTCCGCCATGGCGGAGGTGTTTGAGGGCTGGCGCACCGGTCCCCTGGCTTCCTATCTGGTGGATATCACCGCTGCCGTGCTGCGGAAAGAGGAGGACGGAGCGCCTCTGGTGGACCGGGTGCTGGATGTGGCCCGGCAAAAGGGCACCGGCTGCTGGTCTGTGGTAGAAGCGGCAGAGCGGGGAGTATATGTTCCCTGTATCGATGAGGCCCTTTTTACCCGCTACCACTCTCAGCGACGGGGGGACCGGCAAAAATGCGCCCAAAAGTTGCCCTGCACAGCGGAGCCATTGGATCCGTCACTGACGGCACCGGAGCTGGAGCAGGCGCTCTATGCCGCCATCCTCTGCGCCTATGTCCAGGGTCTGGAGTTGATCGGCGAGGCCTCCCGGGCCTTGGGCTGGGACGTAGATCTGGCATCGGTGGTGGAGCTGTGGCGGGGCGGATGCATCATCCGCTCGGTGCTGCTGGAGCGTCTGGCATCGGCCCTGCGGGAGGGCGCGGAGCCGATGGTGCTGGCGTCTTCCCTGCGGGAGCCCCTTTCTCAGGCAGAGCCCTGCCTGCGGCGCACGGTGCTGGCAGGCGCTGCCCGGGGCATCCCCCTGCCGGCCCTGGGAGCGGCGCTGCTGTACTACGACCAGAGCCGCACCGCAAGGATGTCCGTCAATCTGGTCCAGGCCCTGCGGGACTGCTTCGGGGCCCACACCTATGAGCGCATCGACCGACCCGGCACTTTCCACACGGAGTGGGAATCCTAATAAAAAAGGGAACGTCCCCAGGACGTTCCCTTTTTTATTAGGAAAGAGAGCCTACCGCCGGCGCCAGCTCAGCAGCAGGGCAGAGTGAAGGATCACTGCCACTGATCCGGCATTGTGGACCAGCGCGCCTACCACCGGGTCCAGAGTGCCGATGATGGCCAGGAAAATGGCCAGGAAGTTCAGTGCCATGGAGAAGGTCAGATTCAGCCGGATGGTGCGCATCATGCGTTGAGCCAGCAGGAACAGGTGGGGCAGCTCCCGGATGTCGTCATTGACCAGCACGATGTCCGCCGCGTCCACGGCGATGTCGCTGCCCACACCGCCCATGGCGATGCCCACCCGGGCCTTTTTCAGGGCGGGAGCATCGTTGATGCCGTCGCCGATCATGCACACCGGCTCCCCGGCGGACTGACTGCGGTCGATCCACTTGAGCTTGTCCTCCGGCAGGCACCCGGCCTGGTAGACGGAGATGCCCAGCTGCCGGGCGATGTGTCCGGCGGCGTTTTCGTGGTCGCCGGTGAGGAGCACCGGGGTCACGCCGGCGCTTTGCAGCTGGCGGATGATCTTGGCTCCGTGGGGGCGGAGGGTGTCCGCCAGGGCCAGGAACCCGGCGCACTGCCCGTCCACCGCCACATAGATAAGGGTGCAGCCGGTTTTGGCAAAACCCGCTGCTGCCTGCAGAAGGTCCTCGGTGGGCGCCGTGCCCTCCTCCCGGAGCAACGCCGGATTTCCTGCTGCCACCCGGCGTCCTTGCACCAGAGCCCTTACGCCGCGGCCCGGCAGCATGGCGAAGTCCTCCGCCGCCGGAGGCGCTCCGCCGGTTTTCTCCCGGTAGCACCGGACCACTGCCTTGCCCAGGGGATGCTCCGAACGGACCTCCGCCCCGGCAGCCAAAGCATAGAGTGCCTCTTGGGACAGCGTATCACCGGCGGGCTGCACCGCCACCACCTGAGGCGTGCCGTAGGTCAGGGTGCCGGTCTTGTCAAAGGTCACCTGATGGACGGTGGAGAGCCGCTCCAGGGCGTCGCCCTCCCGGACCAGGAAGCCGTGGCGGGTGGCGTTGCCGATGGCGGCCATGATGGCCGTAGGGGTGGCCAGCACCAGAGAGCAGGGACAGAACACC
>CALXDZ010000072.1 GCA_944387205.1 uncultured Oscillospiraceae bacterium
GGGCAAAAGGAACAGACCCACACCCGAAGTCCGCACAGACAAAACCTGGGGAAGAAGCACAGATCACACGCCGCTTCCTCCCCCTCCTTCAGGCAGAAGGGCCTGGAGCATTCCAGGGCGGCGCTTACTGCTCCAGCTTTGCCTTGACCATATACTGGCCGCCGCTGACGCCGCCGAACAGGTACTTTCCCTCGATATTGGTCTTGGTGGTAGATACCAGTGTCTCAGTGACGGCGCCAGTTTGAGTGTCTGTAGTCACCTGGTAGAGACCCACAAAGCAGCCGGCCACGACAGTTCCCTGGGCATTCCGGACAATGCCGCTGACCGTGCCGTTGTAGGTGCGGGTATCTACCTGCATCGTCACTGCCACGTTGACCAGAGAACCCGCAGAAATGGTCACGGTCATCGCACTGGTAGTCACATACCCCTCTGCGGAAGCCATCAGGTGATAGGTGCCATCGGCCAGGTCATAGAAAACAAACTCGCCGTCATCCGCTGAATAGGTGGATGCCAGCACCACATCCAGGGCATCCGTCAGCGTAAGCTTGGCTCCGGCCAGAGGCACCGGGCCGGTGGGACCGGCCACAGACACCACACCGGCCACAGCACCCAGAGACAGTGTGGCATCCACTGCACATACCAGGGGAACCTCCACAGTAATGCCATCGGTGAGAATCACGCCCACAGAGGGACTCATGAGATAACCGTCCGCCACCGCGGCGATGCTGTAAGTCCCAGCAGGGATATTATCTAAGGTATAGGCACCGCTTTCGTCGGTCATGGTGTGCTGATAGGGAACCCCTTAGCTGTCAAAGAGTTTGACGGTGGCATTGGCCAGGGGGGCGGTACCATCCGTCACGGTGCCAAACACAGTGGCAGTGGTCACAGAGGCAGGAGGCAGACTCAAATTGATGTCCGCCTCCTGCATTCCCTGAACTTCAAAGCTGGGGCTGTAGCTGAGACTGAGAATATCCTGCTTAATATCGGCCATGAAAAAGGACCTCCTGAAGTTATGACTTGGATCGGGTCAGAGTGCATGTGGGACAGCCAATAAGAAAGCCCACGCTGCCGGAGACAAAATCCCGCAGCTGCGCTATGGTGGCTGTGGCGGAATCTGAGGAAACCAAAGTCACTCCCCACCAGGCGGAAAAGCGCACCATAAGCAACACAGCCAGGCAGAAAAGGCCGATGACCATGGCCATCAGGATCTGCAGGCAGCCAGTATCCCTGCCAGGAACTCCTTGTTCCGCCTTGGAGGGCTCTGCTCTTTCCCTCACCATCTCCCCAGAAAGGACCGCAGGATCACCGATAGGATATTGCAAATCCTGCGGCGAGGACAGCACGTCGCTTTCCGCCTCCAGCAGACACTTTAGCGAAACGTCAGTTTGTCTTGTAGGCTCCAGCGTCGAGCCCCGGTTGAAATTCCCACTGAGCAGATAGCCAAAAATGGCCGCCGCAGAGGTGCGCACGATCACGTCGATGCTGCCCGCCTCCGGTGCCAGGTTCTCCGGCAGAAACAGACTGCAGGCCAGCTGCACCAGCAGCACAGTCATAAACAGCAAAAGACACCGGTCCACCAGATGGACCTCTGCCCAAGCCGCCCTTATCCGTTGGAAACGCTGATGATTTGGCCGCAAGGATCTCACCTCATCTCCGGACACAGGACTTCCCGCCGCTTATCAACAGCTTTCCCCAACGTCAGCAAAGCGGAACACTGAGTAACCGGCCGGAGCGGCGCTGTGCCACGCTCCACAATATGCACCATCCCGCCCGGAGGTGTCTCTCTCCCCCAGGCGGGATAGCAGAGGCTGCACTTCTTTCATACAACCCTAGAGCAGGCAGCAGACAATCTTATTTGACATAGCCCAGAATCCGGTTGGTCTCTTCCCGGGCCAGGGCTGCCACCCCATCAAAGTCCACATGGGGATGGTACACCGCCTCCAGGGCATCGTGGCTGGACTTGGCTTCCCGCAGAGCTGCCAGAGCCTCCTCCCGCAGGGTTTCGGTCATCCGCCGGGCAAAGCGCACCCGGGCCCGGTCCCCGGAGGTGGTCATGGCGTCCAGCCGCAGACGGCGGTTGGGCTTCCCGGGATAGGCACAGTCGTCTCCGGAGGTGACAAAGGCCAGGCCCAGCCCCGGGATCAGCAGATGGCGGATCTGGGTGAGATCCTCTGGATTGGGGCAGACGATGGTATTCCACCCCGCCGCTGCGGCGGCATCGTGGAGTCGGGCCAGAGCGCCGCTGCCCAGCTCCCAGCGGTCTGCCAGCTCATAGACCCGGGAACAAAGAACATCCACCGAGTCAAAGCGCCAGACATATCCCTTGTGGGTCATGGAACCCAGGAAGCGGCGGGTAGTAACGCCCTCCTCGCCGCCCTTTTTCCGCAGCTCTCGGGCTATGATCCCGCTGACCCGTCGGTCCAGGCGGGTCCGGTCCAACCCCTGAGCCATCCGGGAAAAGGCGGAGCGCTCCACCTGCCGGGCCGCCTTGAGGCAGTGGAAGGCCCTTTGATAGGCTTCCTTATAGGCCTCGGTGTGGGTGACCACCTCCAGGCGGCGCTTTTTCAGGGCATCCACATCATAAAACTGCCCCAGGTTCACATACCGATCCACCGCCGCCGGATACCGGGGCTCCACTACATGGGGCGAGGTGCCATCCACCACAGCGGCGGCACACTCCGGAAGCAGTACGGCGTCCAGGGAATCCGGGTCACCGGAACACCAAATATACTCCACCTGCTGTCCGGCCTCCTCCGCTGCCCGGCCCACCTGCTTCATAAAGGTGGATTTTCCCACTCCCGGGCCGCCCTTGAGTACGATCAGATCCCGGATCTTTTCCAGATCCGCCAGGTCCGGATACAAGCTCTGAAATCCCTCACCGCTGTTGGCGCCGAGAAAGAAATGCGTTGTCATGTCAAAAGCCCTCCCTGTTTCGGTCCGCCGCCAAAGGATAAAGCCTCGGGGCGTCTCCCTTTTCTCTACAGGCTATGCGCCCCAAGGGCCGTCTGACAGCGTTTTTGCCGAAAAGGCCTTTTTCTTCCCCCACTTCCACGCAAAAAAAGGCCCCGCGTCATGGTCGGGGGTCATAAGAAAGCAATATCGGTTTTCGCAGGAACGGCATGGCTTCGGTCATGCCGTTTCCTGTTTCATCAGCTCGTCCACGGGGATAAATCCC
>CALXDZ010000073.1 GCA_944387205.1 uncultured Oscillospiraceae bacterium
ACCGCCGGTCGGCGTGGGGATGCGGATCACCACCGTGGCCGCGTAGGTCAATGCCGCCAGCATGGCCGTGGTGACCATGGAGCGGATCATGGCTCTTTCCTTCATACTGCAACGCACCTTTCCGTCCCGCCGGGGACCGTTTTTTTACTGTGGCCATTGTAATCCCTTTGTGGTATGATGAAAAGTATCAAAACAAGCGTATTTTACAAGGTCAGAAAGGTCAGATTCTTTCCAGGCCTATAAGACCAGACAGGAGGCCGTCATGCTGACATACGACATGGAGGACCGGGGCGGGACGCCCCTGTACGAATACCTCTACCGCTGCATCCGGGAGGACATCCGCTCCGGGGCCCTGCCGCCGGGGGAGAAGCTGCCCTCCAAGCGGGCCCTGGCGGAGCACCTGCGGGTGAGCGTCATCACCGTGGAGAGCGCCTACGCCCAGCTGGAGGCGGAGGGGTATGTGCGCGCGGAGCCCCGGCGGGGTTTTTTCGCCGCCCGGCTGGAGCCCGTTCCCGCCCAAGGGCAGCAGACCGTCCCGCCGTTGCCCCGGGAGGCGCCGCCCCGGACCTACCGGGCGGACCTGAAGAGCAACCGGGTGGACCCGGCCCGGTTCCCCTTCGCCACCTGGTCCCGTCTCATGCGCCAGGTGCTCTCGGAGGAGGACACCAATCTCCTCCAGCCCATCCCCAGCCAGGGGGTGGGGGAGCTGCGCCGGGCCATCGCCGGCCACCTCCACAGCTACCGGGGCCTGACGGTCTCTCCCGAGCAGATTCTGGTGGGAGCGGGCACCGAGTACCTCTACCAGCTGCTGATCCAGCTGCTGGGGCCGGAGCTGGGCTTTGCCGTGGAGGACCCGGGCTATCCCAAGCTGCGGCGGATCTACCGGGCCTGCAGCGCGGCGGTGTGCCCGGTGGGCCTGGATGAGCAGGGGCTGCGGATCCCCGAGCTGGTGGCCTCCGGGGCCAGGGTCGCCCACATCTCCCCCTCCCACCACTATCCCACCGGCATCGTCACCCCCATCGCCCGGCGCTATGAGCTGCTGGGCTGGGCCGGGCGCCAGCGTTGGATCATCGAGGACGACTATGACAGCGAGTTCCGCTTTGACGGCCACCCCATCGCCACCCTCCAGAGCATCGACCAGGCGGGCCGGGTGATCTACATGAACACCTTCTCCCAGACCATCGCCCCCTCCATGCGCATCAGCTACATGGTACTGCCCCCAGAGCTGCTGGAGCGCTTCCGCCGGCAGCTGGGGTTTTACGCCTGCACGGTGCCCTCCTTTGAGCAGTACACCCTGGCCCGGTTCATCGCCGGGGGCTGGTATGAAAAGCACCTGAGCCGGACGCGCCGCTTCTGCCGGGACCAGCGCAGCGCGGTGCTCCGGGCCTTCCGCTCCAGCCCCTTTTCCCGCCGGGTTTTTATTACGGAGCACGGCGCCGGACTCCACTTCCTCATGCACCTGGACACAGCCGAGAGCGACGGCTCCCTGAAGGCCCGGGCGGAGGAACTGGGGCTGCGTCTTTCCTTTCTCTCGGAGTACACCGACTGTCCCCGGCCGGAGCACGAGCACACCCTAGTGGTGAACTACTCGGGGCTGACAGGGGAGCACCTCCAGGAGGCGGTGGCGCTGCTGACGGAGCTGCTGGAGGGGTGAGGGCCGGAAAAGCGCAAAAAAGGACGCCCGCAGGCGTCCTTTTTTCTTCTCCAAGGGGAGTTTACTGCTTGTAGATCTTGCCGTCCTTCATGACGAAGCTCACATGCATCATCACGCTCAGATCGGCGATGGGGTCGGCGTCCACAGCCACGATGTCGGCCAGCTTGCCCGCCTCCACGGAGCCGACCTTGTCGTCCATCCGCATCATCTTGGCGGCGTTGATGGTGGCCATGGCCAGCGTCTCGGCGGCGGGGATGCCCGCCTGGTGCAGGAGCTGGAACTCATAGGCCTGCTTGCCGTGGTAGTTGAAGGAGGTGCCGCAGTCGGTGCCGAAGGCCAGGGGAATGCCCATCTCGAAGAACTTTTTCACATTGCTGGCGTGGGTCTGGACCACTTCCCGGTCCTTTTCCACCAGCCAATCGGGCAGCCCCGCCTCCGGGCCGTAGCGCAGGATGCTCACCCCGGGAGACAGCGTGGGCACCACCCAGGTGCCCGCCTGGCGCATCATCTCCCGGGCCTCCTCGTCGGCCATGGTGGCGTGCTCGATGACGGTGACGCCCGCCCGGACGGCCAGCTTGATGCCATCGCCGGCGTGGGCGTGGGCGGAGGTGATGCGGCCCCGGCTGTTGGCCAGATCCACGATGGCCTGGAGCTCCTCCAGGGTAAAGGCCGGGGCGCCCACGTCGTCGCCCTTGGTCATAACGCCGCCGGTGGACATGATCTTGAGCTGGTCGGCGCCGTACTTCATGGCGTAGCGCCCGGCAGCCCGGCACTCATCGGGGGAGTCACACAGCAATCCCAGCCCCTCGCTCTGGCTCATGTAGGGCGGGAAGTGGGTGTCGGCGTGGCCGCCGGTGGGGGACAGGGCAGGACCGGAGACAAACATCCGGGGGCCCCAGGTCTCACCCCGGTTGATGGCGTTCTTAATGGCCACGTCGGTAAAGGCGATGGCGCCCTCATCCCGGACGGTGGTAAAGCCGGCCATCAGGTCCGCCTGGACGTTCACCAGGCTCACCACGGTGAAGTCCGGCACGGACATCTGGCCGAAGCGGAGCATATCGTTGGGACCGCCGGAGAGGTTGCAGTGGATGTGGGCGTCAATGAGGCCGGGCAGGACGTACTTCCCGCCCAGGTCCACCACCTCCCAGCCCTCTTGGACCGGTCCGGAGCTGACGGCGGTGATGCGTCCGTCCTCCACATAGACGTTCTGGTCAGCGGCAAAGCGCTTTTCCCGGGCCAGGAACAGCTGGCCGCATTTCAAAACCTGTTTCATGCTTCTCTCCCCCTTTACTGCAGCGTGACGCAGGGCACGCCGTCTTTTTTGCACACCACGCCGTCCTTCATGACGAAGGAGACCTGGTCCATGATCTGAATATCTTCCAGCGGACTGCGGTCAAAGGCCACGATATCCGCCAGCTTGCCGGCCTCCAGGGTGCCCACCCGGTCGTCCCAGCGCATCATCTCGGCGTTGGTACGGGTGGCGGCCACCAGAGTCTGAGCCGGGGTGAAGCCAAAGTCCACCATCAGTCCAAACTCCACGGTCTGGACGCCGTGGTAGTTGAAGCTGGTGCCCGCGTCGGTGCCGAAGGCGATCTTCACGCCGGCTTCACGGCACTTGCGCAGATTGTCCTTGTGGCCGGAGAGGACCAGCTCCGCCTTCTCCACCATCCAGGGGGCCAGGCCCGCCTCCACGCCATGGTCCACGATGGCCTTGGCGGCAATGATGGTGGGCACCAGATAGGTGCCGTGGGAAGCCATGAGCTCCACGCACTCGTCGTCCATGAGCATGCCGTGCTCTATGGAGGTGATGCCCGCCCGGACGGCGATCTTGATGCCGTCGCTGCCGTGGGCGTGGGCGGAGGTGATGCGGCCCCGGGCCTTGGCCACCTCGATGATGGCCTTCATCTCCTCAAAGGACAGCTCGCTGCACTTGGGGTCGTCGCCCATGCTCATGACGCCGCCGGTAGCCATGATCTTGAGCTGATCGGCCCCGTACTTGAAGCTGCGGCGGGCGGCCTTGCGGGCCTGGTCGGGACTGTTGATGATGGCTCCCAGGGTGGTGCTGCCGGTGACATAGGGCGCCAGATGGGAATCGGCGTGGCCGCCGGTGCCGGTGAGGGCCTCGCCGGAGACCAGCATGCGGGGCCCTGCAATGAGACCCTTCTGGATGGCGTCACGGACCGCCACATCGGTAAACCGGAAGCCGCACTCGTCCCGGATGGAGGTGAAGCCGGCCATCAGATCCTTCTGGGCGTTTTTGATGCTGGTGATGGTCAAAGCGCCCTCACTGCCATCAGCAAACAGGTGCAGGATACTGGGCTCGCCGGACAGGTTCACATGGACATGGGCATCGATCAGGCCGGGCATGACGAACTTGTCGGAAAGGTCGATGACCTCCGCCCCCGCCAGATCCGCCTCCTGCATGGGAACGACGGCAGTGATCTTGCCGTCTTCCACTGCGACAGCCATGTTCTCGCGGACCGACTCGTCCACTGCGGTGAACACTCTGCCGCATTTGATGATCTGTTTCATCTGGTCTCCTCCTTTTTCCGGGCGCGGTGCGCTCCGGCGTGATCATGGAAAGAGGGAAGCCGGGCCGCCCTCTATACTGCATGGGACGATTGTAGCAGACTTCCCGGAGCCTCACAAGAGCAAATCTCCAAAAAATTCTCCCCCTTGATTGGGGAAAAGACGAAAAAAATGCCCGAACAGCAGCATTTCCCGCCCCGATTGACAAATTGCCAGCGGTTCTTGGTTGCTGCCGCCGGGCAGAATCTGCTATGATGCAGGCATAAGTCAGACCAAGCAAGAAGGAGAGAATATGTATTTTCAGGAAAAGCTGATGGCTCTGTAAAGGGGTAAATCCACCCTCCGCACCGTGGTGAATGTCCTGTGCGTGATCGGGGTGGTGGGGATCTCCCTTTGCCTGCTGATGGGGATCCTCTGGGGATAGCACTGCCGCCCTGCTTTCATCGGATATAAAAAACGGGGGAAGAAAGCCAGAGGCTTTCTTCCCCCGTTTTGCGTCTTGTAATAAGCGCCTTGCTCCGGTGCCCTTTCAGATGCGCCCCCTCAAGACAGGATCAGCCACTCCTCCAGCCCTTGGCGGCTGTCGGAGGCGGTCAGCTCCGGCACGAAGGCGCAGCCGGCGCTCTCCACGGTCTCCGTCAGAGCCGCTGCTTCCTCCGGCGAGACAGCGGCATACACCGCATCCACATACTCTGCAGCGGCAGTCAGGGCCAGACCCCCATCGGCAGGCTCAGCGCCGGAAATGGTCTCCGCCGGCAGCTCCACAGACAGCTTCACGCCCTCCGGCACTGCGGCGGCAGCCTCCTCCAGGAAGGCTTTCAGCATGGCGGAGCGGTCGGCGCCGCCGTCGCCCACCTTATTGAGCTTGCCCACAGTGGGATAGCCCACATCTGTCAGCAGGATCTCGTCAAAGCCCAGGTCTGCACACTCCTGGATGATCTCACACAGATAGGTCCGAGCGGCCTCCTTGGCCGGATCCAGCCAGTTTTCATTGTTCCCGTCGTAGAAGATATAGCCGCCGGTGTTCTTCAGGCCCATCTCCTCCACGGCATTCCGAGCCCGGAGGCTGTCCCGGAAGCAGCTCACCCGAGCCACAGCATAGACATCCTCCTCCGCCAGCAGGGAGCGGATGGCCTCATCGGAGGCCTGGGCGTCACTGCTGAGGGTATCAGCGCTCTGCCCCGCTTGAGACAGATAGTGAAGGGACCCGTCGGAGTCCTTTACAGTGACGGCAAAGGCATTGGCCCCCTGGGCTTTGGCCTGGGTCACCTGCTGTGCCCAGCCGCTGCTGTCCCCGGAGAGGAGCACGGCCCGGACCTGCGTCCGCTCCGGCTCCTGGATCACCAGGTCGGTCCCGCCGCCCTCCTCATCGGAGGACGCGCCGTCGCTGGGCGGCGTCGTCTGCTCCTGCTGCCAGGGCAGATCCAGCCGCACCTTTCCCGTATCGTCATAGACCAGATATTTCTGCAAAAAGAGGAACACTGCCGCAGCCAGAATGACCAGCACCAGCACCGCTGCCAGCAGCTTTTTCCAAAGGGGCGTCCGCCCCCGGTAGTTTTGATACCCTCTGGCACCGGCCATAGGCTGCCTCCTCTCTTGTTCCGCTGGGGAGCCTCAGCTCCCGCTGTTTGCTCAGCCCTGGATGGCGTCCAGCTGAGCCACTCGGCGGGCGTGGCGTCCGCCTTCAAACTCGGTGGTCAAAAAGACCTCCACCATGCGCTCAGCCATATTTCTGCCGGTGAAGCCAGCGCCGATGGCCATCATGTTGGCATCGTTGTGGCGGCGGGTCATCTCCGCCTCCAAAGAGTCGGCGCAGTGGGCACAGCGGATGCCCTTGACCTTGTTGGCAGCGATGGAGATGCCGATGCCGGTGGTGCAGATGACGATGCCTCTGTCACACTTGCCCTCGGCCACGGCCCGGGCCGCCGCCTCGCCGAAGATGGGATAGTCACAGCTGTCGGTGGAATAGCAGCCGAAATCCTCATACTCATAGCCCAGCTTTTCCAACAGCTGGATGATGTCGCACTTGAGGGCGTATCCGCCGTGGTCAGAACCTAACGCGATCTTCATGGTGGTGCTCCTTTGTTTTGGATTCCCGGCACAGCCGGGGGGAAAAGACAGTGTTATTTTATCGCAAAACAATCACATATGCAACAAAAATCACAAGTTTTGCCACACCGGCCGGCGCTTTTCAAAGGTGCAAAACCTGGTAAACCCACACCGGCGCAGCAGGGCCTGTCCCTCCCGAATGGCACAGCCCACCTGGGCCGCGCCGTGGGCATCGGAGCCCAGGGTGACGGTCTCGCCGCCCAAATCGCGGTACATCCGCAGCCATTTCTCCCCAGGCAGGGGCTGGTGGCCCCGGTTGGTGTTGACCTCGATGCCCCGGCCCTGGCGGATGAGGATGCGGAAGATCTCCTCCATCTGCTCCTCAAAGCCATCAAAGGTGGCGTGGAAGCCCCGGCGCTCGTTCATATACCGCAGGGGCAGCGTCAGGTGGCCCAGGACGGAAAAGCGGCCCCACAGGGCGGTCTGACGCACCTGCTCGAGATACAGCTGGATCTCCCGGCGGCACTCCGCCTCGTCCTTCTCCTGGATCAGCGCCAGGTCCCGCCACTGATACGCCGGCAGGCCGTGGACCGAAGCGATGACGAAGTCCAGGTCCGGCGCCGAAGCCAAAAAGCGCTCCGCCAGGGCAGGAGCCCGGGTGATCTCCCCCAGCTCCACCCCCAGGCGCAGCGTCAATCGTCCGTTCCAATCCGCTCGGGCCCGGGCCAGGGCCTCCCGGGCGGGGCCCCAGTCGTGGTCCGGCGGCAGTGGGGCACAGTCCCAGCGTCCCATGCCCAGGTGGTCGGTGAAGGCCACCTCCTGCATCCCTGCGGCGAAGGCCGCCGCGGCCATGTCGGTCATGGCCACGGAGCAGTCCGGGGACACGGCGGAGTGGACGTGATAGTCAGCCAGGTACATGGCTTATTTCTTGAACTTCTTGAAGAAGTTCTTTCTCTGCTCGTAGTGTTCGTTGGTCTCCTCGCCCATGGCCTCGCTGAATTTCTTCAGGGCCTCCTTCTGCTCCCGGGTCAGGTTCTTGGGCGTCTCGATATAGACGGTGACATACTGGTCGCCCCGGCCCCGGCCGTTGAGGACGGGGATGCCCTTGCCCTTCAGGCGGAAGGTGGTGCCGGACTGGGTGCCCTCGGGCAGGGTGTACTTGACCTTGCCGTCGATGGTGGGGATCTCCAGCTCCGCGCCCAGCACCGCCTGGGCAAAGGTGATGGGGGCCTCGCAGAGCACCGACGTGCCCTCCCGGCGGAACAGCTCGTGGGGCCGGACGGTGACGGTGATGAGCAGGTCGCCGTTTTGTCCGCCGTTGCGGCCGGCGTGGCCCTGGCCCCGGATGGAGATGGTCTGGCCGTTGTCGATGCCGGCGGGGATGGAGACCTGGATGGTCTTGCGCCGGCGGACCTGGCCGGAGCCCCGGCAGTCCTTGCAGGGCTTGTGGATGATCTTGCCCTTGCCGCCGCAGCGGGGGCAGGGGGCGGAGGTGGCGAAGATGCCCATGGGGGTCTGGCGCCGCTGCTGTACCACGCCTGTGCCGTGGCAGTCGGGGCAGATCTCGGGGGTGGTGCCGGGCTCGCAGCCGTTGCCGTGGCAGGTCTCACAGACCTCGTAGCGGTCCACCGTCACCGCCTTCTCACAGCCGAAGGCCGCCTCCTCAAAGCTGATGGAGACGGACATGCGCACGCTCTCGCCCCGCTGG
The DNA here is from genome assembly GCA_944387205.1 of uncultured Oscillospiraceae bacterium. Classification (GTDB taxonomy): domain Bacteria; phylum Bacillota; class Clostridia; order Oscillospirales; family Oscillospiraceae; genus Oscillibacter. The sequence goes on from CALXDZ010000073.1 coordinate 7,941, forward strand.
GGGGCGTTGGGGTTGGCCTGCTGGCGGCCGCCGAAGCCGCCGCCGAAGAAGGACCCGAACAGGTCCCCCAGGTCCCCGAAGTCGAAGCCGCCGCCATAGCCGCCGTAGCCGCCGCCGGCCCCGAAGTTGGGGTCCACGCCGGCATGGCCGAACTGGTCGTAGCGGGCCTTCTTGTCCGCGTCGGAGAGGGCCTCATAGGGCTCGTTGATCTCCGTGGATCTTGCCTCGGCCTCCTTGTCCCCGGCGTGCAGATCCGGGTGGTTCTCCTTAGCCAGCTTTCGATATGCCTTTTTGATCTCGGCCTCGGACGCGCTCTTGGACACGCCCAGGACCTCGTAATAATCGCGTTTTTGTTCTGCCATAATGTACTCCTATCCATGTACTCCAGATCAGAGGGAAAATTAGAAATTAGGAATAGGGAACGGGCGCGGGGCGCGCTGTTCCAGACTCCCCATTCCTAGTCCCTAATTGGCCCAAAGGGCCCTCAATGGGGCGGGGAAAAGCTCCCCGTCCCATTGGGCGCCCGCATTGCTTTACTGCTTGTTCTTATCGTCGTCGTCCACGACCTTGTAGTCGGCGTCATAGTACTGGCCCTGGCTGCCGGCGCCGGCGCCGGCGTCCTGAGCGCCGCCCTGGGCACCCTGAGCGCCCTGGGGATTGGCCTGGGCGTAGAGCTTTTCGCTGACGGCGTAGAAGGCCTGGGTCAGCTCCTCGGTGGCGGCCTTGATGGCGGCCACGTCGGTGCCCTTCAGGGTCTCTTTGAGCTTGTCGATGCCGCCCTGGACCTTGGCCTTGTCATCGGCAGGGATCTTGTCGCCCATCTCGGCGAGGGTCTTCTCGCTCTGGTAGACCATCTGGTCGGCCTGGTTGCGGACCTCCACCTCTTCCTTGAGCTTCTTGTCCTGGGCCGCATACTGCTCGGCCTCCTTGACAGCCTTCTCGATGTCCTCCTTGGACATGTTGGTGGAGGAGGTGATGGTGATGTGCTGCTCCTTGCCGGTGCCCAGATCCTTGGCGGAGACGTTGACGATGCCGTTGGCGTCGATGTCGAAGGTCACCTCGATCTGAGGCACGCCCCGGCGGGCCGGAGCGATGCCGTCCAGGTGGAAGCGGCCCAGGGACTTGTTGGCAGCGGCCATCTCACGCTCGCCCTGGAGGACGTTGACCTCCACGCTGGTCTGGTTATCGGCGGCGGTGGAGAAGATCTGGCTCTTCTTCACAGGGATGGTGGTGTTGCGGTCGATGAGCTTGGTGAACACGCCGCCCATGGTCTCGATGCCCAGGGACAGGGGGGTCACATCCAGCAGCAGCAGGCCCTTGACATCGCCGGTGAGGACGCCGGCCTGGAGAGCAGCGCCCATAGCCACGCACTCATCGGGGTTGATGCCCTTGAAGGGCTCGTTGCCGGTGAAGTTCTTCACAGCCTCCTGCACGGCGGGGATACGGCTGGAGCCGCCCACCAGCAGCACCTTGGACAGGTCGGAGGGGTTCAGGCCGGCATCGGACATAGCCTGACGCACGGGGCCCATGGTGGCCTCCACCAGGTGAGCAGTCAGCTCATTGAACTTAGCGCGGGTCAGCGTCACATCCAGGTGCTTGGGGCCGGTGGCGTCAGCGGTGATATAGGGCAGGTTGATGTTGGTGGAAGCCACGCCGGAGAGCTCGATCTTGGCCTTCTCGGCGGCCTCCTTCAGGCGCTGCATGGCCACCTTGTCGGTGGAGAGGTCCACGCCGTCGGTGCGCTTGAACTCGCTGACCAGATACTTCATGATGCACTCATCGAAGTCGTCGCCGCCCAGACGGTTGTTACCGGCAGTGGCCAGAACCTCGATGACGCCGTCATCGATCTCCAGGATGGACACATCGAAGGTGCCGCCGCCCAGGTCGTAGACCATGACCTTCTGGGCCGCTTCCTTATCCACGCCGTAGGCCAGAGCCGCGGCAGTAGGCTCGTTGATGATCCGCTTGACATCCAGGCCTGCGATCTTGCCGGCGTCCTTGGTAGCCTGACGCTGGGAGTCGGTAAAGTAGGCGGGGACGGTGATGACGGCCTCGGTGACAGGAGAGCCCAGATAGGCCTCGGCGTCGGCCTTCAGCTTCTGCAGGATCATGGCACTGATCTCCTGGGGGGTGTAGGCCTTGCCGTCGATGGTGACCTTGTAGTCGGAGCCCATCTCACGCTTGATGGAGGAGATGGTGCGGTCGGGGTTGGTGATGGCCTGGCGCTTAGCCACCTGGCCCACCATGCGCTCGCCGGTCTTGGAGAAGGCCACCACGGACGGGGTGGTGCGGTTGCCCTCGGCGTTGGGGATGACGACGGCTTCGCCGCCCTCCATCACAGCCACGCAGGAGTTTGTGGTACCTAAATCGATTCCGATCACTTTGGACATAAAGATTGCCTCCAATTTAATTGAAAGATTTTGAAATCATAATAAACATATTTGGTGCAGGGGATCGCCCGCTCCGGCGGGCTGCTCCCATCAGTTGGCCACCACAACGGTGGCGAAGCGGAGGACCTTCTCCCCCAGCGCGAAGCCCTTCTGGTACACGGTGGACACCACATTCTCCCCCAGATTCTCGTCGTCGATGTGCATGACGGCGTTGTGCTTTTCCGGGTCGAAGGGCTGGCCCTGGGCCTCGATCTCCGTGACGCCCAGTCCCGTGAGGATCTCCTCAAACTGGTGGAAGATCATCTCCAGGCCCTTGCGGTGGGGGGCGTCCGGGTCCTCTCCGGCGCAGGCGGCCACCGCCCGCTCCAGATTGTCATACACCGCCAGGAAGCTCTTGATGGTCTCCATCTTGGCGTCCTCGTAGAGGTTTTCCTTTTCCCGTGCGGTGCGCTTGCGGTAGTTGTCATATTCGGCAGCCAGGCGGGTGTACTGGTCCTTGACGGATTCCAGCTGGGCCGCGGCCTGCTCCATCTTTTCCATCTGCTCGGCGGTGAGGGTGTAGCCCTTCTCCTTTTTCTTCTTGCCGCCCTTTTTCTCCGCCTGGGGTTCGGTCTGCTCCCCGGCACTCTTGGCCTGGGAGGCCTCCTCCGGCGTTTTCTCCGTCTGGGGTTCCTGCGGCTCCTGGGCCTCGGGCGTGACCTTTTCCTCTTGCTCGTTCATAGCCTGCGTCCATTCCTTTCGTATTGATGGCTCCTGCTCCGGCCTTTCCGGAGGAAAGCTCTATTCTTTGTGTTCCTCGCCTGGCGGCAGCTCACCGGGCTCCCGCTTGCCGAACATCCGGGTCAGCCCCTCGGCAAAGCAGCTCAGCCGGGCCGCCACAGCGGCATAGTCCATTCTGGTGGGTCCCACCACACCGATGAGGCCCCGCATATTGTCTCCGATGTCGTAGCTGGCCACCACCACA
>CALXDZ010000074.1 GCA_944387205.1 uncultured Oscillospiraceae bacterium
AGCCGTGGCAGAAGAGGAGAAGATGCTGGCAGGAGAGGGCCGGGTCCTGGTCCGCGCTTCAGGTACAGAGCCCCTGATTCGGGTCATGGTGGAGGCAAAAACCACCCAGCAGGCCAAAGAGGTTGCAGAAAAGCTGGCAGCCTTCGTGAAAACGCTAAAAATTTAACAGGATATTCCAGGATTTTTTGATATTTTGCTTGACATTTCCTTGGATACACAGGTATAATACAATATGTGCAATCGCATTGAGAATGACAACCCCACATTGGACCAGCGTTCCGACGAAGCCCTCTGCCAGGCAGTATCGGAAGGCAACCGGGAGGCAGAGGAGATTTTGGTCACCCGCTACAACCGGTTGGTACGTACCTGTGCCCGCCCCTATTTTCTCATCGGTGGGGACAGTGAGGACCTGATTCAGGAGGGGATGGTTGGTCTGATCAAAGCAGTCCGGGAATATGATCCCCTGCGGGATGCGTCTTTTCGGACTTTTGCGGAGATCTGCATTCGCAACCGTCTGTTCTCTGTACTGCGTGCCGCTTCCCGCGACAAGCACGCGCCTTTGAATCAGTCGGTTCCCCTGGATACACCCTTCTTTGATGGTAATTCCTACACCGCGGGTATCCGTGACATGGCCCAAGGCAATCCCGAGGATTTGATTCTTGATCGGGAACGTGCCGAAAGCCTTCTGTCCGGCGTCCGAAAGCAGTTGTCTGAGTTCGAAACGAAGATTTTGGGGTACTATTTGGACGGTCTTTCATGTCGGGAAATCGCCGAGGCAGTCGGCAAATCCCCAAAGTCCGTGGACAACGCGGTACAGCGTGTCCGGCGCAAAGTTGCAAGGCAACTTTCTTTCGGCGATTTCAGCAAGAGCTGATACGCAATATATTTTTCTTTATCTGAAGAGAGGGTAAGATCATGTACGAAGACAAGACTTTAGTGTGCAAAGAGTGTGGTCAGGAGTTCGTGTTCACCGCCGGTGAGCAGGAGTTCTACGCCGAGCGCGGCTTCCAGAATGAGCCCCAGCGCTGCAAGGCCTGCCGCGACGCCCGCAAGAACGCTGCCCGCGGTCCCCGCGAGTACTTCACCGCTGTTTGCGCTGCCTGCGGCGGCGAGGCTCGGGTTCCCTTTGAGCCCAAGAGCGATCGTCCTGTTTACTGCAGCGAGTGCTTTGCCAAGATGCGCCAGAACGGCTAATCTTTGTCACTTTGAAAGCGCCCACCCTTTTGGGTGGGCGCTTTTTTTCTTTTTGGGATCTGCACCCCAGGGGTACTTTAGGGAAAAATAGGTGTTTTTTGAGGGAGAAGGATCCCTTTTCACTGCCTTTTTCCGTTTTTTTCACTTCTTCTATTGAAAAGCGCAGTGGGATGGGGTATACTATTTTCATTCCATTTTCCGAAAACGGAGGAGAACCATGATCGAAATTACAAAAGACACCATCATCGGTGATATCCTGGATGTGGCCCCCCACACTGCGCCCATCTTCCTGTCCATCGGCATGCACTGCCTGGGTTGCCCCTCTTCCCGCGGCGAGACCGTGGAGGAGGCCTGCATGGTCCACGGCATCGATTGTGACAAGCTGCTGGCTCTGGTGAACGAAGAGGCCAACAAGCCCCAGGAGTAAACCGGACAAAGACGCGAAGGACGCATACGGAAGCCTCTTCCGTATGCGTCTTGTGCGGCTATCAGGGCTATTGCCCACAAGAGGGGAGGAACGCCTGTGGGGGAGAAGAAACTGGACCTGCAGCCCCGCCTGCAGGCGCTGGCCGATTGGGTCAGACCCGGTGCCCGGCTCGCTGACGTTGGCACGGATCACGGTTACCTGCCGGTGTGGCTTCGGCTGCATGGTGTCGTGGAGCATGCCATTGCCAGCGATCTGCGACCGGCTCCTCTGGATCACGCCCGGCGCTCTGCCGCTGCATACGGCGCGTCGGACATTGAATTTCGCCTTTGTGACGGCCTGAGGGGCATTGCCCCGGAGGAGGCGGACACCGTGGTGGTGGCCGGAATGGGCGGCGAAAATATTGCCGCCATTTTGGAAGCCTCACCCTGGTGCATGGACGGAGCACATTTTCTGCTGCTTCAGCCCATGAGCCGCGACCAGCAGCTCCGGGCCTGGCTTCCCCTCCACGGGGGCCGGGTGCTGCGGGAACGCCTGGTGGAGGACAAGGGCACCTTGTATCCGATCCTGGAGGTGGTGGGCGGCGCCATGCCCCCGGCCACGCCGGCACAGTGCTATGGCGGCTTTGCCCTCAGCGGTGACCCGCTGTGGGGCGCCTATCTGGAGGAGCGGATCACCAAGCTGCGCCGGGCCGCCGAAGGCCTGCGCCGCAGCTCCAGCGAAGAAGAACAGCTCCGGGGAGCGGAGCTTGAAAAACTCGCAGAGGAACTCTGCGTGCGGAAAGGGGAGTGGGAACATGCCAACTGTGGCGGAGATTGAAAAGAGTCTGTATGAACTGGCCCCCGGTTCGCTGAAAATGGACTGGGACAATGTGGGACTGCTGGTGGGTGACCCGGACCGTCAGGTCCAGCGGGTCCTGGTGGCTCTGGATGTAGTGCCTTCCGTGGTGGAAGAGGCTCTGGCCGGAGACTTCCAGCTGATCGTGGCCCATCATCCGGTAATGAACTGCAAATGGCTGCCGGTGCAGACCCTGCGGCAAGACACACCTCAGGGAAGACTTTTGCGCAAGCTGGTGCAGTCTGACCTGGCTGCCATCTGTATGCACACCAATCTGGATGCCGCCCGTGGAGGTGTCAACGACGCTTTGGCTGATGCCCTGCGGGTGATCGACCCTGGGCCTCTGGATGAGAGTCAGATCGGCCGGTGGGGCCATCTGGCCTCCACTGTCCCTTTGAAGCAGTTTGTGGGTACGGTTTGCCGCACCCTGCACTGCAACGGCATTCGATACGCAGACGCCGGCAAGCCTGTTCACCAAGTGGCTGTGGGCGGCGGTGCCTGCGGCGATATGATCCCCCAGGCTCTGGCTCTTGGATGTGACACCTTTGTTACCTCTGACCTGAGCTATCACCAGTTTTTGGATGCGCCGGCCATGGGTATCAATCTCATCGACGCCGGCCACTTCCCTACGGAGGATGTGATCTGTCCCGTGTTGGTCCAGTTCCTCCAAGCGCACTTCCCCCAGTTGACCGCCCAAAAATCCGCCTCCCATCGTGAGGCCATCCAGTATTACGTAGAAGGAGAGAAATAAGCATGTCCGGACATTCTAAGTGGCATAATATTCAGAAAACCAAGGGTGCAGCCGACGCCAAGCGCTCCCAGATCTTCACCAAGATCGCCCGTGAGATGATCGTTGCCGTCAAAGAGGGCGGCAGCGGTGACCCCAACAACAACTCCCGTCTGGCCACCGTCATTGCCAAGGCAAAGGCTGCCAACATGCCCAATGACAACATCAAGCGCACCATCGACAAGGCTCTGGGTGCTGGCAGCACCGATAACTTTGAGCCTGTCACCTATGAGGGCTACGGCCCCTCCGGTGTGGCCGTCATCGTGGAAGCCCTGACCGACAACCGTAACCGCACTGCTCCTGAGGTCCGTCATTATTTCGACAAGTTCGGCGGCAATCTGGGCGCTCCCGGTTGTGTGTCCTGGTCCTTTGACCGCAAGGGCGTCATTGTCATTGACAACTCCGAAGGGGAGCTGGACGAGGACAGCGTGATGATGGACGCTCTGGATGCCGGCGCCGCGGACTTTGAGGCCGATGGCGAGGCGCTGGAGATCACCACCGATCCCGACGCATTCAACGATGTGGTCAAGGCTCTGGAGGCCAAGGGATACAGCTTCGTCAACGCCGAGATCGAGATGGTTCCTCAGAATTATATCACGCTGGAAAGCGAAGATGATGTGAAGAATATGGAGAAGCTCATCGAATTCCTGGAGGACAACGACGACGTCCAGAACGTCTGGCACAACTGGCAGCAGAATTGATTTCATAGTTTGCATTTTCTTATCGGACAGCGGCATAAGCAGACGCTGTCCGATTTTTTATTCTTCTTATTTCAACAAAAGTTTAGTTTTGTTGAAATATAGGTTGGGAGGATTGTTCCGTCTACAGGAAAAGGGAGGGGGAGGCTCCTCTGTGTAAAGGCAACTGAGGACATTGCGTCTTGCGGATCTCCTGCCCCCAAGAGAAGCAAAATGGCGCATAAGCGGACCATATAGAAAATAGAAAAAGAAGAGCAAGAGAAAGACCCCGCCGGCGTATTGCGCCGACGGGGCCATATCTATGCGAGCAAAACTGTAAGCCGGGTTCTGTATTTGACAGTCATCTATCTCGACGCACCGTTGCCGGTACGCTCAAGCCACCCCGGGAGCGGCCGGGCAAGCCTTGAGGTGCCTCCTCCGCAGATCAGCCAATTTCAGCGAAAGTTTCCGCCGATATTCGGTCTGCCTTGAAAGCGCCTCCGCTCCCATACCGGTGTTGCTCCGGATAGAGTTTACAGCGATGGACACTTTCGAGCCATCGGGTGAGCTCTTACCTCGCCTTTCCACCCTTACCGACAAAACGCACGGTACAACCAGCCTAGCCACTGTTTGTTCCGACATCCTGTCGGCGGTATTTCTCTGTTGCACTTTTCCTGAAGTCGCCTTCGGCGGGCGTTACCCGTTATCCTTGCCCTGTGGAGCCCGGACTTTCCTCATAAACGGCCTTTCGGCCTGTTCACGCGACTGTCTGTCTTACTCGCGGGTCTTATTTTACCCGAAGGCGGGCAAAATGTCAACCGTGGGCAAAATTTGGAGTAGGTTCTTTGAAAAATTTCCCCTTTGCGTTGCCTTACCGATGGTTTTGCCGTATAATGAACTTTATCTCCAAAAGCTCCCTTTGGGAGAAAAACGGACTGGAAAAGGAGGTCGTCCCGCCACGGCTTGCAGCCAAGCACTTCTGCTAAGCGGGGAATAGGGGAGACCTTTTATTTTTGCAAAAACGCCCTTACGTGGGCGTATGGAGGGTAACTATGACTTTGCAGGCTTATCTGGATTCCCTAAAGGAAAAGACCGTGGCTGTGATTGGCATCGGTGTCAGCAATACGCCGCTGATCCGGCTGCTGGCAGAAAGCGGCGTGTCCGTCACCGCCTGTGACCGCAAGGAGCGCTCCCAGCTGGGCGAGCTGCCGGAGCAGATGGAGTCCATGGGTGTGAAGCTGCATCTGGGGGAGGAGTATCTGAAGGGTCTTCAGGCGGACGTCATCTTCCGCACCCCTGGTCTGCGACCGGATGTGCCGGAACTGGCGGAGGCCGCTGCCCGGGGCAGTGTCATCACCTCTGAGATGGAGGTGTTCTTCCAGGTCTGTCCCTGCACGCTGGTGGGCGTCACCGGAAGCGACGGAAAGACCACCACCACAACCATCATCGCAGGATTGCTCCAGCAGGCGGGCCATACGGTCCATGTGGGTGGCAACATCGGCCATCCGCTTTTGGCGGAAGCCGGCAGCATGAGCCCCCAGGACTTCGCCGTGCTGGAGCTGAGCTCCTTCCAGCTGATGACCATGGACCGGAGCCCCCACATCGCCGTGGTCACCAATCTGGCGCCCAACCACCTGGATATGCACAAGGATATGGCAGAGTATGTAGCGGCCAAGGAGAACATCTTCTTGCACCAAAAGGCGGGAGACATCGCCGTATTCAATGCGGATAACGCCATTACTGCGGAGCAGTCCCAGCGTGCACCTGGGCAGGTCCGCCGGTTCTCCCGGCAGGGAGAAGTGGAGGAGGGGGTCTTCCTCCGGGGAGACACCATTGTGGCCCGGTATGGCGGCAAGGA
>CALXDZ010000075.1 GCA_944387205.1 uncultured Oscillospiraceae bacterium
CCGCCGGTTTTCTCCCGGTAGCACCGGACCACTGCCTTGCCCAGGGGATGCTCCGAACGGACCTCCGCCCCGGCAGCCAAAGCATAGAGCTCCTCTCGGGACAGCGCGCCCTCGGCGGGCTGCACCGCCGTCACCTGAGGTGTGCCGCAGGTCAGCGTGCCGGTCTTGTCAAAGGTCACCTGATGGACGGTGGAGAGCCGCTCCAGGGCGTCGCCCTCCCGGACCAGGAAGCCGTGGCGGGTGGCGTTGCCAATGGCGGCCATGATGGCCGTAGGGGTGGCCAGCACCAGAGAGCAGGGGCAGAACACCACCAGGATGGTCACTGCCCGGATGGGCTGCCCGGTGAAGAGCCAGGTCAGGGCTGCGGCGCTGAGGGCTGCCACCACGATCCAGGTGGCCCACCGGTCCGCCAGCGTTACAATTTTGGCCTTGCCCGCATCTGCTGACTGGACCAGGCGGATCATGCGCTGGATGGCGCTGTCCTCGCCCACCCGGGTGGCCTCCATGTCAAAGGAGCCGAACTGGTTGACCGTGCCGCTGGAGACCTCATCCCCGGGGCCCTTGTCCACCGGAAGGGATTCGCCGGTCATTACTGACTGGTCAATGGAAGTCTGGCCCGACAAAATGACACCATCCACCGGGATGGTCTCGCCGGGGGCCACCCGCAGGCGGTCTCCCAGCTGTACTTCCTGAGCAGGTACGATCCGCTCCCCCTCCGCTGTCAGCACCCGGGCGGTCCGGGGCGTCAGCCGCACCAGCTTTTCGATGCCTGCCCGGGCCTTGGCTACAGTCAGATCCTCCAACAGAGCACCCAGCTGCATAATAAAGGCCACCTCGCCGGCGGCAAAATCCTCGCCGATGGCCACGGAGGCGATGAGCGCCAGGGACACCAGAACATCTGCTTTGATGTCAAAGGCGGCCACCAGGCCGATGACGGCCTCCAGAATGATGGGAATGCCGCACAGCACGATGGCCACCCAGGCCGGGTCAAAGGGCAGAGGCAGCAGGCGGAAGATGCTCGCCGCCAGCGCCGCGGCGGAGAGGATCAGCAAAGTGATGTCCTTCCTGGTGCCGCCCCAGTCCAGAAGGGCTTCCAGCTTGTCTGTCAAAGCACGCATACAGGCCTCCTTTATACCAATGGGGGTATAGGTATATTGATAGAGGGATTATACCCCTGGGGGTATCCTTTGTCAAGATGTTCCCTTCGCTTTTAGAAGGAAAAGTGCCCTGAAAAGCAGTGCTGCCGCCGGGGAGACCCGGCGGCAGGTGTGTTCAGCCCATGTTGGAAAAGCGCTCTACCGCCTTGGTGAAGCTCTCGATGGTCTTGTCGGCGTCGCCGTGCTCCAGGCCGTCCCGGACGCAGTGGCGGATATGGCCTTCCAGCACCACCTGTCCGGCCTTGTGAAGAGCCGACTTGGCGGCGTTGATCTGGGCGAGGATGTCCTCGCAGGGCACATCTTCGTCGATCATGCGGTCGATGGCCTGCACCTGGCCGATGATCTTTTTCAAACGCCGGTGCAGATTGTCTGCGTCCATACACTGTCTCATAAAAATCCTCCATTCCGCCGCCTTGGGCGGTGTGAATCCAAAAAGCCGGCCGGGTCCCACTGTATGGAGCGCCGGTGAAGCTCCCGAAAAGGGTGCCCGTATACCGTTAGGGGTATACCTATATTATCCGGCAGGGAGGCGGAAATGTCAATGTCTTTGAAAGAAAGCCGGGTGATAAGCCCGGAGGATTTTACAAGGATCCAACAAAGTCAGAAAGGAGAGTTGGTTGACGGAGCCGGGAGAAGGGCGCTATAATGCAGAAAGTCAAACTGTATGTGCGGAAAGGGGAAGCGGAGCGATGGAGGGAAAAAGCAGGCTGCGTCTGGTGGCCTTTGATATGGACGGGACCCTGGTGGATGACGAATGGGCCCACACGGAGGCCAACCGGCTCATTGCCCAGGAGCTGGGACTGACGCTGGAGAAGGAGAAGCCTGGCTTTTCCGTGCGCGCGGGCTGGGAGAGGCGCCTGGCCCGGGAGGGGATTCGTGCCGACGTGGAGGCCATCGTTCGGGAGCACTTCCGCAGGACCCTGGAGCTGGTGGAAAAAGCCCGGATCCCGGCAGCGCCGGGGCTGGATGCCGCCCTGGACTGGCTGAAGGCGCAGGGGTATATAGTGGCGCTGGTCTCCTCCTCGGACAGGGAGTTTGTCCGTGCCATGACCGACTACCTGGGGGTGACGGACCGGATGGACCTGTTCGTCACAGCCGAGCAGGTCCGGCGGCTCAAGCCGGAGCCGGACCTGTATCTGGAAGCCCTGCGCCAGGCAGGGGTCCCTGCCGCACGGGCCCTGGGGGTGGAGGACAGCATCCCCGGCTGTCAGGCCCTGCACCGGGCGGGGATATATGCCGTGGGCTTTTTGGACCGGGGCGGGAATCCGGAGAAGCTGGAGGAGGCCGATGCCCGGGTGGACACCATGGACCAGCTGATCCCGCTGCTGGAGCGCCTGGAGCGGGAGAAAGGATGACGCAGGCCGGGAGCCGCGGACCGTTATTACGGTCCGCGGCTCTCTTTTTTTGCCTGCGCCGGGGGAAGGGAGTGCAGCGGGGCATGACCTATATTTGACCTGCCGCTCATGTATCCGGCGGAAGATTTTACAAAGAAGACCGGGGCGGAAGGATGAAAAGCGGGCGCGGAGGGGAAAAAGAAGGGCAGGAACGGGAGAAAACCATGGAAGAGCCGGAAGAAAGGGCGGCAAAGAGGATGGGACTTGTGGAAAAGTGATGAAAATATTCCTTTTTTTCCGTGTGGGGCAGAATTTAACACCCGGCGGATATCACATTTCATGAGCGGCCATTATAATGGCCTTGATCTCGAGAGATATGTGCATCGGGCGCACAGCGGTGTGCGCGGAAAGGAGAATCATGACAGAGCTTCGCATTGCCCATCTATCAGACCTCCACGTCCTTCGGGACTACCGGGGATCGGCCCTGGAAGGACCGCCCCTGCGGCAGATCCTGCCGCCGTCGGCATTTTTTCTCGCGGGGCTGCGGCAGGCCGTGGCCGAGCGCCCGGATCTGATCGTCCTGACGGGGGACCTGGTCCATGAGGGAACGGAGGAGGACTATGCCTACCTTCGGGAGCTGGTGGAGGAAAACGCCGGAGGGATCCCGGTGCTGCCCGTGCTGGGCAACCATGACTTCAAGGCCTGCTTTTACCGGGGCTATCTGGGACAGGAAAAGAGCGGAGCCTACTTTTATAAATATGAGCAAAGCGGCGTGCGATTTCTGGTGCTGGACACCGCCCGGGAACGCTGCGCCTGCGGCAGCATCAGCGACCAGCAGTTGGACTGGCTGGAGGAGGAGCTGAAGACTCCCGCCCCTGGAGGGACCATCCTTTTGGGCCATCATCCGCTGGAGAGCCGGCAGGCCTGGTTCCATACGGACTGCACAGAGCGGTTTTGCCGGATCCTGGCCGAGAGCGACGCCTTTGCCTACCTCTGCGGTCACGCCCATTATGCGGAGGTGCGGACCGTTCTGGGGCTGCGGCAGGTGACGGCGGAGTCCTTTGCCTTCGGCGTGGAGACCGTCAGCCCCACGGAGGTCATCTACACGGAGACAAGAGGCTACAACACCTGCTGGGTGGAGGGCCGGGATCTGGTGGTACATCCCCATCAGGCGTTCCCGTTCCGCCCGGAGATCTGCCGCTTTGCCTTTTGAGGCGGACCAACTAAAAAAGCCCTGCCGCACAGACCGGCGGGCGATCACAGGAGGAAGAACATCATGTCCATCAAGAAAAGACTGCTCACTTTGGCCGCGGCCTCTGCGCTGCTGGCCACGGCTGTGACCGGCTGCGGCAGCACCGGCACCGGCGGCAGCACCAACTCCAACGATGCCGGTGAGGGAGAGAAGATCAAGATCCAGTACTGGCACATCAACAGCGAGAACCAGGGCGGCGCCGCGGTGCAGGAGTTCATCGACACCTTCAACGCCAGCCAGGATGCCATCGAGGTGGAGGGGCGCTTCAACAGCAGCTACGACGAGCTGCTCAAAAACCTCCAGGCGGACACGGCTGCCGGAAACGCGCCTTCTATCGTCCAGGTCTCCTGGTCCAATATCGAGTATTTCCCGGCCAATTTTGCCTATGTCAGCCCGGATGAGATCGTCAGCGAGTACTTCCCCGAGGATGCGGATTTTCTGACCAACACCTTTGACGAGAGCATCCTGGATCTGGCCAGGAACAGCGAAGGGACCCTGGCGGGTGTGCCCTACTCCGTGTCCAACCCTGTGCTGTTCTACAACGCCGATCTGCTGCGGGAGGCCGGACTGCCTGAGGAGGGTCCCAAGGACTGGGAGGAGTTCGTCTCCTTCGCCAAGACCGTCAAGGAAAGGACCGGCAAGTACGGCACCTATCTCCAAGAGGGCGACACCTGGGTGCTGCAGGCTGTGCTGGAGTCCGGCGGTGCTTCCATGCTGACCCGGAACGGCGAAAGCGCCGAGGCCTCCTTTGCCTCGGAAAAGGGCAAGGCGGCCATGCAGTCCTATGCCGATATGGTGCTCCAAGACGAGTCCGCGGTGCATCTGACCAACCTGGACGACGGCCTCAAGGCCTTTAACGACGGACAGGTGGCCATGTGCATCTGCTCCATCGCCAAGGCCACCAATATCATCAATTCCGCTCACTTTGACGTGCGCTCCACCACCTTCCCCGCCTTTGCGGGCGAGGAGCGGGCGGTGCCTGCCGGAGGCTGCTATCTGGCCATCACCGCCCAGGACACCGAGGAGCAGAAGGCGGCCTGGGAATTCATCAAGTTCCTGTGCAGCGACGACAACGCCGCCAAGTGGGTGGCGGGCACCGGCTATGTCCCCGCCACCAAGGGAGCGGAGAACTCCCAGATCCTCAAGGATTACCTGGAGCAGAACCCCCTGATGCAGGCGGCTATGGACCAGCGGGCCGACGCTGTGCAGTGGACGGCATGGCCCGGCTCCGCCCTGGAGATCCAGCAGGCCCTTATCGATATGCGGGATCAGATCCTGGGCGGCACCAAGGATGTGGACACCGCCATGGAGGAGTGCCAGGCCAAGGCCCAGAGCCTGATGGGCTGATGGAACGAAAAAAGCGGGATGGCTCCGCGGCCCGGTGCCGCGGAGCCATCCTCCGAGAGGAGAGAAGCATTTGAGCAATCCGTTTTTTCGGGGCGGCAGCGCAGCGCTGCCCGCAACGGGCGCCAGGCTGGGACGCCGCGGGAGCGGGTGCCTGCGGAGCTATGCCCTGCTGGCCCCGGCCACCCTTTTGTTTGTGGTGTTTATGTTCTATCCCCTGGCCTATACCTTTTATCTGAGCTTTTTTGACTGGAACATGACGCGCCCCACCAAGGAGTTCGTGGCGCTGGACAACTACATCGCCGTGTTCACCGACCCCAACTTCGGCAGGATCCTGGGCAACACGGCCCTTTACATCCTGTTGCTGCTGCTGTTTGACTTCGCCGCGCCCTATGTGTTTTCCTTCCTGCTCTCCTTCGTGGTCCGCAAGGGCAAGCAGTTCTACAAGGGAGCCATTTTCCTGCCCAGCGTAGTCTCGCTGGTGGTGGGGACCATGATCTTCGTGTGGCTGCTCAACCCCATCTCCGGTCCGGTGGCGGTGCTGGCCAAGGGACTGGGGCTTACGGTGCCTATCTGGAGCAACACCCAGGGGCTGGTGATCGTGGTGCTGAGCATCATGACCAGCTGGAAGATCTTCGGCTACAACTTCATCGTGGTCATGGCCGGCGTTTCCAGCGTGCCCATGGAGGTGGTGGAGGCTGCCAGGACGGACAATATCCCCACCTGGCGCATCTTCTGGAACATCGTGGTGCCCATGAGCAGCGCCACGGGCATCTATGTGCTGATCCTGTCCATCGTCACGGGGATGCAGCAGATCTTCACGCCCATCAACATGATCACCAAGGGCGGCCCGGACAATGCCAGCACCAACCTGATCTACGCGGTGTATGACCAGGCCTTCGGCTACTTCAAGACCGGCACCGCCTCGGCCTACGCCATTTTGATGATGCTGCTGTTCGGCTTTTTGCTGTTTCTGGAATTCCGGTTCGTGGAGAGGAGCGTGTACTATGAGAACTAGACCCACGGGCCGGCTGAGCGCCCAGAGCCTCTGGCATCTGCCCTTATCCCTGCTGGTGGCGGCGGCCATCGTGCCCATCCTCTTCGCCCTGGTGTGCTCCTTCAAGTCCCTCCAGAGCATTTACGGCGGCGAGGGCCTGCTCTCCGGGGGCTTTACTGTGCAGAACTATCTGGACATCGCCGCCCGGCTGCCCATCGTGCAGATCACCCTCAACACATTGACGGTGGCAGTCATCGTGACCGTATGTAAGCTCCTGACCAGCATCCTGGCGGCCTACGCCTTTGTCTTTACCTCCTTCCCGGGCAAGACGGCGCTGTATTTCGTTATGATCAGCACCATCTTCATTCCCTTCACTGTGACCATGATCCCCAACTATATCACGGTCTCCCGGCTGGATCTGTTCGACCAGGTGCTGGGCATCGTGCTGCCTCAGCTGGCGGACGCCACGGGCATTTTCCTTCTGCGGCAGACCATGCGCTCCATCCCCAAGGCCCTGATCGAGATCTCGGAGCTGGATGACATCGGCCGGATGCGGACGCTGTGGAACATCATCCTGCCCATCTGCCGGCCCTCCATCGTGGCCACGGGCATCATCTTTTTCATCAACTCCTGGAACGAGTATGTGTGGCCCACCCTGATCCTGCGCAGCAAGGAGAATTACACCCTCTCCCTGGCCATGCAGCTGTTCAGCAGTTCCGAGGCCGGCACGGAATTCACCACCGTCATGGCCATGGCGGTGATCTCCATGCTGATCCCCGTGACGCTGTATCTGATCTTCCAGCGCTATATCATGAGCACGTTTGCCTCCTCCGGCATCAAGGGGTAAGGCGGAAAGGAAAAGACCTATGACTGAGCAGTACAGTATCGCCTTTGACCATGTGGAAAAGGCCTATCAAAAGACCCGTGTGATCGAGGACCTGAATCTCTTCATCCCGGAGGGAGAGCGGCTAATCCTTCTGGGGCCCTCCGGCTGCGGCAAATCCACCACCTTGCGGATGATCGCGGGCCTGGAGAGCATCACCGGCGGAGAGCTGCGGATGAACGGCCGCCGGGTCAATGAGGTGCCCTCCGGCAAGCGGGATGTCTCCATGGTGTTTCAAAACTATGCCCTCTACCCGCACATGACCGTGCGGGACAACATCACCTACGCCCTGCGGGTCCATCGGATGGACCGGGCGGAGATGGAAAAGCGGTATCAAAAGGCTCTGGAGATCCTGAATCTGGAGCCCTATGCCCAGCGCAAGCCCCGGGAGCTCTCCGGAGGCCAGCGTCAGCGGGTAGCCCTGGCCCGGGCTCTGGTGAAGCAGTCCCGGTTCCTGTTGCTGGATGAGCCCTTGTCCAATCTGGACGCCCAGCTCCGGGGCCAGGCCCGCAAGGAGCTGGTGCGGATCCATGAGCTCTACCACCAGACCTTTGTCTATGTGACCCACGACCAGGTGGAGGCCATGACGGTGGGTCAGCGCATCGCCCTGATGGATGGAGGCAGGCTGCAGATGATCGACACTCCGTATCACGTCTACAACCGTCCGGCCAACCTCTTCACCGCCCGCTTCATCGGATCCCCCGCCACCAACATCATGGACGCCGACTGGAACCGGGGCGGCCTGGAGCTGCTGGGGCAGCGGGTGGAGCTGCCGGAATGCTGGAACCGGCTGGTGTGTGCCAGCGGGGAGACGGAGCTGTGTCTGGGGATCCGCCCTGAGCACATCTGTCTGAAGGCCGGCCCCCAGGAAAACGCGGTTTGCGGCGTGCTCCAGTATGTGGAGGATTACGGAAACAAGCTGGGAGCCTATGTGGCCGTGGGGGACCAGGAGATCGTGTGCATCTGCCAGAGCGTGCCCTGCGCACCTGGCGAGACGGTGTCCTTTACCCTGGACTGGGAGCGGATGCACCTGTTCAGCCGTGCCACCACCTGCTCTCTGGGCTATCCGGAGGAACTGCCGGTCTGGAAGGAGCTCCCGGCGGTGTGATCGCGCCCTTTCTTCAAAAAAAGCCGCGGACTGCCTTAGAAGCAGTCTGCGGCTTTTTGCTGCGCTCCCTGCCTCTATACAAAAGAGGGAAGGGATGCTACAATCGGGGAAAATGGCCCTGCGGGGCCTGAGGAGATGAGAGGATGCGGATGTTTATCGCCCTTTGCTTTGACCGGCAGGTCCGCCGGGAGATCCGGGACGTGCAAAAGCGCCTGGGGGCCCTGGCCCGCCGGGGCGCTCTGACGCCGGAGGAGAATCTGCACCTGACCCTGGCCTTCCTGGGGGAGGTGCCGGAGGCACGGCTGGGGGCGGTGCAGGAGGCCATGGAGGCTGTGGATATGGTGCCCCTGACGCTGACCTTTGACCGCCTGGGGCGGTTTTCCCAGCGGGAGGGAGCGCTGTGGTGGCTGGGGGCGGCGCCGGATCCGGCTCTGGAGACGGTCCAGGCCGCCCTGGCCCGGCAGCTGCGGCAGCGGGGCTTTTTGCTGGAGGAGCGGGCGTTCAAGCCTCACCTGACCCTGGGGCGGCGGATGGAGCTGCCGGAAGCGCCGGACAGGGAAGCGGTGCTGGGCACTCCCATCACCGCCCATGCGGAGCAGATGACCCTCATGCGCTCCCAGCGGGGGGAAAGGGGGATGTGCTACACGCCCCTCTATCGCCGGTAAGCGTTTACCGGCTGCTCAGGCTGGTGAGATAGGACTCCACGTCGAAGGGCTCCACCGGGGCGTCCTTGCGCAGATAGAGCGGGTGATGGGGGTGGCCGGCCTTGGACACAGGGCCCGCCTTCCACCACTGGGCGCCGTAAGCCCGACCGATGTCCACAAAATCCATGACGCAGGCGGGCAGATAGGGCCTTGTTTCAATGACGGCTCCCCAGGCGGCCCAGACAGCGGGGGCATGGCCCTGGCCCACCTGCCGGAGCACATATTCAAATGCCTTGAAGTTTTCCCGGTGCAGTGTCTCATTGCACCTCCGGTCCATATCCTGGGGACGGGTGGCCCGCTGGGCATAGACGTTGCACATGACCCAGCCGTCATAGCCGTTGGCGGCGGCGATGCGCTGGACAGACTTGAGGGTGTTGTCCAGAGCCTCCGGGGCGGCGGTGGAGGGGTTGACGCCGATGCAGATGAGGGGATTCTCTCCCCGCACGCCCAGCAGATACCGGTATTCGGAGTAGAAGTCCGGGACGTACAGCCATTTGTTCCGGTCATAGTCCGGCGTGCCGGTGCCCCGGAGGGCGTCGGCGAAGGTCAGGACCGACAAGTCCTGGGTGGGGGAGGAGGGAATATGCATGGCGGCAGGCTCCTTTTTTCAAGCGTTTTCGCCAGTATACCGCGTTTTTCGGGGGAATGCAAATCTCTGGACAACGGCAGGTGAAATGTTTGAAAAATAAAGGATTTTTAAGATCTCGTTCACAAATTATTCACTTTTTTTCGCCGCCACCATGCTATTCTGATTTCGCTCGGGCCCAAAAGGCCAATTCTGAACCGGGAGGAAATGCATGAAACGAGAGAGTCACAAGATCCTGGGTCACTATTTGATGCAGCAGCTTCAGGTCGCACCGGCTTACCGCCATCGCAAGGCCTTTTTGTTCGGCTGTACCGAGCCGGACAGCAATCCCTTTACCTATCTGAAAGGCTCCCGAACCATCCAGTGGCTGCGTGGTCACAACTACCGCAACGCGGAACGGCTGATGGCACGGCTGAGCGCCTCACTGTCCCGTCGGGAGCGGTGGGGGATGCTGGATTACTACCGACTGGGCAAGCTGATCCACTATACCTCCGATGCCTTTACCTACGCTCACAATGAGACATTCCGGGAGAATATCCATGAGCATCGGTGCTACGAGGCTCGGCTCCAGCGCTGCTTCAAAACCAGCCTTGCTCTGGCCTGGGGCGCACGGGAGCGCAGACAGCATGCCAGAGAGGCGGTATTTGCCGCAGTCCGAGAGGCCCACGCCTCCTATATGAATACAGACCGCAGCATTCGGACGGATGTGGAGTACATCCTGAGGATGACCGAGCAGGTATTCTGCGGCCTGGTGCCGGAGCCGGTGAAGGCTGCATAAGAGAAATCAAAAGGCAGGAGCCCGAAGGCTCCTGCCTTTTTTGGCATTTGACCTAGACAAAGAGATCGTCATAGGGGACCTGCAAAATCTCATGCAGGAGCTTGATTTCCCTGGCGTATAGGTGTCGCTGGCCTACCTCGATCTTGGCCAGAGCGCTGCGGGTGATGTCGCAGCCCTGGACTTGCAGTTTGGCGGCCAGTTGCTCCTGTGTTAAATGCCGGGCCTCCCGCAGGAGCCGAATGCGGCTCCCCATTTGCTTGTCATAGCTGAAATCCATACCCTGTTCCCACCTGTATCCAAAAAACGGCGGTCCGGACCTGCGTATAACCGCCTGTTTAGACAGTTTGCCCGGACATATGCCAAATATGTATGGATGGTAGCAGGTTTTCGCCGGAAAAGTGCACGCAAACCGGAGCATAGCTCCGAAAAATCCGGAAAGATGGGTCAATAGGCGGGAGTTTTTCAAAGAAAAGGGCAGAAAAAAGAAAAAACGGCCTGAAAAATCAGACCGCGACAAAAAACACTTGACAAAAGGAGAAATTCATGGTAACATAAAGCGCTTATGTTTAGAACCGGATTCTCTCCCTTTTAGCTTTTACCTGTTTAAGATAGCACATTTGCCAGGGGAAAGCAAGAGGAAGATGCCGAAAAACTAACAACAACTCCGTGCGTATCGCAAACAGGCCGTGCCTGGGACGGACGCGGACTGTGCGTTTGCGGCGCTTGCCGCTGAGTCTAGCAAGAAAGGTTGCGTGAAAGAGAAGATGGCCAAAGACAAGTACTACGGAAAGACCCTTCGTAAGAACTTTGCCCGCCATGAGGAAGTCATGCCCATGCCCAACCTTCTGGAGATCCAGAAGAAGTCCTATCAGTGGTTTTTGGACACCGGCCTGCGGGAGGTGTTTGCCGATGTGGCGGCGATCACCGACTTTGCGGGAAATCTGGAGCTGACGTTCATCGACTACAAGATGGACGAGCCGCCCAAGTATGACGTGGAGGAGTGCAAGGCCCGGGATGCCACCTATGCCGCTCCTTTGAAGGTAAAAGTTCGTCTGCGCAACAAGGAGACCGAGGAGATCAAGGAGCAGGAAATCTTCATGGGCGATTTCCCCCTGATGACCCACTCCGGCACCTTCGTCATCAACGGCGCCGAGCGCGTGGTGGTCTCCCAGATCGTCCGTTCCCCCGGCGTGTACTACGGCAAGGAGATCGACCTGAAGACCGATCTGCCTCTGCTCACCTCCACCGTCATCCCCTACCGGGGCGCCTGGCTGGAGTATGAGACCGACACCTCCGAGGTGTTCTGGGTCCGCATCGACAAGAACCGGAAGCTGCCCATCACCTGCCTGCTGCGTGCCCTGGGCCTGCGGACCAACGAGGAGATCCTGGAGCACTTCGGTGACGATCCCCGCATCGTGGTGACTCTGGAGAAGGACCCCTGCAAGACCTATGAGGAGGCCATGCTGGAGATCTACCGCAAGCTCCGTCCCGGCGAGCCCCCCACGGTGGAGGCCAGCGAGACCCTGATCAACAACCTCTTCTTCGATCCCCGGCGCTACGATCTGTCCATCGTGGGCCGGTACAAGTTCAACAAGAAGCTGGCCCTGTGGCACCGTGTGGCGGGCCAGAAGCTGGCCTTCCCCGTGGCAGATCCCGCCACCGGCGAGATCCTCTTTGACGAGGGCCATGTGCTGACCCGGGACGAGGGACAGCTGCTGGACACCGTGGGCGTGAGCGAGGTCACCCTGGCTCTGGACAACGGTACCACCATCAAGGTCACCTCCAACCGGATGTGCGACCTGAGCCACTATGTGGACTTCGATCCCCTGGCTGAGTGCGGCATCAAGGAGCGGGTCCGCTATGAGGTGCTTCAGGAGCTGCTGAGCCAGTATGAGGGCGAGGAGCTCAAGGAGCAGCTGCGTCTCCATGCCGATGACCTGGTGCCCAAGCACATCATCGTGGACGACATCCTGGCCTCCGTCAACTACATGAACGGCCTGGCTGTCGGCCTTTCCACCAAGGACGACATCGATCACCTGGGCAACCGCCGCCTGCGCTGCGTGGGTGAGCTGCTGCAAAACCAGTTCCGCATCGGCTTCAGCCGGATGGAGCGGGTGATCCGGGAGCGGATGACCATCCAGGATCTGGACATCGTCACGCCCCAGAGCCTCATCAACATCCGTCCTGTTACTGCCGCCATCAAGGAGTTCTTCGGCTCCTCCCCCCTGAGCCAGTTCATGGACCAGACCAACCCTCTGGCCGAGCTGACCCACAAGCGCCGTCTCTCCGCTCTGGGCCCCGGCGGTCTGAGCCGTGAGCGCGCCAACATGGAGGTCCGTGACGTTCACTACAGCCACTATGGCCGTATGTGCCCCATCGAGACCCCTGAAGGTCCCAACATCGGCCTGATCTCCTACCTGGCCACCTACGCCCGGATCAATGAGTACGGCTTTATCGAGGCTCCCTACCGGGCCGTGAACCACGAGACCGGCTATGTCTCGACCGACGTCACCTATATGACCGCCGACGTGGAGGACCAGTATATCGTCGGTCAGGCCGCCGAGCCCGTGGACGAGAACGGCTGCCTGGTCAATGCCCGTATCACCTGCCGCCACAGAGATGAGATCGTGGAGGTGGACCGGGAGCAGGTGGACTATATCGACGTCTCCCCCCGGATGATGGTCTCCATCGCAACGGCCATGATCCCCTTCCTGCCCAACGACGACGCCAACCGTGCCCTGATGGGCGCCAACATGCAGCGTCAGGCCGTGCCTCTGCTGCGCCCCCAGGCTCCCATCGTGGGCACCGGCATGGAGCACAAGCTGTGCCTGGACTCCGAGGTGGCGGTGCTGGCCGAGGGCGACGGCGAGGTGACCTCCGTGGATGCCCGCCATGTCACCGTCCGCTATGACAGCGGCGAGACCAAGGACTACCGTCTGACCAAGTTCCTGCGCTCCAACCACGGCACCTGCATCAACCAGCGTCCCATTGTCTCCGTGGGCGAGCGGGTCCACGGCGGAGACGATCCCAGTGTGCTGGCCGACGGCCCCGCCACCGAAAACGGTGAGCTGGCTCTGGGCCGGAACATCCTGGTGGGCTTCATGACCTGGGAAGGCTACAATTACGAGGACGCCGTGCTGCTCAACGAGCGGCTGGTCCGGGAGGACGTGTATACCTCCATCCATATCGAGGAGTATGAGATCGACTCCCGTGACACCAAGCTGGGCCCCGAGGAGATCACCCGGGACATCCCCAACGTGGGCGAGGACGCCCTGAAGGACCTGGACGAGAACGGCATTATCCGCATCGGCGCCGAGGTCCACGCCGGCGACATCCTGGTGGGCAAGGTCACCCCCAAGGGCGAGACCGATCTGACCGCTGAGGAGCGTCTGCTGCGGGCCATCTTTGGTGAGAAGGCCCGCGAGGTCCGTGACACCTCTTTGAAGGTGCCTCATGGCGAGAGCGGCATCATCGTGGATGCCAAGGTCTTTACCCGGGAAAACGGCGACGAGCTTGGCCCCGGAGTCAACCAGGTGGTCCGGGTGTATATCGCCCAGCGCCGTAAGATCCAGGTGGGCGACAAGATGGCCGGTCGTCACGGTAACAAGGGTGTTGTCTCCCGTGTCCTGGCCCAGGAGGATATGCCCTTCCTGCCCGACGGTACGCCTCTGGACATTGTCCTGAACCCCCTGGGCGTGCCTTCCCGTATGAATATCGGCCAGGTGCTGGAGGTCCATCTGGGCTACGCGGCCCAGAAGCTGGGCTGGAAGGTGGCCACCCCCATCTTCGACGGCGCCTCCTATGAGGAGGATATCCAGGCTGCGCTGACTCAGGCCGGTTTGGACCCCGAGGGCAAGAGCTGGCTCTATGACGGCCGTACCGGTGAGCGTTTCGACAACAAGGTCACCGTGGGCTACGTCTACTTCCTCAAGCTGCACCATCTGGTGGATGATAAGATCCACGCCCGTTCCACCGGTCCCTACTCCTTGGTCACCCAGCAGCCTCTGGGCGGCAAGGCCCAGTTTGGCGGCCAGCGTTTCGGCGAAATGGAAGTTTGGGCCCTGGAGGCTTACGGCGCTGCCTACACCCTGCAGGAGATCCTGACCGTCAAGTCGGATGATATCACCGGCCGTGTTAAGACCTATGAAGCCATCGTCAAGGGCCATAAC
>CALXDZ010000076.1 GCA_944387205.1 uncultured Oscillospiraceae bacterium
CCCCTGGACCAGAAGTCCAGGGGTGGTTTTTTACGGAAGTAACGCTCAAGACTTTGCGGTGCCGATCTCCCGCTCCACCTTCTGCAGGGTATGGCGCAGGAACACGGCACTCAAGGTCAGGGAGACCAGCTCCGCCACAGGGAAGGCCACCCAGACCAGCTCCAGCCGCCCTGTCAGGGACAGCAGCCACGCCACCGGCAGCAGCACCACCAGCTGCCGGCCCACGGAGATGATCAGGCTGTGAATGGGGTTTCCGATGGCCTGACACACAGAGCCGGCAATAACGCAGAAGCCAGCGAACAGGAAGGAAAAGCTGATGATGCGCAGAGCCACAGAACCGATCTCCATCATCTCATCAGAGGCGTTGAAGAAGCTCAGCAGCGTCTGGGGGAAGAGCTGGAACACAGCAAAGCCGATAGCCATAATGCCCACGGCGGCACAGACTGCCAGCTTCACGGTCTTCTTCACCCGGTCGGGCCGAGCGGCGCCGTAGTTGTAGCTGACGATGGGCACCATACCGTTGTTCAGGCCGAACACCGGCATAAACAC
This sequence comes from uncultured Oscillospiraceae bacterium, assembly GCA_944387205.1. Taxonomy (GTDB): domain Bacteria; phylum Bacillota; class Clostridia; order Oscillospirales; family Oscillospiraceae; genus Oscillibacter. Next base: position 550 of record CALXDZ010000076.1, read on the forward strand.
GAAGCTCTGGAGCTTGAAGTAGGAGCCGAATACAGCGGTGGCGGTCTTGGTGAAGCCGAAGAGGATCTTGTTCATACCAAAGACCATCACGGAGCTGATGGACTGCATGACGATAGAGGGGAAACCCACCCGGTAGATCTCCCGGGCCACCTGCTTGTTCCAGCGGATGTGCTTGGGCTGGATGTGGATGTCATGGTTGCATGTCAGGTTCAGGATCAGCGCCAGAATGGCGGCCACCACCTGACCGGCCACTGTGGCGATGGCGGCGCCGGCCACCTCCAGCCGGGGCGCGCCCAGCAGACCAAAGATCAAAATGGGGTCCATGATGATGTTGATGATGGCGCCCACCAGCTGGGTACACATGGCAAAGAAGGTCCGTCCAGTGGACTGGAGCAGACGCTCAAAGCAGAACTGGCTGAAAATACCGATAGAGCAGCCCAAACAAATGGAGGCGTACTGGGTGCCATAGTTGATGATGTCCTCTTCTCCGGCGGCCTGGGCCACAAAGAAGGGATGGGAGAGGAAAATACCGATGAGGGCAAATACCACAAAACTGCACAGAGCCAGGAAAATACCTGTATTGGCTGCCCGGTCGGCCATCTCCTGATTCTTTTCACCCAAAGAGCGGGAGAGCAGGGCATTGATGCCCACGGCTGTACCGCCGCCTACGGCGATCATCAGGTTTTGCAGCGGGAAGGCCAGGGACACCGCATTGAGGGCGTCCTCGCTGATCTTGGCCACGAATACGCTGTCCACCACATTGTAAAGCGCCTGGACCAGCATGGAAATCATCATGGGGATGGCCATGCCAGCCAAAAGCTTTCCCACGGGCATCACGCCCATTTTATTTTCTTTCATCGGTTGCTGCTGCATAGGTCGTTTGAATCCTCTCTTTCCTTTCATAGTTCTTCCCGGAGCTCCGCTGCGGCAGAGATCTTTCCCAGCAGGCGGAAAAATGTCTCCTGCTCCTCCAGCGTCAGCGTATCCAGCACCTGCTGCTCATATCGGACCACCTCTGCATTGACCGCCCGGTGGGCCTCCAGGCCCTTCTGTGTCACTACCAGACGGCGCAGCCGTGCGTCGCCCTCCACGCTCTCCCGGCGGATAAAGCCGTCCTTCTCCAGCTGGGTCAGAAGACAGGAGACGGTGGAACGGCGCACATCAAACTCCTGCTCCACGTCCCGCTGGACCACCGGCTGACTGTGCCAGGACAAAAAAGCCAGGACCATTCCCTGGGGGCCGGTGAGGCCGTGGGCCAGAGAGATCCTGTCAATTCGGCGCCGAAGTCTGTTGGAGGCCTGATGCAATTCTTTTGCCAGATGGCGCTGCACCATGCGCTCAGCTCCTCCCGTTCATTTTGTTAGCTTCCTAACAATTATAGGGACTGCATATAGGAAAGTCAACCCCGGTTCCCATGGCAATGTGCATAATTTTCAAAGAAAAAAGCATACTTCTTTCATTGCCATAAAAAGGAGGTTTTTCCATGGAGGTTCACATCCAGCCCGGCTGCATCGGCTGCGGACTTTGCGCGTCCACCTGCCCGGCCATCTTTGAAATTGGCCCGGAGGGCACGGCCCAGGTCCGCAGTGCCGTCACTGCCGCCGACCGCGACGCCGTCATGCAGGCGGCGGAGGCCTGTCCCGTCTCCGTCATCTCCGTGTCCGAGTAAAAAAGACGCGGCGGAAGTCTTCCGCCGCGTCCTTTTGTACATTTTAGTGGCCCATGGTCTTGAGGAAGGTCAGGAGATTCCACACGGTGTGGGCCATGTCCTGGCGGCTGGTTTGCCTGGCCTCCGCGAAGGGGACCGCCCGGCGGTTGGTGCTGAAGATGCCCGCCAGGCCCATGGTGTAGGCCTCCTCCACACCCTCGCCGATGTCGCCTACCACGGCCACCACTGGCACGCCGGTGGGCTTTGCCCTCCGGGCCACGCCGATGACCACCTTGCCCCGCAGGCTCTGGCGGTCCAGCTTGCCCTCTCCGGTGAGGACCAGATCGGCCCCCTGAAGCGCTTTGTCAAAGTCCACCAGATCCAGCACCGTCTCGATGCCCATCTGGAGCCGTCCGCCCAGCAGCCCCTGGCAGCCGCCGCCCATGCCGCCGGCGGCGCCGGCGCCGGGCAGGTCCAAGATATCCCGGCCCAGGTCCCGCTTCACGATCTCCGCCAGGTGCCGCAGGCCCTGGTCCAGCCGCTCCACCATGGCCTCATCCGCCCCCTTCTGGGGACCGAACACCGCCGCCGCACCGTGAGGACCGCACATGGGATTGTCGATGTCGCACATGCAGATCAGCTCTGCGCCCCCCAGGTCCAGGCCGGAGGCGTCGATGCGCTCCAGCTCCGCCAGGGTCCCACCGGTGGGCACATAGGTCTCCCCGCCCCGGCGGTAAAACCGGACCCCCAGGGCCGCCGCCGCGCCGCAGCCGCCGTCATTGGTGGCGCTGCCGCCCAGGCCCACCACAATACGCTTGGCGCCATCCTTGACTGCCGCGGCCATCAGCTGCCCCACGCCGTAGGTGGTGGTGCGCTCGGGGTCGCCCTTTCCTCCTACCAGGGGCAGTCCCGCGGCGGCAGCCATCTCCACCACCGCTGTTTTGCCGTCGGGCAGAAGGC